>NZ_JBHTVT010000003.1:130905-282618 GCF_042792795.1 Isoptericola sp. NPDC056605 | reverse complement strand
GCCGGGCCCCATCGGGCCCGGCCGGCGCTCCGTCGTGTCGGCGTCTCTGGTCGGGTCGCGCGTCAGGCGACCGGGACGACGTCGTGCGGCGCGGTCTCGCGCCGCGCGCGCAGCACCTCCTGCCGGCGCGGGTCGCCGATGAACGCCGGGTACCGGACGCTGCCGGGCCGGCGCGCCTCCCAGACGAGGCCCTGGACCGTGCTCCTGCACACGAGCTCCTTGAGCCAGGCCCCGGCGCGCGCGCCCAGCCGCCCGCCGAGGAACGCCCGCACGGGAACGTCGCCGCGCCGGGCGAACTGGAACAGCCCGGCGCCCCGGCCGAGGCTGAGGCACTGCCCGACGAAGCCGACCACGGCCGGCGCGGGCTCCGTCCCCGCGAGCCGCGCGAGCACGGTGTCCGCCGCGGCGCCGCCCAGCTGCCCGGCGGCCTGGCAGCTCATCCGGAACGGCAGGTCCGACGGCGCGGCCGCGTCGCCGGCGGCGACGATCCGCTCGTCGTCGACGCTGGTCAGGGTCTCGTCGGTGCGCAGGCGGCCCTCGGCGTCCGTGCTCAGGCCGCTGCGGGCGGCGAGGTCGGGGACGCCGAAGCCGGCCGTCCAGATCGTCACGTCGCTGGGGAGGTCGCGGCCGTCGGCGAGCTGCACGGCGTCGGCCGTCACGGCCGTCACCACGGCGGCGGGGCCGTCCACGACCGTCACGCCGAGGCGCACCAGCTGCGCGAGCACCGCCTGCCGGCCCTTCGGGTGCAGGTACGGGCCGGCCAGCTCGCCCGCGACGAGCGTCACGGTGCGCCCCTGCTCCGCCAGCTCCGACGCCGTCTCGATGCCGGACGGTCCCGCGCCCACCACCGTCACGTGCGCGTCCCGGCCCGCGGCGGCCAGCTCGGGAGCCAGCCGGTCGGCCTCTTCCAGGCTCGCCAGCGGGTACGCGTGCTCTGCCGCGCCCGGGACCGCCGGGGCGGCGCTGGTGCTGCCCACGGCGTACACCAGGTAGTCGTAGCCGAGCGTGCCGCCGTCCGCGAGCACCAGCCGCCGCCCCGCCGCGTCGATCCGCTCCACGGTCGCGACCTCGAGCCGTACCGCGTCCGCCAGCACCCGCCGGTAGTCCACCACCGCGTCGTGCGACCCGGCGATCCGCTGGTGCAGCCGGATCCGCTCCACGAACGTGGGGCGCGCGTTCACCAGCGTCACGGCCACGTCGTCCCGCTTCGTCAGACGGTTCGCCGCCGTCACCCCGGCGTACCCGCCGCCCACCACCACGACCTGCGTCCTGTGCGACATCTCGTCTCCTCGGTCCGTCTTCGTCCGTCTTCTCATCGGGTGCTCACGGTGACGACGAGACGCGGGGCGCGGGCGTGACGGCGTCCTGTCCGGGGACGACGACGGCGCCCGGTCGCGGGTGCGACCGGGCGCCGTCGGGCGGTGCCTGAGATCAGCCTGGGATCAGGCGCTGGTGACCTCGATGCGCTGCGGCGTCGTGCCGGCGAAGACGCCGGCGACGGTGACCGTCAGGACGCCCGCGTCGTAGGACGCGGTCACGGCGTCGCCGTCCACGGCCTTCGGCAGGGTGACGACGCGGCGGAAGGCGCCGAAGCGGACCTCCGAGATGCGTCGGCCCTCGGACTCCTCCGAGCGCTGGTCCTTGCGCTCGCCGCGCACGACGAGCTTGCGTCCCTCGACCTCGACGGTGACGTCGTCGGCCGGGTTCACGCCCGGCAGGTCGAGGCGGGCGACGAGGTCCTCGCCGTCGCGGTACACGTCGGCGGCGGGCACGGGGCCTTCCGTCCGGGACAGGTCCGTGAGGCGCGGGGTCCACAGGTCGCGGAGCCAGGCGTCGGCGAACGGGGTGCGGGTCAGGGTGGTGGTCATGCTGTCCTCCTCCAGGTGAGTTGCTGCTGACCGGTTCAACTTGAGCCACCCCGACTCAATTTCCGGGTTCGCCGACGGCGGACGCGTCACGCCGCCTGCCCCGCACGAGCATGACGACCAGGCCCAGGACGAGCCATCCGGCCGCGACCTCCAGGGCGAGGTGGCTCGCCAGGACGAGCACGGTGACGACGATCGCCAGGCCGACGGCGGGGACGACCGTGTGCAGGACGCGACGGTCGGTGCGCCCGCCGACGACGTAGTAGCCGACCACGGCGACGTGCAGGAAGACGAACGCGGTCAGGGCGCCGACCGTGACCATCGAGGACAGCAGGTCGAGGCCGTCGGGCCGGACCGCCGCCGCCACGGCGATGAGGAGCGTCGCGACCGCCGAGACGAGGGTCGCCAGGCGGGGCACGCCGGTCCGGCGGCTCACGGACCCGAGCGGTGCCGGCAGCTGTCCGTCGCGCGCCATCCCGTACATGAGGCGGCTCACCGCGGCCTGTGCGACGAGCGCGGAGAGCACGGGGCCGATGGCGCGCGCCGTCGTGACGGTGGTGCCGAGCCACGCCCCCATCTCCTCGCTGATCGTCGTGTAGAAGATCGTGCCCTGCTGCTCGGGGTTCGCGGCCAGCTCCTGAGGAGTCGCCGTCGTCAGGAGCGCGCCCAGGTAGGTCTGGAGCACGAAGAGGGCCCCGGCGAGGACGAGGCAGAAGATCAGGGCCCGCCCGATCTGCCGCGGGGAGCCGGTGCTCTCCTCGGCGAACGTGGCGATCGCGTCGAAACCCAGGAAGGCGAGCGCCGCCACCGAGACCGCCCCGAGCGTGCCGGCGAGCGTGAACCCGTCCAGCCCGGTCAGGGGAGACAGCCACGGCCTGGCCGGGCCCTCGTGCACCAGCACGACGACCGCGCCGACGCAGAAGGCGGCGAGCACCACGATCTCCACGACCAGGGCGACGAACCCCACCGTGGCGGCGAGCCGGACCCCGCCGAGGTTCAGGCCCGTGATGAGGAGCACGGCGACGCCGGTGAAGGCCCAGACGGGCACCGCGGGGAACAGGGCGTGGCTGGCGATCCCGCAGAAGAGCGCGGCCAGGCTCGGGATGAACAGGTAGTCCAGGCCGATCATCCACCCGGCCATGAAGCCCGGTCGCCGCCCCAGCCCCGCGGTCGCGTAGGCCGAGACCGACCCCGCCTTCGGGACCGCGACGGACATGCGGGCGTACGACCAGGCGGTGAACGCCATCGCCACGGTCGCGACCACGAACACGAGGGCGACCGCGCCGTTGCTGCGCGCGTCCAGCACGCCGAACGTGCCCATGGGCGCGGTCGGCCCGATGAACAGCAGGCCGTAGACGACGAGGTGCCGCAGGGACAGGCTCCGGTGGAGCTGTCCCTCGGGCGCGGCAGCGCTGGGAACGTCCTTCGTGGGGCGGGGGTCGGACGACGCGGGACTCAGCTCCTCGGCAGCTCGTGGGCGGGCTGCCAGCGTAGGACGACGGCCCTGGCGCCGTCGTCCCGCACCGCGGTCGCGCCCGGTCAGCCGACGGGCGGTTCCCAGGCCATGACCGGGCGCAGGGCCCGCGGGCCCAGCGCCGCCGTCCACCGGCCGACGGCGCGCATCCCGGCGTCGCGGGCGACGGTGGCGGCGGGTGAGGTCCACAGGGTCGGGCCGGCGACCCGGGCGGACATCCGCATGACCTGCGCGACGCGCGGCCGTCGCTCGGCCGACCAGCGCAGCAGCGCGCCCGCGACGTCGTCGTCCGGGCGGACGCGCGCGCCGAGCACCACGCCGTCCTCGAGCGCCTGGCACCCGCCCTGCCCGAGGTTCGGCAGCATCGCGTGCGCGGCGTCGCCCACGAGCGCGACCCGGCCGGTCACGAGCGACGCCGGCGGAGCGGGCAGGTGCCGCAGCTCGTGCCGCAGCGCGGTGGCGTCGTCGACGGAGGCGAGCAGCGCGGGGACCGGGTCGTGCCAGTCGGCGAGGCGGGCGCGCAGCTCGCCGAGGTCGCGCGGGACGCCGGCGGCGTCGGCCACCGAGACGTACACGTAGACCCGTCCGTCGGCCAGCGGCATGACCCCGGCGACGATCCCGCGGCCCCAGATCTCGGAGCCGACGACGCCCGGGACGCGCGGGGTCACGAACCGCCACGCCGTCGACCCGCCGGACACCGGGACGGGAGCGCTCGGCCACCAGCGGGTGCGCGTGGCGGACGCGATGCCGTCGGCCGCGACGACGAGGTCCGCGTCGGCCTCCGTCGTCGTGCCCGCGTCGTCGGTCGTCGTCACGCGTGCCGGGCGGGACGTCGTGCCCGGATCCGTGACGGTCGCCGCCGTACGGAGCCGCAGCGCCCCGGCCGGAAGAGCGCCCGCGAGCAGCGCCACCAGCTGCGCGCGGTGGAGCATGAGCGTGCGGTCGCCGAACAGCGACGTCGCGCCCTCCGCGCGGCCGCGCACCAGCCACCGCCCGTCGGGACGACGCAGCCCGAGCTCGCCCTGCAGCGCGGCCAGGCCGCGCGTCGCGTCGCCGACGCCCAGCGCGTCCAGCGACCGCACCGCGTTCGGGGCGACGACGATCCCCGCGCCCACCGGGTCCAGCGACGTCGCGCGCTCGACGACGGTGACGTCCCAGCCGTGCCGCGCCAGCGCGAGGCCCGAGGCCAGACCGCCGACGCCGCCCCCGATCACCGTCGCCGTGCGACCACCGTCCGTCGTGGGAGCCATGGACACCGACGGTAGCCGGGTCCGCCCCGGCGCGGAGCGTGGGACGCGCGTCTCAGATCGTGAGCAATCGCGGCCGACGATTGACTCCTCCGCCCCGCGGGCCCAGCCTCCTGCTCCGTCGCGCCAGGTGCTGGCGTGCGCACGCCCGAACCGCAGGAGGACGACCGTGTCGACGACCCACGGACCCCGACGGTGGCGCCTCGCCGCCGTCGCCGCACTGGTGACCCTGCTGGCCGCGGCCTGCGCCGGCGGCGGTGACGCCGCCGAGGAGACGGTGCCCGAGAGCGAACGGCCGGGCGGCACGCTGAGCATCGGGCTCAGCGCCGACCCCAACGGCGTCGACGCCGCCGTCGTCAACCAGGTGTGGCGCACGGTCGCGCGCGCCCTCACCGACTCGCTGGTGTTCTTCAACCCGGAGACCCAGGAGATCGAGCCGTGGCTGGCCACGGACTGGACGGTCGAGGACGCGCGGGTCTACACGTTCACCCTGCGCGACGACGTCACGTTCCACGACGGCACGAAGCTCACGTCCGAGGTGGTGAAGAAGAACTTCGAGAGCCTCGCCCGCCCCGGCATCCACTCCAGCGCGAAGACGATCGTCGAGGGCATCAAGGAGATCCGCACGCCGGCGGAGAACGTCGTGGAGGTGGAGTTCGAGAAGCCCAACGCGGCGTTCCTCGTGAGCCTGTCGCGGGCGCACGCCGGGATCGTGTCGGCCAAGACGGCGGAGCTGCCCGTCGAGGAGCGGCAGAAGTCGATCGACGGCAGCGGCCCGTTCTCCCTCGAGGAGTACACGCCCAACCAGCGGATCGTGCTCAAGAAGCGCGCCGACTACGACTGGGCCCCCGAGTACTTCGGCCGCAGCGGGCCGGCCTATCTCGACGAGGTGGTCTACAAGATCATCCCCGAGGACTCGGTGCGCAACGGCGCCGTCATCGCCGGGGACGAGCTGCAGTTCATCTACTGGGTCAACGCGAAGTACGTGTCCCAGCTCGAGGGCGCCGGCCTGACGATCACCGAGACGGTGAACCCGGCGACCGGCACGGAGTGGCCCGTCAACACGTCGTCGCCGTTCCTCCAGGACGTCCGGGTGCGCCAGGCGCTCCAGCACGGGATCGACCGCGAGGAGTTCACCAAGCTGGTCTCCGGCGGCTACGACAAGGTCGCGAAGGGGCCGCTCAGCGAGGCGAACCCGTACTTCTCCGACCAGTCGGAGTACCTCACCTACGACCCGGAGCTGTCGAAGAAGCTGCTCGACGAGGCCGGGTGGAGCGAGGTCGGCGCCGACGGCATCCGGGTGAACGCCGACGGGGAGCGGCTGTCGCTGCGCTTCCCGCGCGACGGCGCCGCGGAGCAGGTCGTGCAGGCGCAGTGGAAGGAGCTCGGCATCGAGCTCGTGCTCGACCCGCCGCTCGACGCGGAGGCCAACGAGAAGCTGCTGTCCGGCGAGTACGACATCGCGTACTGGTACCACTCGACCCCCGACCCCGACGTCCTGCGGGCCAACTACGGCGTCGCGACCGGCTCGGACCGCTCGTTCATCGCGGAGGACGACAAGGCCGGCCAGCAGCTCGACGCGCTGCTGCAGGAGCAGAACACGCTCACCGACAAGGCGGAGCGCCAGGCCGTGGTCGACGAGGCGAGCCAGCTCCTCGTCGAGGACGCCTACGTGCTGCCGATCGTCAACGACACGGACATCTGGGCGTTCCAGCCCACGGTGCACGACATCCAGCCGGTCGGCCTCGACCAGTACCTGTACAACGCCTGGCTCTCCGAGAAGTAGGACCCGACATGGTGAGGTACAGCCTGCGGCGGCTGGCGTACGCGGTCGTGGTGGTGTGGGGCGCGTTCACCGGCGCGTTCTTCTTGCTCTACGTCGTCCCGGGCGACGCCGCGGGCGGCCTCACCATGGGCGCCTCCGGCGGCGACATCGAGACGCTCCTGGCCGAGCAGCGCGAGCTGCTCGGCCTGGACCGGCCCGTCCTCGTGCAGTACTGGGACGCGCTGTCCGGGGCCGTGACGGGCGACTTCGGGCAGAGCCTCTACCAGCGGCGACCCGCGGTCGACGTCTTCTTCGAGTCGTTCCCGGCGACGCTGCAGCTCGCGTTCGTCGGTCTGGCGCTGGCGGTGCTCCTCGGGGTGTCGCTCGCCGTGGTCATCGAGCTCACGAGCTGGCGGTGGATGCGGGAGCTGCTGATCTCGCTGCCGCCCGTCGCGGTGTCGCTGCCGCCGTTCATGGTCGCCCTGGTGCTCGTGCAGGTCGTGGCCTTCCGGCTCGGCTGGATCGACGCGTTCGGCGACGACTCGTTCCTCGGCCTCCTGGTCGCCTCATTGTCGATCGCGGTGGCGGGCGGCGGCACCATCGCGCAGCTCCTCACGGCGAACCTGCGCGGCGCGCTGTCCTCGCCGTACATCGAGACGGCGCGCAGCTGGGGCCTCAGCCGGTTCGACGTCGTGGTGCGGCACGCGCTGCGCAACGCGGCGCTGCCCGTCGTCACCGCGCTCGGCACCCTCGTCGGGGTGATGGTCGGCGGCACCGTGCTGACCGAGACGGTCTTCGCCCGCCTCGGCGTCGGGCGCCTCATCGTCGACTCCGTCAACGGCCGGGACATGCCCGTCGTCCTCATCGCCGTGACCGTGAGCGCGCTGATCTTCGTCACTGTCAACTTCCTCGTCGACCTGGTCTACCCGGTCATCGACAAGCGGATCCGATTGGACGGCTGATGAGCGTCATCGAACGCACGAGCGCGCTCGGTCGGGCGCCCGGGGGCGCGGCGCCGGCGGGGCCCGCGCGCGTCGGCCGGGGCACCCGGGCCCGGCTGTGGTTGCTCGACGTCCTGCGCACCCCGAGCCTCGTCGTCTCGTACCTGTGGCTGGTCGTGGTGCTGGTCGCGGCCGTCGCGCCGTCGGTGTTCGCGCCCGGCGACCCGCTCGCGCAGGACGGCGACGCCATGCTGCTCGCGCCCAGCGCCACCCACCTGTTCGGCACCGACGACCTCGGGCGCGACCAGTTCACGCGCACCGTGCACGGCACCGGTCTGTCCATCCAGGCCGCCGTGGTCGCGGTGCTCATCGGGCTGGTGGGCGGGTCCGTCGTCGGGCTCGTCGCGGGCGCCGTCCGCGGGTGGCTCGACAGCGTCCTCATGCGCTTCATCGACATCATGCTGTCGGTGCCGAGCCTCATCGTCTCGCTCGCGATCATCTCGGCGCTCGGCCACGGCACCATCAACATCGCGATCGCCATCGGCATCAACAGCACCGCGACGTTCGCGCGCCTCATGCGCTCCGAGGTGCTCAAGGTGAGCAACGCCCGGTACGTCGAGGCCTCCGTCTTCGCCGGCCACGGCTACGCCTACCGGCTGGCCCGGCACGTGCTGCCCAACGCGTCCCGGTCGGTGCTCGCCTTCGCCACGATGGAGATCGGCAGCGCCATCCTCACCGTCGCGTCCCTGAGCTTCCTCGGCCTGGGCGCGCCGCCCCCGACGCCGGAGTGGGGGCTGCTGGTGGCCGAGGGACGCACCTTCATCGCGACCCAGTGGTGGCTCAGCCTGCTGCCCGGGCTCGTGGTCGTCGTCTCCGTCCTGGCGGTCTACCGCATCGGGCGGTCGCTCAACCGAGGGAGGACCAGTGTCGTCGCCTGACACCAGCACCGAGCGCGAGCCGCTGCTCACGCTCGACGGCGTGAGCGTCGAGTTCGCCGTGCGCGGCCGCCCGGCCACGCGCGTCGTCGACGACGTCAGCCTCTCCCTGCAACCGGGCCGCGTGCTGGCGCTGGTGGGGGAGTCGGGGTCGGGCAAGTCGACCCTCGGCCGCACGGTCACCGGCACGCTCGCCGAGAACGGACGCGTCGTCGGCGGCACCGTGACCCTCGGCGGGCGCGAGCTCACCGGCCTGCCGGAGCGGGAGCGCCGCGCGGTGCGCGGCAAGGAGATCGGCTACATCCCGCAGGACGCGCTGCTCGGCCTCAACCCGCTGCTGCCCGTCGGCGTCCAGGCGGGGGAGCCGCTGCGCGCCCACGGCCTCGCGACCAAGCAGGAGCGGCGCAAGCGGGTGATCCACCTCTTCGAGCAGGTCGGGCTGCGCGAGCCCGACAAGATCTTCCACGCCTACCCGCACGAGCTGTCCGGCGGCATGTGCCAGCGCGTCCTCATCGCCGCCGCCATGTCGACGCAGCCACGCCTGCTCATCGCCGACGAGCCCACGACGGCGCTCGACGTCACCGTGCAGCGGACCATCCTCGATCTGCTGGACGGCCTGGTGGAGGAGAACGACCTCGCCGTCCTGCTCGTCACCCACGACCTGGGCGTGGCGGCCGAGCGGGCGGACGAGATCGCCGTCCTCAAGGACGGTCGCCTGGTGCGCTCCGGCCGCACGCACGAGGTCGTCGCGCACCCCGGCGACCCGTACACGGAGCAGCTGCTGCGGTCGTCGTCGCTCGGGTTCTCCGGGGCCGACGCCGCGCGGGCCCGGAGCGAGCGGCGCCAGGAGCGGGTCCCCGCGGACGCGCCCGTCGTCGTCGAGACGAGGGACGTGTCGAAGACGTTCCGCGCGCACCGCGGGCGTGCCGCCGTCACCGCCGTCAGGGACGCGAGCTTCGAGGTGCGCCGCGGCACGACGCTCGGGATCGTCGGGGAGTCGGGCTCCGGCAAGACGACGCTGGTGCGGCTGCTTGCCGGCCTCGGCGCCCCGGACACGGGGACGATCACCGTGGACGGCCGGCCCGTCGTGCACCACCGGCGCGGGCGCGGCCAGGCGCCGCTCTACCGCACGGTCCAGATGGTCTACCAGGACCCGTTCGCGTCTCTCAACCCCCGCGCCACCGTGCGGTCGATCCTCGAGGAGCCGCTCGCGGGCCACCGCATCGGCGGCAAGGAGGACCGTGCGCGGCGCGTCGACGAGCTGCTCGACGTCACGGGCCTGCCGGCGGCGCTCGCCGACCGGTACACCGCCGAGCTGTCCGGCGGGCAGCGCCAGCGCGTCGCGATCGCCCGCGTGCTCGCCCCCGGGCCCGAGGTGCTGGTGCTCGACGAGCCCGTCTCCGCCCTCGACGTCACCGTGCAGCGGCAGATCCTCGACCTGCTGACCTCTCTGCAGGACGAGCTCGCCCTGACCTACCTCTTCATCTCGCACGACCTCGGGGTCATCGCGGAGATCTCGGACGAGATCCTCGTGCTCCGCCACGGCGACATCGTCGAGCGCGGGCCCGCCCTCGACGTCATCACGGACCCCGCGACGGACTACGTCCGGGAGCTCCTCGCCGCCATCCCGGGGGCGGCCGACGCCGTCCCCGGCCGGTCGTGAGCGCCGCCCCGGGTCGCCGCGCACCACACCGTCACGCACCACCTCGAAAGGAACACGACATGGCAGAGCCGGCCCGTCGCCAGCTGCACCTCGGGTACATGTACTGGCTCAACGGCACCCACTGGGGCGGCTGGCGGCTGCCCGAGGCGGCGACGCCGGACGCCTTCGACCTCGAGTACCCGAGCCGGGTGCTGCAACTGGTCGAGGACGCGAAGTTCGACTTCTTCTTCCTCGGCGACACGCTGCCCGGCGACGTCTACAAGGAGCACTACGGGACGACGCACAACGGCGGCCGGCTGGAGCCGTTCACGCTCGCGTCGCAGCTGGCGCTGCAGTCGTCGAAGATCGGGCTGGCCGTCACGGCGCACCCGACGTTCTACGAGCCGTTCACCCTGGCGCGGCTCACCGCCTCGCTCGACCACCTGAGCCACGGCCGCCTGGCCTGGAACGTCGTGCTGGGGGCGAACGACCTCGCGGCCAAGAACTTCAGCCTCCCGGACCTCGGCGGCGAGAGCCGCTACCGGCGCGCGGCCGAGTTCATCGAGGTGATCCGCCGCCTGTGGGACAGCATCGAGGACGGCGCGTACCTGCAGGACAAGGAGTCCGGCGAGTACCTGGACCCGACCAAGATCCACCGCCTGGAGCACCAGGGCGAGTTCTTCTCCGTGGCCGGGACGCTGCCGATGCTGCGCCCGCCGCAGGGGCACGTCCCCCTGCTCTACGCCGGGGCGTCCGAGCTGTCCCGCGAGCTCACCGCCCAGTACTGCGACGTCAACTTCACCGGCCCGCCGGACCTCGCGACGTCCGCGGCGTTCAACGCCGACATCCGCGAGCGCGCGCGGCGCCTGCGCGGCCGCGACGAGCCGATCTTCTTCATGCCGGGCATCACGCCCGTCATCGGGGACACCCGCGAGGAGGCGATCGACCTCTTCGACCGCCTCAACGCCGGCCTGCCGATCGACTCCGACCCCGTCGCCGGGGACCAGCCGGAGGAGTACTACGCGAGCGACCGCTTCCGTGCGCTCGCCACGCAGCGCGGCGGCCTGCCGCTCGGGACGCGCAGCCTGCGCGCGGTGGGGGAGCGCGTCGGCGCCGACCTGCGCCCGCTGGGGCTCGACGGCGTCGTGACGCCCGCGGTGGCGGCGTCGTTCAACGAGGCCGGACGCCGGCTGCTCGCGCTGGTCGCGGAGCGCACCGACCGCACCGTCGAGGCAGGCACCGTGCGCGGACGCGACCTGCTGCACAGCTCCCTCGGGGGCGGCTTCCCGCTCGCGATCGGCACGGCGAACGACGTCGCCACGACGCTGCTGGAGTGGTTCGACGCCGGCGCCGCGGACGGGTTCAACATCCAGTCGCCGTTCATGCTCGACCAGCTGGAGCGGTTCACGTCGCAGGTCGTGCCGATCCTGCAGGACAAGGGCGTGTTCCGCACCGAGTACGAGTCCGACACGTTCCGCGGGCACTTCGGGCTGCCGGTGCCGCCGAACCAGTTCGCCGCGCCCGCCGAGGAGGCCGCTCGTGGCTGACCGGAAGCTCCGCATCGGCCTGGCCGCGTACGGCACCGGCTGGGACCTCAACGGGTGGCGCCTGCCGGAGGCCGACAACCGCGGCCTCGTGGACCCGAGCGTGATCGTCGACGTCGCCCGCACCGCCGAGCGGGGGAAGCTCGACTACGTCTTCTCCGGCAGCGCGCTCGGCAGCGAGCCGGACCGGCTCAACCGCATCTACCGGTGGGACAACTTCGTCTACGCCGGGTACGCGGCCGCCGTCACGCAGCACCTCGGGTTCCTCATGTCGGTCAACAGCTCCTTCGAGCACCCGTACGCGACCGCCCGGCAGCTCGCGACGCTCGACCACTTCTCGCGCGGGCGGACGGCGCTCAACGTCGTCTTCGGCATCGACCGCGAGGGCGACCCGGCGCGCAACTTCGGCCGCAACCCCGTCCCGACCGAGGGCACCAAGTACGCGCGGGCCCGCGAGTTCACCGAGGTCGTCAACCGGCTGCTCTACGAGAGCTGGGACGAGGACTTCCTGCTCGACGACAAGGCGGACGACACCCTCGTCCGGCCCGGAAGCTGGCACCGCATCGAGCACAGCGGCGAGTTCTTCGAGGTGCGCGGGCCGCTCAACGTGCCCCGGCCCGTGCAGCAGCGGATCCCGAACGTCCACGTCGGGCTGTCCGAGGAGTCGCTCGCCTACGGCGCCGACCTGGCGCAGATCCGGTTCTCGCCGTACTTCGGGCTCGACCGGGGCAGGGCCGAGTACGCGGCGCAGAAGGCCCGCGTGGCGTCGGCCGGTCGCGACCCGGAGAAGTTCAAGATCGTCCCCGGCGTCACGGTCTACGTGGCCGGGACGGGTCGCGAGGCGCGGGCCAAGTTCCGGGAGGTCGTGGCGCTGCAGGCCGCCGAGGAGATCCCCGAGGTGTTCTCCAAGGCGCTCGGCGTCGACCTGTCCCGCGTGCGGGACTCCGAGCGGGTGCTCGACGTCGTCGACATCGACGGTCTCGAGCCCGACGCGCTCGAGGGCCTGTACCGCGGCCGCGTGCAGCGCGGTGCCGGCGACGTGCGCGACGACCGCCTGCTCCTGCGGCAGATCGTCGCGACGCAGCTCGGCGAGGAGGCCACCTTCCGCGAGCTGTACCAGTACGTGCTGCGCTCCCGCGAGGACCAGCAGCCCGCCGTCGTCGGCGACGCGCGCGACGTGGCCGACTGGATCGAGGAGAACTTCGCTGAGCGGGTGCTCGACGGCGTCCAGGTGTTCCCGCCGTACCACCGCGGCCCCGCGGACGCGTTCGTCGACCTCGTCGTCCCCGAGCTCCAGCGGCGCGGCCTCTTCCGCACCGAGTACGAGGCGTCCACCTTCCAGGGGCTCCTCGACACCGACAACGGCTGACCCACCCACCAGTTCGAGGAGACCGCTGTGCCCGCTTCCGCCACCCTTCCCGACGGCTATCGCACGCTCGGCCGCTCGGGCCTCGTCCTGTCGGAGCTCGCCGTCGGCGCCAGCACCTTCGGCCGCACCGGCATGCGCGCCGTCGGGCAGGACCAGGTGAACCGCATCGTCGACCGCGCCATCGACCTCGGGGTCACGTACTTCGACCTCGCCGAGGGCTACGGCGACCGCACCGGCCTGTCCGAGGAGCTGTTCGGCAACGCGCTGCGCGGCCGCCGCGAGCAGGTGGTCGTCGGCACCAAGTTCGGGCGCTCGCTGGCCGCCGACCGCGGGCCGTCGTACAGCCTCACCGGGGCGCGCAAGTACGTCGTCGCGTCCGTGGAGGACAGCCTGCGGCGCCTGCGCACGGACTACATCGACCTCTACCAGATCCACTTCCCGGACTCCCGGACGCCGATCGACGAGACGCTGTCGGCGCTCGACGTGCTGGTGCGCGACGGCAAGGTCCGGTACGTGGGCGCGTCGAACTTCAAGGCCTGGCAGGTGGCCGACGCCGAGCACGTCGCGGCGGCGCGAGGGTACTCGCGGTTCGTCTCGACGACGGACGAGTACAGCCTGCTGTGGCGGAAGCCGGAGGAGGAGCTGATCCCCGCGCTGGAGCACTACGGGCTCGGGCTGCTGCCGTACTTCCCGCTCCAGAACGGGCTGCTCACCGGCAAGTACACGAGGGACCACGCGCCCGCGGGCGCCAAGATCACGAACCTCAAGACGTACCTGCTCGGCGAGGCCCCCTGGGACGCGCTCGACCGGTTCGCCAAGTTCGCCGCCGAGCGCGGCGTGACGCCCAGCGCCGTCGCGATCGGGTGGCTGCTCGCGCAGCCCACCGTCGCCTCGGTGATCGCGGGCGTCACGGTGCCCGAGCAGCTCGACGAGAACCTGCTCGCCACCCGGTGGCGGCCCACCGCCGAGGACGACCGGGAGCTGCGGGAGCTGTTCCCCGGCACGCTGTCCGGCGGCCCGGGCCGGGTGGGCTGACAGCCTGGACCTCAGGCGCCCTTCGCGACCGGACGGCCCTCGGAGACCCAGCCGGTGAACGACCCCGGGTACAGCGGCACGGTCACGCCCAGCACCGCGAGGGCGAGCACGTCGACCGTCGCCGCCACGCCGCTGCCGCACGACGCGACGAGCGGCGCCTCGCCCGCCGGTGCCGTGTCCAGGTAGGGCGCGTACCGGGCGCGGAGCGTCGCCTCGTCGGCGAGCCCGCCGCCGCGCAGCGCCCCGGCCGCCGGCAGGCTCACCGCCCCCGGGACGTGGCCGGTGCGCGCCCCGTCGCCGTCGTCGGGCGCGCCGGCGTGCGCCTCCGCGCCCCGCGCGTCGACGAGCCGGCCCCGGCGCGCGGCGTCGGCGGCGGTGTCGGAGCCGACCGTCGGCAGCGCACCGAGCGTGACGGTCGCGGTGCCGCCACCCTCCGCGGGGCGCTCCGTGGTGAGCGCGCCCCCGGCCGCGACCCAGGCGGCGCGGCCGCCGTCGAGGAAGCGGACGTCCGCCAGGCCGGCCCAGCGGAGCACCCACCACGCGCGCGTGGCCGTGGACGGGTGGTCGGCGGTGGCGACGACGACCGTGCTGGCGTCGTGCACGCCCCACCGCTCGACGAGGGCGCGGACCTGCGCGGCGTCGGGCAGCGGGGTCGCGCCCGTGCCGGGCCGCACCACGCCGGTGAGCTCGGCGAGGTCGACGGCGTGCGCGCCGGGGATGCGAGCGCCATCGCCGGGCGTCGGGGCCGTGCCGTCGCGGCGCACCTCGACGACGACGGTGGACCCGTCCCCGATCGCGGTGCGGAGCTCGTCGGCGGTGACGACGGGCGGGGGAACGACGGTCATGGGGAGTCCATCCGTGTCGGGGGCGTGGCCGGGGCTTGTCTAGCGCCCGCGTCGGCGGCGGTCACGCCTGCCCCGGCGCCCTCCCGCATGGCGAGACACGGGCGACCGCAGCCACCCGGAATCCTGGTCGCGTGCGGCGCGTTCTGGGACACGTGACGACGACCGAGGACCTGCCGCAGGCTGCGGACGTCGTCGTGATCGGCGCGGGGCAGGCCGGTCTGTCCGCGGCGTATCACCTGCGGCGGCGAGGATTCGTGCCCGCGGTCGGCGCGGAGACCGGCGAGCGCACCTCCCTCGTGCTCGACGCCGAGGACGGGCCCGGCGGAGCGTGGCGGCACCGCTGGCGCTCGCTGCGGATGAGCACGGTGAACGGCATCCACGACCTGCCCGGCATCGAGCAGCCCGACGTGGAGCCGGAGGCGGCGAGCGTCGACGTGCTGCCCGCCTACTTCGGCGACTACGAGCACGAGCTGGGCCTCGCCGTCGTCCGACCGGTGCGCGTGCGCCGCGTCGAGGAGGAGGACGACGGCGGGCTGCTCGTCCGCTGGGAGGGTGGCGGCGGGTCCGGCGTCGTCGCCGCGCGGGCGATCGTCAACGCGACGGGCACGTGGTCGAAGCCGTTCTGGCCCGCCTACCCGGGGCAGGAGACGTTCCGCGGCCGTCAGCTGCACACCGCCGACTACGTGCGGGCGGAGGACTTCGCCGGGCAGCGCGTCGCCGTCGTCGGCGGCGGGATCTCCGCGGTGCAGCTGCTGGAGGAGGTCTCGCACGTGGCGGAGACGTTCTGGTTCACGCGCCGGGAGCCCGTGTGGCGCGACTCGTTCGACCCCGAGGACGGCTCGCGCGCGGTGGCGATGGTCGCCGACCGGGTCCGCGAGGGCCTGCCGCCGCTGAGCGTCGTGTCCGTCACCGGCCTGATCAAGACACCGTCGCTGCGGGCAGCCGAGACGCGCGGCGTGCTCCACCGGCGTCCCATGTTCACCCGGATCGAGCCCGACGGCGTCGTCACGCCCGACGGCGAGCTGGTCCCCGTCGACGTCATCTTCTGGAACACCGGCTTCCGCGCCGCCCTCGACCACCTGCGGCCGCTGCACCTGCGCACCGCGGGCGGAGGCATCCGCATGGACGGCACGCAGGTCGACGGCGAACCGCGCGTCCATCTCATCGGCTACGGGCCGTCCGCCTCCACCATCGGCGCCAACCGCGCCGGCCGGGACGCCGTCAACCGGATCGTGCGCTACCTCGACGCCACGGCGTCCGACGCCGCCGCGCGCTAGCCGCGCGACCCGCCGGCCTCGCGTCGCTGGGCGACGCTCCGGGCCTGCCCTTCGTGGATGTCGCTCACCCACTCCCAGCCGGGCTTGGCCCTCGGGCCGATCCGCGGGTCGTCGGGAGCGCGGCCGTCCCGCAAGTCGTGCAGGTACGCGCGGTCCTGCGCGATCCGCGCACGCAGCTGGTCCGCCCCGCCGACGGACCCGTGCCCCGGGACCACGGCGTCGACGTCGCCGGCCACCCGTTCCAGGAGCTCCAGCCCGCGGAGGTAGTCGGTGATCGGGTCGTTGGTGTCGTCGAAGACGTCGAGCATCGGGACGAAGACGTCCGAGAGCATGTCGCCGGCCACGAGGACGCGGCGCTCCTCGATCAGCAGTGCCGCATGGCCGGGGGAGTGCGCCGGGTGCTCGATGACCCGGACGTGCGGGCCGTCCCACGGGATCCGCGTCGCCCCGTCCGGCAGGCCGGTGACGAGGCCGTACCCGTCCAGCGGCACGTCGTCCGCGATCTCGGGCGGCAGACCCTCGACGACGCGTGCCTCCCAGCCCGGGTCCGACAGCAGGCGTCGCAGCTCGGCCGCGCAGCGGGCCGTGCCGTAGCGGGGCGCGTCGCCGAGCTCGGCGTGCCAGAGCACGTGGTCCCAGTCGGGATGCGTCGCGAACCCCGCCACCACCGGCTCGCCCAGGTCGCGGAGGTCGTGCGCGAGGCACGCCATCTCGTCGTGGGTGAGCCCGGGATCGACGAGGAGCACGCCGCTCGGGCCTCGCACCACCACCGCGTTGTTCTGGAGCAGCCCGCTCTGGTGCGCCCACACACCGTCCGCGACCCGCGTCAGCACGGCGTCAGCCCAGGGCCGTCGACCGACGGCACGGTGTCCAGGATCGTGGTGGCCATGGTCGGTCTCCTGTCCGGTTGCCGCGGCGACGGCCCGGCCGGACGTCCCGCGTGTCGGTGGTGACCGACGGACGGGGCGAAACTCATTGCTGCGCCCGGCCGTCCCCGGACCTTGGGCCATAGCCTCCGGCGGCGATCTGGTGCCCGACGACGGGCATCACGTCGTGACCTGCGACGCTGCCGCGTCGAAGCGCTCGTACCGCCAGGCCAGGTGATCGCGATCGGGACGGTCGCCGCGCCGTCTCGGCAAGGTCAGCCGCCGCCCGTGCATCTCCTGCAGGCCGTGCTTCAGCATCGGCCCGTCGACCTCCTCGAGGAGTCCGAACGAGATGCGTACTTCGTAGTCCGGCGTCACGCCGAGCATGTTCTGGTCGTACGCGGCGTGGTGGATCTTGCACAGCGCAAGACCGTTGGTCACCGTCGGCGCGCCGAGCTCGTGCCCGTCCGGCACGATGTGGGCGGCGTCGAGCAGGGCGCCGTGCTTCAGCTCGCAGATCGCGCACCTGGTCTCGTAGGCGACGAGCACGCGGGTGCGAAACGCCGGCTGGTGCAGGCGCTGCTTCGCGAGCCGGACGGCGTACTCCCGCTGGGGCGCGGTCAGGTGCGCGGGGTCGTGGATGAAACGGAATGCCTCGTCGAGGGCGATGAGGAACTGCCGGTTCTCGGGCTCGTCGTCGACGACGTACACCGGGAAGACCGGCGTGTAGACGTTCGGGATCTCCTTGCGGAACAGGATGAGCGGCATGCCGGTGGATATCGCTTGGCGGAGCTTGCGATTGTCGCCCGACCAGGGGTCGCCCTTGCGGTAGGCGTAACGGAGCAGTCCATCCTCGGACATCTCGCTGTCGTGATATCGACCGGGCGTACTCACGATCGAGAGCGTCGAGCCGAACGACGCCGGATTGCGGATACCGCGCGAGTAGTCGATGACGGGCAGCTTCTCGCCGTCGAGGTGGAAGTCGAGCAGCTCGTCGCGCCGCAGGAAGCCGCCGTTGGCCTCCGCCCGCTCGCCGACCCACGCCATGATCTGCCTGCGCAGCTCCGCCTCGACCGCCGACTCCACGCGAGGAGCTCACCATCGCGCCGACTCAGCCGCAAGAGTTCGCGGGAGCAACTCTCCTGGTGGCGGAGGAATTCACCCGACGGTCCGCGTCAGCCGATGATCCGGCGCCCGAGGGATGGTGATCGACGCGGTCGTGCAGCCAGTGCCTCGTGCGGTCGTCCACGGCGGGGCGGGCGGCGCGTCGGTTGTCGCGCGTACGGTCGACATGCCGACCGAGCAGAGACGCAGAGAGGTGACGCCATGACCACCGACCGCACGGACGCACCGGACGCCGTGGCCGCGGAGTTCTTCGACCGCTACCGGCAGGCGCTGCTGGACCGTGACGAGGCGGCGGTCGCGGACCTGTACGCGGTACCGGCCCTGATCCTGTTTCCGGGGCAGTCGCTGCCGGTGACGAGCCGCGCGCAGACGGAGCAGTTCTTCGGGTCGTCGTGGAGCCAGTACGAGGGCGTCACGGGTATGACGTCGGACGTGCGGGTCGCGGCTGCCACGACGCACAGCGTGTGGGCCGACGTGACGTGGCACCACGACGGGCCCGGCGAGGGCACCGAACGGTTCGTGTACCAGCTCGTGCGCACGGACGACGGGTGGCGCATCGCCGTGCTCACGCCGATGGACGCGTGAGCGGATACTGACGGCATGACGACGGCGACGAACCCGGTGGAGCGGCTGCGGCTGCGGCTGGGTGACGCGCTGTTCGAGAAGGTCGCGGGCCCGGAGGCGGAGGCCTCGCGCGACCGGATCCACCTGACCCCGGGTCCGCGATGGTTCCCGCCGGACGGCCCGGTCGGGCGGGTGCACGCGGACGCGTCCATGTTCGTCGGCGGGCTGCGGGCCCTGCTGCTGCAGTCGCTGCACCCGCTGGCGATGGCGGGCGTGGCGGGGCACTCGGGCTACCGCGGCGACCCGTGGGGCCGGCTGGAGCGGACGGCGACGTTCCTCGCGACGACGACGTTCGGCACCGCCGACGACGCGCAGGCCGCGATCGACCGCGTCCGGTCGGTGCACGACCGCGTGCGCGGCAAGGCGCCGGACGGGCGGCCCTACCGAGCGGGCGACCCGCACCTGCTGACCTGGGTGCACGCCGCGGAGGCGGACTCGTTCCTCACCGCGCACCAGCGGTTCGGGGAGCGGCCGCTCACGGCGGTCGAGGCGGACGAGTACGTGGGGCAGGTCGCGCGCGTCGCGCGGGCGCTGGGCGCCGTCGTCGTACCCGGGACGGTGGCCGAGCTGCGCGAGACGATCGAGGCGTACCGGCCGGAGCTGGAGGCGTCGCCGGCCGCGCTCGACACGGTCCGCTTCCTGCTGCGCGAACCGCCGCTGCCGCGCGCGGCCCGCCCGCCGTACGCGCTGCTCGTCGCCGGCGCGGTCTCGACCCTCCCCGCGTGGGCGCGGGACGAGCTCGACGTCGACACCTGGTTCCATCGCTCCCTCGGCGGCCCGGCGGGCGCGCTCGCCACCCGCGCCGTGCGGTGGGGGATGGGCACCTCGGAGAAGACCCGGGCCTACCCGCGCGCAGGTGTCCCCGCGGCGACGCCCGGCTGACGCCTGCCTGTCGCCCGGCTGACGTCCGGCCGACGCCCGCGTGACGGGCCGGGAGCGCTGGTGACCTGCGGGGACAGCGCCGATGAACGTTGCCCGAACGCTTCGTCGGCGCCCCGACTCATCCGGACATCTCGGACAGGGCGGTTCCTAGAGTCGCGGCTGTGACCACCGTCGTGACCCCACGGCCGTCCGGCCTCCCGGACGCCCCGTCGGCCCGGGCGGGCACCCCGCCCGCAGGCCCACCACCCGCCGCCACCCGCACGCGCAGCCGGCTCGGCGCCCGCCGTCGGCGGAACGCCCTGCTGTGGGCGCTGCTGCTCGCGGGCCCGAACGTCGCCCTCATCCTCGTCTTCGTCTACCGCCCGCTGCTGGAGAGCCTGTACCTCTCGACGCTGCAGTGGAACCTCGGCTCTCCCGCCGCCCGCTTCGTCGGCCTCGGGAACTACGTCGAGTGGTTCACCGCGCCGACCACGGGCCGGATCGTCACCACGACGCTCGTCTTCACCGTCACGACCGTCGGCGGCGCGATGGTGCTGGGCCTGGGCCTCGCGCTGCTGCTGAACCGGCGGCTGCGGGGCCGCGGCGTCGCGCGCACGGTCGCGTTCGCCCCCTACGTGCTGAGCGGCTTCGCCGTCGGCATCCTGTGGCTGTTCATGTTCGACCCGCGCTACGGCCTGGTCCAGGAGCTGCTCGGCTGGGTCGGCCTCGACTCGCCCGCCTGGTACACGGCGCGCCCGTGGCCGCTGGTCATGGTGATCGTCGTCTACCTGTGGAAGAGCCTCGGGTACGTCGCCCTCATCTACCTGGCCGGCCTCCAGGCCGTGCCGCAGGACCTGCGCGACGCCGCCGCGCTCGACGGCGCGTCACCCGCCCGCACGCTGCGCTCGATCGTGCTGCCGCTGCTCACGCCGACCACGTTCTTCCTGCTGGTGACGATGATGCTCGCGTCGCTCCAGTCGTTCGACATCATCAAGGCGATGACCCAGGGCGGCCCCCTGGGTTCCACGACGACGCTCATGTACTCGATCTACGAGGAGAGCTTCGTGAACGGCCGCGCCGGGTACGCGTCCGCCGTCGCCACCGTCCTGTTCCTCGTGCTGCTCGCCGTCACCGCGGTGCAGATGCGGTACGTCCAGCGGAAGGTGCACTACGCATGAGCGCGGTCACGCTCGACCGGCGGATCCCCGGACGCCCGGCACGACGACGGTCGCCGCAGGTCGGCGGCTACGTGACGATGCTCTTCGCGACCGTCGTGCTCGGCCTGCCGCTGGTCTGGCTGCTCCTCGCGAGCCTCAAGACGCCCGAAGAGCTCTACCAGGTGCCGCTGCAGTGGCTGCCCGGGTCGCCGAGCCTCGACAACTACGCGCAGGCGGCGGGCGCGATCCCGCTCGGCCGGCTGCTGGCGAACAGCATCGGCCTGACCGTCGTCGGCGCGGGCCTCAAGGTCGCGCTCGGCCTGGCCTGCGCGTACGCGCTGGTCTTCCTCGACTTCCCGTTCAAGAAGCTCGTGTTCGGGCTGGTCATCGCGACGCTGATGATCCCGCCGCAGATCACGATCATCCCCAACTACACGCTGGTGGCGAGCCTGGGCTGGCTCAACACCTACCAGGGCATCCTCGTGCCCGGCCTGGCCAGCGCGTTCGGCACGTTCCTGTTCCGGCAGCACTTCCTCACGCTGCCGGCGTCCATCCTCGAGGCGGCCGAGCTCGACGGCGCCGGGCACTGGCGCAAGCTGTGGAAGTTCGTCGTGCCGATGAGCACGCCGACCCTCGCGGCGGTCGCGCTGGTCTCCGTCGTGACCGAGTGGAACGACTACCTGTGGCCGTTCCTCGTCGTCGACCACGCCGACAAGATGACGCTCCCCGTCGGCCTCACGCTGCTGCAGAACACCGACGGCATGTCGAACTGGGGCGTGCTGCTGGCCGCGACGGTCGTCGTGACGCTGCCCATCCTGCTCGTCTTCCTGATCCTCCAGCGACGGCTCGTCGCCGGACTGACCGCGGGCGCCGTCACGGGCTGAGCGCCCGCGACCTCCACCCCCGCACCACCCCGAACCAAGGAGCACGTGTGTCCCACCGTCCTGCCCGCCGCACCCGCACCGCCGTCGCGGCGCTCGCCGCGGTCTCGGCCCTCACCCTCACCGCCTGCGGCGGCCCGAGCGTCGGCGCCACCGCGACCGACGACGCGTCGGCCGAGGCCGTCGACTGGTCCCAGGTGGAGCCCGCCCAGGAGATCACCTGGTGGAGCAACCACCCGGGCCAGTCGCAGGAGCTCGAGCAGCAGCTCATCGACGACTTCACCGCGGAGTCCGGCATCGAGGTCGACCTCGTGACCGCCGGCGCCGACTACGACGAGGTCGCCCAGCGCTTCCAGGCCGCCTCGCAGACGGACGAGCTGCCGGACCTCGTCATCGCGTCCGACGTGTGGTGGTTCCGGTACCACCTGAACGACCAGATCATGCCCGTGGACGACGTCATGGAGTTCCTCGACGCCGACGCGGAGGACTTCCAGCCCGCCCTCTACGCGGACTACGAGTACGACGACCAGCACTGGGCGGTGCCGTACGCCCGCAGCACGCCGCTCTTCTACTACAACAAGGACCTGTGGACGAAGGCCGGCCTGCCCGACCGGGGCCCCGAGACCTGGGACGAGCTCGTCGGGTGGGACGCGAAGCTGAAGGACGAGGTGCCGAAGGGCGGCTCGACCTTCGGCCTCTCGACCGGCCCGTCCTGGGGCGCGTGGTGGTTCGAGAACATGATCTGGGGGCAGGACGGCGCCTACTCCGACGGCTTCGACCTCACGCTCGACACCCCGGAGGCGGTCGCGGGCGGCGAGTTCGTGCGCGACCTGTTCCACGGCTCGGGCGTCGCGACGCTCTCCGCCGACGACGCGATGGCGGACTTCTCGTCCGGCCTGATCGCCTCGACGATCGGCTCGACCGGCTCGCTCAAGGGCGCGCTCGACGCCGCGTCGTTCGAGGTCGGCACGGCCTACCTGCCGGACGGCCCGAAGGGCGGCGGCACCCCGACCGGCGGCACCGGCCTCGCGATCCCGTCGTCGAAGACGCCGGAGCAGCAGCTCGCGGCGGCGATGTTCCTCGAGTTCCTCACGAACACCGAGAACACGGCGACGTTCTCCCAGGCCACGGGCTACATGCCGGTGCGCACGTCCGCCGTCGAGAGCGACGCGATGAAGCAGACCTACGAGCAGACGCCGCAGTTCCGCACCGCCGTCGACCAGCTCGCCGACAAGGCCCGCGTGCAGGACGACGTCCGCGTCTTCGTGCCGGGCGCCGACGCGCTGCTCAACGAGGCGCTGGAGCAGATCGTCATCGAGGACGCCGACCCGAAGGCGGCGTTCGAGGCCATCGCGCCGCGCATCGAGACGGCGTACACCGAGAACGTGGAGCCGTACCTGTGACGGGCACGGCAGGGCTGAGCGAGGCCGACGGCACGCTCCGGCCGCGCGTCGTCGCGCACCGCGGCAACAGCGCCGTCGCGCCGCAGAACACGCTCGCGGCGTTCGAGGCCGCCGCGCGCGCGGGGGCGGACTCGCTCGAGATCGACGTCCGTCTCACCGTGGACGGCGAGGTCGTCGTCCTGCACGACGACACCGTCGACGCGACGACCAACGGCAGCGGCAAGCTGACGGACCTCGAGCTGCGCGAGGTGCGGCTGCTCGACGCCGGGTCGTGGTTCTCGCCCGCGTACGCGGGGCAGCGGGTGCCGACGTTCGCCGAGGTGATCGACCTGCTGCGCGTCCGTCCGCGCCTGGACCTGCTGCTCGAGGTCAAGGGCGCCTGGTCGGTGCAGGAGGTGCGCCGGGTCACCGGGCCGCTGCGCGAGGCGGGCCTCGCCGCCCGCACCGTGGCGCAGAGCTTCTGGCCCGAGACGGTGGCCGCGCTGCGGGACGCCGACCCGGGTCTGCGTCGCGGCCTGCTCGTCACCGCCGCCCGCGACGACCTGGTCGAGCGCTGCCGCGAGCTCGACGTCGTCATGTGCAACCCGCAGGGCACCGTGCTGCGCGACGACCCGGGCGTCGTCGCACGGCTGCACGACGCCGGCCTCGCCACCGCCGTCTGGACGCTGAACGAGCCCGAGCACTGGGCCGCCGCCGTCGCGCTCGGCGTGGACGAGATCATCACCGACCGCCCCGACCGCCTCGCGGGCTGGCTCGCCGGCCGGGTCGGCTGATCACGAGTTGTCAGGGCGAGCGCCGGGTATACGTGGCGCTGGTCCTGACAACTCGTGGGTGGGTAGGCTGGAGCGCGCATCGAAGCGC
Source organism: Isoptericola sp. NPDC056605 (assembly GCF_042792795.1). Classification (NCBI taxonomy): domain Bacteria; kingdom Bacillati; phylum Actinomycetota; class Actinomycetes; order Micrococcales; family Promicromonosporaceae; genus Isoptericola; species Isoptericola sp. NPDC056605. The sequence goes on along the minus strand of NZ_JBHTVT010000003.1, from coordinate 258,901 downwards.
TTCGACGGTCCACGGGGGTATCGCGGCATGGCGGGTGGTCTGGCACGGCTCACGGACGAGCTGGGCATCCTGTACGGCGGGGACTACAACCCCGAGCAGTGGGACCGCGAGGTGTGGCGGGAGGACGTCGCGCTCATGCGGGAGGCGGGGGTCAACCTCGTCACGGTCGGCGTCTTCAGCTGGTCGCACCTCGAGCCGCGTCCGGGGGAGTACCGCTTCGCCTGGCTGGACGAGGTGCTCGACCTGCTGCACGACGCCGGCATCGCCGTCGACCTCGCCACCCCCGTCGCCTCCCCGCCGCCGTGGCTGGGCCACCGGCACCCGGAGTCGCTGCCCACGACGGCCGACGGCACGGTGCTGAGCTACGGGTCGCGCAACCAGTTCTGCCCGTCCTCGGACGCCTACCGGACCGCCGCGGTGGCGATCGCCGAGCAGGTCGCCGCCCGGTACGCCCGCCACCCGGCCGTCCGGATGTGGCACGCGGGCAACGAGTACGGCCAGGTCTGCTTCTGCGACCGCTGCGCCGAGCGGTTCCGCGACTGGCTGCGCGCCCGGTACGGCACGCTCGACGACCTCAACGCCGCGTGGGCCACCGCCGTCTGGTCGCAGGAGTACGGCGACTGGGCCGAGATCCTGCCGCCGCGCGTCGCGCCGTACCACCACAACCCGGCGCAGGAGCTCGACTTCCGCCGCTTCGGCTCCGACCTGCTGCTCGACCTCTACCGCGAGCAGAAGGCGGTCGTGCGGCGGCACGACCGCGACCGCCCCGTCACCACCAACCTCATGGGGTTCTTCGGCGGCATCGACCCGCACGACTGGCGCGCCGACCTCGACGTCGTCGCCGACGACGCCTACCCGGACCCGGCCTCGCCCGACGCCGCCGCGGACGCGGCGCTCGTCAACCACCTGGCCCGCGGGCTGGCGGGCGGCGGGTCGTGGCTGCGCATGGAGCAGGCGGCGAGCGCGGTGAGCTGGCGCGAGCACAACCTCACCAAGTCGCCCGAGCGGCTGCGCACCGAGGTGCTCCAGGCGCTCGCGCACGGCTGCGACGGCGCCCTGTTCTTCCAGTGGCGCCAGGCGCGCTCCGGCCCCGAGCGCTTCCACTCCGCGATGCTGCCGGTCGCGGGTGCCGACACGGCCGTGCACCAGGGGGTCCGGAGCCTGGGAGCCGAGCTGCGCGCCCTGCGGGGCCTCGTCGGCGAGCCCGTCCACCGCCGCGTCGCGCTCCTGTGGGACTGGACGTCCTGGTGGGCCGCCACCCAGGTCGCGCTCCCGACGGCGCGCCTCGACCCCCTCGCCACCCTGCAGGCCTGGCACCGCGAGCTGTGGCGGCTGGGCGTCGTGGCCGACGTCGTGCCCGCGGACCGCGCGGACGTCGCGCTGCACGACTACGACCTCGTGCTCGCCCCCGCCCAGTACGTGCTCGACAACGACTCCGCGGCCCGCCTCGACGCGTACGTCGCGGGCGGCGGCCACCTTGTGTGGGGCCCGTTCGGCGGGGTCGCGGACGGGCTGTCGCACCTGCACGCCGGGCGCTCGCCCGCGCCGCTGCGGCACGTGCTCGGCGTCTCCGCGGAGGAGTGGGTGCCGCTGCCCGACGGCGGCAGCGCGGTCGCGTGGTCCGGGGCGGGGGTGGAGGGCCTCCGCGGCACGGCGGCGACCCTCGGCGAGCGCACGCGGTCCGACGGCGCGGACGTGCTCGCCACCTACGACGACGGACCCTTGGCCGGCTGCGTCGCCGTCGCCCGGCACGCCCACGGGTCGGGCCGCACCTGGTACGTCGGGACCGCGCTCGCCGGGCCCGCCGGCGGCCTCGGTGACGTGCTGCGCGCCGCGCTGGACGACGCGGGGGTGCCCCTCGGCGGGCAGGGACCCGGCGTCGAGACCGTGTGGCGCGGCGGCGTCCTCGTCGCGATCAACCACGCCGACCGCGCGGCGACGCTCGATCTCGCCGCGGCTCGGGCGGTGGGCCCCGCCGCCGTGCGCGACGCGACCGTGCCCACCGACGTGCCCACCGACGTGCTCACCGACCTGCTCACCGGCGCGCGGCACGACGGCTCCGCGACCCTCCCGCTCGCGCCGTACGACGTCGTCGTCCTCGCCACCGGCCGACCGTGAAAGGTTCATCCGAGAAGATGTCACCTCCCGGAAACGCTGTTTGATCCCACGGAAACCGTCGCTCCCTACCGTCGTCCCGACGCGCCGTCCAGGCGCCCGGTGACGGAAGGGGACGACCGATGTCCGACGCATCACCCAGCACCACCGAGAGGCACCCGGTCGACCAGGTGCCACGGTTCGCGCGGCTGTTCCCGCTCGGGCTGCAGCACGTGCTCGCGATGTACGCCGGGGCGGTGGCGGTGCCGCTCATCGTGGGCGGCGCGCTCGGCTACTCCGCCCAGGACCTGGCGTTCCTCATCAGCGCCGACCTGTTCGTGGCGGGGATCGCGTCGATCATCCAGTCCCTCGGGTTCTGGCGGTTCGGGGTGCGGCTGCCGCTCATGCAGGGCGTGACGTTCGCCGCCGTCGGCCCGATGATCACCATCGGCACCACCTACGACATCACCGCCGTCTTCGGTGCCACCATCGCGTGCGGCCTCTTCATGATCCTCGTCGCACCGTTCTTCTCGGCGCTGCTGCGGTTCTTCCCGCCGATCGTCACGGGCACGGTCATCCTCATCATCGGCGTCTCGCTCATGGACGTCGCCGCCGGCTGGATCACGAACAACGGCGAGACGGCCGCGCCGTCCGACCTGGCGCTCGCGGCCGGGACGCTGCTGTTCATCGTGCTGGTCGAGCGGTTCGCGCCACCCGCGCTCGCGCGCCTCTCGGTGCTGCTGGGCCTCGCCCTCGGCACGCTCGCCGCGCTGCCGATGGGCAAGGTCGACTGGTCAGGCGTGGGCGAGGCCGGCTGGTTCGCCGTCGTGACGCCGTTCCACTTCGGCCTCCCGACGTTTCCGCTCGCGGCCGTGGTGTCCATGCTGGTCGTGGGCCTCGTGATCATGACGGAGACGACGGGCGACATGATCGCCGTCGGCGAGATCACCGGGCGCCCGGTGACCAAGCAGCGCCTCGGCGACGGGCTGCGCGCCGACGGGCTGTCCACCATGATCGGCGGCCTGTTCAACACCTTCCCGTACACCGCGTTCGCGCAGAACGTGGGCCTCGTCAGCCTCACGGGGGTCGCGTCGCGCTACGTCGCGACGATGGCCGGCGGCATCCTCGTCGTCCTGGGCCTGGTGCCCAAGGTCGGCGCGGTGGTCGAGGGCGTGCCCAGCGCCGTGCTCGGCGGCGCGGGGATCGCGCTGTTCGGCATGGTCGCGGCGTCCGGCATCCGGTCGCTCACCAAGGTGACGTTCACCAGCAAGAACATCCTCGTCGTCGCGGTGTCCCTCGGGGTCGCCATGCTGCCCACCGTGCGCCCGGAGATCTACGCGGAGTTCCCCACGTGGTTCCAGCTGATCTTCGACTCCGGCATCAGCGCCGGCGCGATCAGCGCCATCCTGCTCAACCTGCTGCTCAACGGCGACCAGCTCCGGCGGTCGCCGGACCCGGCGCCCGACCCGGTGCCCGATCCGGCGCCCGACGCCGAGCTGGAGCCGGCCGCGGCTCAGGCCCCGACGTCGCCGTCCACGTAGAACCAGCGGCCGTCCTCGCGGACGAACCGGCTCACCTCGTGCAGGCGGCCACGCTCACCCGTGGCCGCCTGCGCGTACTGCGCCACGAACTCCACCTCGCCGCCGTCGTCGAACGGGCCCCCGGCGTGGGTGGCGAGCACGACGAGGCGCCGCCACCGCTGGTCGTCGTCGAGCTCCAGCGACGGCGGGCGCGTGCGCGGGTGCCACGTGGCGCGCAGGTAGGCGGCGTCACCGACGGCGAACGCGGTGTAGCGCGAGCGCATCAGCGCCTCCGCGGTGGGGGCGGGCCGGTCGCCGCGCAGCAGCGGCCCGCAGCACGCGCCGTAGGTGTCGCCGGAGCCGCAGGGGCAGCGGTCGTCGTCGAGCACGGGTCCTCCTGGGGGTCGGTGCGTCGGGTCAGTGCGCGCCGGGCAGGCGCGGGTTGAACCGCTCCTCGCCGAGGGCGACGAGCAGCGCCAGCAGCACGACGACGGCGCTCGCGAGCGGCACGACGCGCACGTCGACGGCGGCGACCAGCGCCGCACCCAGCCCGGAACCGGCCGCGATGCCCACGTTGAACATGGACGAGGAGATGGCCACCCCCATGTTGGTCGAACCAGGGGCCACGAGCATCACGCGGTGCGACAGGGCGGGTGGCACGCAGGAGAACGAGAAACCGAAGAGCGCCAGGGACGCGACGGCGGCGACCGGCTGCTCGCCGAACGCCCACAGGCCCAGCAGGGCCGCGGTGAGCACGGCGAGCGCCACCAGCAGCACCGCCACGGGTCGGGCGTCGATGAACCGGCCCACGACGATCGTGCCGATCACGCCCGCCGCGCCCTGCAGGAGCAGCAGCCGGGCCATGTCCGACTGCGCGAAGCCGGTGACCTCGATGAAGTACTGCGTGACGAACGTGATGACGCCGAACGCGCCGGTCAGCACCAGGCCGGTCGTGACCATCTGGAACCCGAACCGGCGCCGGCTGGGGTGCGGCGCCCGGCTGGCGCCGCCCTCGGACGGCGCCATCGTGGGGAACAGCGCCAGCACGACGAACGTCACCACGAGCGACAGGACCGCGACGGCGGCGAACGTCCACCGCCACGAGGTGTGCTCGCCGAGCCACGTCCCCGCCGGCACGCCGAGCACGGGGGCGAGCGAGTTGCCGAGGGCGAGGCGCGTCATCACCCTGCCGCGCACCACGGGCCGGAACAGCCCGGTCGTCGCGGGCACCACGGCCGCCCAGAACAGGGCCTGCGCCGTCGCCGTCACGAGGCGGGCGGCCAGCAGCTGCTCGTAGCTGGGGGCGAGCGCGGCCCACAGCGTCGCGACGGCGGCCACGCCCGCGCACGCGGACAGCACCCACCGGCGCGGCACGCGTCGTGCCCAGTGCGCCAGCGGCACCGTCGTGACCAGCACCACCAGCGCGTAGGCCGTGACGAGCAGGCCGATCTCGGACGTCGACCGGCCCAGGTCGGGGGCCATGAGCGTGAGCAGTCCGGACGGCAGCGACTCGACGGTGACGAACAGGAACGTCGACAGCGCCATCGCGACCAGGATGATCGTGGCGCGACGCTCGTCGACAGGGGGCGTGATGGCGGACGCCGGCGCGTGGGGAAGGTTCTCGGTCATGGGGATCGAGACGATCGTAGGCGCGAGTCGTCGGGACCAGGAGCATGAATACCGTGACCTGGTCCTGACAGCTCGCGCGGGTGGGGTTGCGGTGGGCGGCGGCGTTCCGGATTCTCGGAGGGTGCCCACGCTGGCGGAGCTGCTGACCGACGTCGCCGGGGAGCTCTACGCCCTCGAGCCGGCGGCATTCGTCCCCGCGCGCGACGCGCGCGCCGCCGCCCTGCGCGCCGACGGCGAGGACGAGGCGGCCGACCGGGTGAAGCGGCTGCGCAAGCCGTCGACGGCGGCCTGGGTGGTCAACCTCCTCGCGCGCGCCGACGCCGCGCAGGTGGAGCAGGTGGTCGAGCTCGGCGCCGCGTTCCGCGAGGCGCAGGACGACCTCGACGGCAAGCGCCTGCGCGAGCTCACGCGCCAGCGGCGGCTGCTCGTCGCCGCGGTCGCCGCGCGGGCGCGATCGCTCGCCGTCGAGACCGGCGCGACCGTCTCGGGCGCGGTCCTGGCGCAGGTGGAGGCCACGCTCACCGCCGCGATGATCGACGCCGACGCCGGCCGCGCCGTCCGCGGCGGGCTGCTGGTCGGGCCGCTGCAGGCCACCGGCATCGGGCGGGCCGACGTCGCGTCCGCCGTCGCCGTCCCCGACGCGCTCGGCATCGCGCCCGTCGACGACGACGGCGCGCCGTCGCGGCACCTGCACGCGGTGCCCGACCTGCCGGGCGGGGGGCGCGGCGGCCGCCGGCGACGGGGCCCGTCGAGGAAGGACGACGACGCGGCGGCCGAGGAGCAGGCCGCGCAGGAGGCGGCCCGGCAGGAGGCGGAGCAGGAGCTCGCCGACGCGGAGGACGACGTCGCCGCCGCGCGCGACGCCGGCAGCGCGGCGGCCGCGGAGGTGGGCCGCATCGAGGGCGTCGCGCACCGCACCGACGCCGAGCGCGACGCCGTCCGTCGTCGCCTCGCCGAGCTGGACGACGAGGCCGCGGCCGTCGACGCCGAGCTGCGCGGCGCCGTCGTCGCCCGCCAGCGCGCCGAGCGCACCCTGGCCGATGCCACCCGCCGCCGCGACGAGGCCGCCGCCCGCCTCGCCGAGGTAGTCCCGCAGACGCCGAGGTAGTTCGGACCCTGCCGAGGTAGTACCGACCCTGCCGAGGTAGTTCGGACCCTGCCGAGGTAGTTCGGACCCTGCCGAGGTAGTTCGGACCCGGCCGAGGTAGTACCACCTCGGCGTCCGGCGGACGGCGGAGGCGACGACGGCGGATCTCCGTCGCCCGACGGATCCGCCCGGGCGGCCCGCCCTGCGAGGGTGGGTGCACCGACACCGAGGACGAAGGAGACACCATGCGCCGCCGCATGCGCACGCCCCTGACCGTCACGACCGTCGCCGCGCTCGCACTGGGCCTCGGCGCGCTGCCCGCGGGGGCGGACGAGCCGCCAGGCCCTTCGCCGTCGGCGGCTCTCGACGAGGACCGCTCGTCCGTCGCGCAGGCGGTGGCCGACGCCGTCGCGCAGGCGGAGCGCCAGGCTCGCGCGAGGACGTTCAGCGCGCCGAGCGAGGCGTCGGGACGGGCCGACGCCGTGACCGACGCTCTCGACCAGGCGCTCGCGGACACGGCGGCGGGCGTCCCGATCGGCGTCGTCGGCCGGGTCGACGCCCCGGGCCTGCACTGGACCGGCGCGGACGGCACGCGCCGCCTGGACGGGCACGGGCCGGCGCGGCCGCAGGACCGGTTCCGCGCGGCGAGCAACACCAAGATGATGGTCTCGACGCTCGTGCTCCAGGAGGTCGAGCAGGGCACGTGGTCGCTCGACACCCCGGTGGTCGACGTCGTGCCCGAGGCGGCCGTCGTCGTCCCCGACGCGTACGAGGACGACGTGACGCTGGAGCTGCTGCTCACGCACCGCTCGGGTCTGCCCGACCACCTCGCCGCACTCACCGCCAGCCGGATGACCGACCCGGAGGACTACGACGAGTTCTTCGACGTCCTCGGCGAGGAGTACACGACGGCGGACCACCTCGCCGCGATGGACGACCAGCCGTGGCTGTTCGAGCCCGGCACCGACGCCTCGTACTCCAACGCCGGTTACGTGCTGCTGGGCCTCGCGCTGGAGCACGCCACCGGGCAGGACGTCGAGCGCCTGCTGGAGAAGCGCGTCTTCAAGCCCGCCGGGATGCGGCACTCCGCGTACCCCGACGACCCGGGTTACCGGGGCCCGTTCCTGCGCGAGGCCGCGTACACGGGCGACCTCGGCGCCGGCTGGTACGGCCTCGACGGCTTCGACCCCAGCCTGTTCGGTTCGGCCGGCGCCGTCACCAGCACCACGGAGGACCTGCAGCGGTTCACCGAGGCGCTGGTGACGGGCGACCTGCTCGAGCCGGAGACCGTGACGGACGTCCTCACGCCGCGCACCGTCGGCAGCCAGGTGCTGCCCGACTACGGGCTCGGCGTGTACCGCCTGCCCGACCCGTGCGAGGAGGGCGCATGGCTGTACGGGCACGACGGCGCGTCGTTCGGCACGCTCAGCATCACGCTGACCTCGCCGGACGCCGAGCGCCAGGTGACCGTGGCCCTGACCGGCCGCGACCTGACGTCGCTGGAGTCCGACCTCGGCACCGCCCTGGTGCCCGCGCTGCTCGCGACCTGCTGACCCGCCGTACGACGTCGGTCAGTCGGCGGCGAGCTCGGCCGCGACGGGCGCGAGCAGGCGCCCGTCGTGGTCGAACATCGCCTGGTTCTCCCACGCGTTGCCGGACGCCGGGTCCTCCGGGTCCCAGCCGTTGCCCTCGACGGCCGTCCAGGCCGGCTCCCAGTAGACGGCGCCGAGGCCGCGACCGCCGGGGGCGGCGGCGACCGTGTCCTGCACGGCGCGGAACGCCGCCGCCTGGCCCTCGGGCGTGGCGGGGTAGCCGTCGACGAGCTGGTCCTCGGACGCGATGACGTTCTCCCAGGCCGGGTCGTCGTCCTCGAGCGTGAACGGGTACGCCGTCTCGACCACCATGACGTCGCGGTCGTAGCGCGCGGACAGGGTGCTGACGGCCCCCTGCAGGTCGGCGAGCGACCCGTGCCAGTAGCCGTAGTAGCTCAGCCCGACGACGTCGAACGGTACGTCGCGCGCGGTGACCTCGTCGAACCACCAGGTGAGCGAGTCGACGCCGTTGTTGATGTTCGTCAGGTGCAGGATCGTCCGCGTCGACGGCGAGACGGCCTTCACCGCGTCGTGGCCGGCGGTGAGGAAGCCAGCGAGGGCGTCCCACTGCGCGTCGGCGACGCCGTCGTCCGGGTCGACGTCCCATGTCTGGCCGTACGGCCACAGCATGCCGGGGTTGATCTCGTTGCCCACCTGCGCGTACGCGACGTCGACGCCCGCGTCGACGAGGGCGGCCATCACCTCGCGGGTGTGCGCGGCGAGCCGGTCGGTCATCGCGGCGACGCTCGACCCCGCCCACGCGGCCGGCACGCCCTGCGCCCCCGGGTCGGTCCACCGGTCGGAGTAGTGGAAGTCGACCATGACGTCCATGCCGGCGGCCTGGATCCGTCGCGCCGTCTCGACGACGTGCGTCACCTCGTTGTAGCCGTCGGCCGGGTCGACCCACACCTTGAGGCGGCCGAGGTTCATGCCGTGGGCGGCGAGGATCTCGACCGGGTCGCCGGGCGTGCCGTCGACGTCGGCGTACGCGGCGCCGTGGTCCTCGTTCTTCGCCAGGCCGGAGAGGTCGCCGCCGCGCACGTCGCGCGTCACCCGGCCGCGCTCGACGGCGACGTCGTCGACGCCCGCCCACGCGCCGCCCGCGTCGTCCGACGTCGCGACGGCGAGCGTGCAGTCGCCGCCGCGGCTCTTCGCGGAGACGGCGACGCGCACCCACGCGTCGTCCTGCAGCGACTGCGGCAGGGTGACCGTGCCGGACGTGCCGCCCGCGCAGGTCAGGGACAGCGTCGAGGTGTCCAGCCCGCCGGACTTCACCCAGGCGCTCGCCGTCCACCAGCCCGTCCCCAGGCGGCCGAGGCGCTGGGACGTCGTGACCTCGTAGGGCGTGTCCGACCAGTGCGTCAGCCGGTCGCCGGTGCGGCCCCCGGCCTCCGTCGTCGCGGCGGACGCGTCGCCGGTGACGGTCCAGCCGTCCAGGCCGGAGAACCCTGCGTTCGTGGGCTCGACGGCGGACCGGCCGCCGGGCGCGGCCCCCGCCGGCGAGGCGAGGGCGGCCGCGAGGGCGGCGGCGAGCAGGCTCGTGGCGATCGTGCGGGTGCGGTGCGACATCATCGTCCTTTCGCGTCGGGCGAGCCGTCAGGATCAGCGCCCGGTGTGCCGGGCGCGTGCCCTGACAGCTCCTGTGGGCCCCGATCTGTCAGGACGAGCGCGGGGTATGCCCCGCGCTCGCCCTGACAGATCGCGGGTCAGTGCGGGACGGGCGTGCGCAGCACGCGCGCCCCGCCGGCGGGGACGACGACGAAGCCTGCGACGTCCTCCCCGGTGAGCAGGTCGGTGGAGCCGGGCGCGACGTCGGGCAGCTTGGCGTCGGCGTCGGCGTGGTTGAGCACGACGGTGAACACGGCGCCGTCCCCGTGCCTGCGCACGACCTCGAGCTCCGCGGGCAGGCCGGTGGGTGCGAGCCCCGCGTCGTCGTACACGCGGGCCATGAGGGGCGCGAGGGCGTCGACGTCCAGGCGCGTCGAGACGTACCAGCCGGTCCCCGCGCCGAGGGGGTTCCGCGTGACCGCCGCGGCGCCGGGCCGAGGGCCGCCGTCGTACGTGGCGACGACGTCCGCGCCGTCGAGCGCGAGGTCGTCGGCCCACACGTCGCCGGTCAGCGCGCCGTCGGACAGGCCGACGACGCCGAGCGTCTCGCCCTCCCGCAGCGGCAGGAACTCCTCGACGGTGAGGCCGAGCGCGCGGCGCAGCGGCGCGCCGTAGCCACCCTCGTGCACGCGGTCGTGCTCGTCCACGACGGCGCTGAAGTAGCTGACCAGCAGCGTGCCGCCGCCCTCGACGTACCGGGTGAGGTTGTCGGCCGCGGCCGCCGTGAGCAGGTACGACGCCGGTGCGACGACGAGGCGGTAGCCGGACAGGTCCTGCTCCGGGTGCGCCATGTCGACGGTGAGCCCGTCGCGCCACAGCCGGTCGTAGAACGCCTCGGTGCGCTCGCGGTGCGACGCGTCGACGCTGGGCCGCCACTCGAGGTCCTGCGCCCAGTGCGACTCGTAGTCCCACAGCAGCGCGACGTCGGCGCGCACGCGCGACCCGCGCACCTCGCCGAGGCGGCCGAGCTCGGCGCCGAGCGCGCACACCTCGCGGAACACGCGGCTGCCCGTGCCGGCGTGGGGGAGCATCGCCGAGTGGAACTTCTCCGCGCCGCTGCGCGAGGCCCGCCACTGGAAGAACAGGATGCCGTCGGCGCCGCGGCCCAGGTGCGACAGGGCGTTGCGCCGCTCCTCGCCGGGCCGCTTGGCCACGTTGCGGGGCTGCCAGTTCACGGCCGAGCTGGAGTGCTCCAGGAGCAGCCAGGGCTTGCCGCCCGCGACCGACCGGGTGAGGTCGGCGGCCATCGCCAGGCCGACGTGGCCGCGCGGGTCGGCGGCGGTGAGGTAGTGGTCGTCGGAGACGACGTCGACCTCGCGGCCCCAGGCCCACAGGTCGGTCGAGGGGCACGCCGTCGCCATGAAGTTGGTGGTGATCGGGACGTCGGAGTGCGCGCGGATCGCGTCGCGCTCGGCCACGAAGCACTCGCGCAGCATCGCGTCGGTGAACCGTGCGTAGTCGAGGCGCATCGCCGGGTTCGCGACGGTCGGCGTGGCCGACGGCGCGACGACGTGCTCCCACTCGCCGTACACCTGGCCCCAGAAGCGCGTGCCCCAGGCGGCGTTGAGCGCGTCCAGCGTGCCGTACCGGGCACGCAGCCACAGGCGCCAGGCGCGCTGCGCGTGGTCGGAGTAGTCGTCGGAGACGGGTGCGCCGTACTCGTTGTGCACGTGCCAGAGCACGACGGCGGGGTGGGTGGCGTAGCGCTCCGCCAGCGCGCCGGCGATCCGGGTCGCGGCGCGACGGTAGGCGGGCGACGACGGCGCGGCGGCGCCGCGCGAGCCGAACTCCAGCACGGTGCCGTCGCGCGTCACGACGCGCGAGTCCGGGTAGGTGCGGAAGAACCATGCCGGCGGCGACGCGGTCGGGGTGCCGAGGTCCACGCGGATGCCGCCCGAGTGCAGCAGGTCGAGCAGCCGGTCGAGCCAGCCGAAGTCGTACTCGCCCTCCCGCGGTTCGAGCAGCGCCCAGCTCCAGATCCCGACGCTCACCAGGGTGACGCCGGCCTCCTGCATGAGGGCGACGTCCTGCGCCCACACCTCCTCCGGCCACTGCTCCGGGTTGTAGTCGCCGCCGTAGGAGATCTCGTCGATGCCCGGCAGCCAGCCGTCGAAGTCCGGGCCGGGGCGGAGAGGCGCGGTCCGGGTGGGGGCGCCGCCCGGCAGGTCGAGGGGCGTGGCGTCGGGCATGGGAGAGGCTCCTCGCGTCGGTGCTGTGCTCGGCGTGCTGTGCCCGGTCACAGTCTTCGTGACCGGGCAACGACTAGGTAACACCACGAAACCTGAAGTTGACAATCCCGGGAGCCGTGTCGCTACTGTGACCGTGCACAGCCACACTGTCGTGAGTCGCCCAGCGCTCCCTGCCTGACGCGGCGGTGCGATGGTCCTTGACGAGGAGGAGTCATGCGCCTGACCACAGGCACCCGGATCGCGGCCCTCGCCGCCGCCACCGCGCTGCTCGCGTCCGCCTGCTCCGGCGGTGGCGACGACGCCGGCACGGACGACGGCGGGTCGGCCGCGGGCCCCGTCGAGCTCACCTTCTGGACGTGGACGCCGAACATGGAGAAGGTCGTCGACCTCTGGAACTCCGAGCACCCCGACATCACGGTCACGGTGAACAAGCAGGACGGCGGCGACCCCGCCGTCACCAAGCTGCTCACCGCGATCAAGGCCGGCTCGGGCGCGCCCGACATCATGCAGGCCGAGTACCAGAAGATCCCGCAGCTGGTGTCCTCGGACGCGCTCGCGGACCTCTCGGGCTCGCTGGGCGACGACGTCGCCGGGCACTTCGCCGACGGCGTCTGGGACGCCGTCACCCTCGGGTCGGACGCCGTCTACGCGGTGCCGCAGGACTCCGGGCCGATGCAGTTCTACTACCGGGCCGACATCTTCGAGAAGCTCGGCATCGACGTCCCCACCACGTGGGACGAGTACGCGGAGGCGGCGCGGGAGGTGCACGAGGCCGACCCGAAGGCGTACCTCGGCACGTTCTCCGCCAACGACGCGGGCTGGTTCGCCGGCATCACGCAGCAGGCCGGCGCGTCCTGGTACGGGATCGACGGCGACGCCTGGTCGGTGGACATCGACTCCGACGCCACGACGAAGGTCGCCGAGTACTGGGGCGGCCTCGTGGAGGAGGGAGTCATCGACAACAGGCCGATGTACACCCCCGAGTGGAACGCCGGCCTCAACGACGGCACCCAGGTGGGCTGGCTGTCGGCGATCTGGGCGCCCGGCGTCCTGTCGGGCAACGCCGCCGACACCGCGGGCAAGTGGGAGATGGCACCCATGCCGCAGTGGGACGCCGACGCGCCCGCCACCGGCGCGTGGGGCGGCTCGGCCACCGCGGTGACCTCGCAGTCGGAGCACCCGGAGCAGGCCGCCGAGTTCGTCACGTGGCTCAACACCGACCCGGAGGCCGTGCAGGCGCTCGTGGACGAGACCGGCATCTACCCGGCCGACGTCCCCGCGAGCACGGAGGCGCTGACCGACCCGCCGGAGTTCTTCTCCAACCAGCCCGACTTCTACGAGGTCGCGGCGCAGACCGCGCAGACCGTGCAGCCGTTCACCTACGGGCCGAACATCAACGTCGCCTACTCCGCGTACAACGACGAGTTCGCCAAGGCCACCAAGGCCAAGACGGCGAGCGCGTTCCTCGACGCCGTCGGCGCGATGCAGCAGATCACGCTCGACGACCTGAAGAACCAGGGGTTCAGCGTCAGCGAGTGACGACGCGGGCCGCCCGGGGCGGGGAGATCCCCCCCCGGGCGGCCCGACCCGCGTCGACCACGATCGCCGTCGAGCACGATCGGCGAAGATCCGAGAGGGAAGCCTGAGATGACCACGACCACCGCCGCGCCGCCGGCCCGCGCGACCGGGCCCAGCACGTCCGGCCGGCGCCGCCTCGCCCCGTGGGGCTTCCTCGCGCCGGCGATCGTGCTGTTCGTCCTCTTCCTGGCGCTGCCGATCGCGTACGCGGTCTACCTGTCCTTCCGCACGGAGAAGGTGAGCGGTCTGGGCCTCGGTTCGGGCTCGCGCACCGAGGTGTGGGCGGGGCTGTCCAACTATGCGGCCGCGCTGGGCGACCCGGAGTTCCTCGCGTCCGTGGGGCGCGTGGCCCTGTACGGGCTGATCGTCGTGCCGACGATGCTCGGCCTGGCGCTGCTGTTCGCGCTGCTCCTCGACTCGCGCCGGGCGCGGACGCGCACGTTCTCGCGGACGGCGATCTTCCTGCCCTACGCGGTGCCGGCCGTGATCTCGTCCCTGCTGTGGGGCTTCCTCTACCTGCCCGGGGTCAGCCCCTTCTACGACCTGTTCGAGCGGTTCGGCTGGGACGTGCCGTCGCTGTTCGAGGGCGACCTCGTGATGTTCGCGGTCGCGAACATCGCCGTCTGGGGCGGCACGGGGTTCAACATGATCGTCATCTACACGGCGCTCAAGGCGGTGCCGTCGGAGCTCTACGAGGCGGCCGAGCTGGACGGCGCGTCGCAGGTGGCGGTGGCCCTGCGGATCAAGATCCCGATCGTCACGCCGTCGATCATCATGACGGCGGTGTTCTCGATGATCGCGACGCTCCAGGTGTTCGCCGAGCCCACCACGCTGCGCCCGCTGAGCAACGCCATCTCGACCACCTGGACCCCGCTGATGAAGGTGTACCGCGACGCGTTCACGCGCGGCGACCTCTACTCGGCCGCCGCGACCTCGGTGATCATCGCCGCGGCGACGTTCGTGCTCTCGTTCGGCTTCCTGCGCCTCGTGCAGGGCCGCGCCTTCGGCCAGGAGAAGTGACCATGACGACGCTGACCAGCCCGCTGCCCGCCGACGCCCCGGCCGCGCGCTCCGACGTCCGCCGCCCGGCCGCGAAGGGACGCCGCCACTGGCGCGGCGCCGGCGAACGGCCGTCCCCGGTGGCCACGGCCGTGCTCCTCCTGGGGGCCCTGTACTGCCTGCTGCCGGTGGTGTGGGTGGTGATGGCCTCGACCAAGTCCGGCGCCGAGCTGTTCTCGAGCTTCACGTTCGCGCCCTCCACCCACCTGGCCGACAACGTCGCCGACCTCTCGGCCTACCGCGACGGTCTGTTCTGGCGGTGGATGCTCAACACGGCCCTGTACGCCGGTGTCGGCGCGGCGGCGTCCACGCTGGTGTCCGCGATGGCCGGCTACGGCCTGGCGAAGTACACGTTCGCCGGCAAGAACGCGGTGTTCAACGTGCTGCTCGCCGGCGTGCTCGTCCCCGCCATCGTGCTCGCGATCCCGCAGTACCTGCTGCTGGCCGAGCTCGACCTCACCAACACGTACTGGTCGGTGCTGCTGCCCAGCATCATCAGCCCGTACGGCATCTACCTGGCGCGCATCTACGCGGCCGCTGCCGTGCCCGACGAGGTGGTCGAGGCCGCCCGGACCGACGGCGCGAGCGAGACCCGCACCTTCTTCCAGGTGGCCGTGCCGATGCTGGTGCCCGGCCTCGTGACGGTGTTCCTCTTCCAGTTCGTCGCGATCTGGAACAACTTCATGCTGCCGTACATCATGCTCGGCGACGACAAGCTGTTCCCGATCACGGTGGGCCTGTCCGGCCTCCTCAACCAGGGCGCCAGCCAGCCGGCCATGTACACGCTCGTGATCACCGGTGCGCTGCTGTCGATCGTGCCGCTCGTCGCACTGTTCTTCGCGCTCCAGCGGTTCTGGCAGGTGGACCTCGCCGCGGGCGCGGTGAAGTCGTGACGCCTCCTCGCGCCGGTCAGGCCGGGGGCGCTCGGGTCCCTAGACTCGCGGGCGTGGAAGGAACGGGTGGGCACGGGGCCGACGACGGCCGGGCGAAGCGGCCCACGATCCGCGACGTCGCGGCGGTCGCGGGGGTGTCGCGGGGCACCGTCTCGCGGGTCATCAACGGCGGGCACTGGGTGTCCCCCGACGCGCGCACCGCGGTCGAGGAGGCCATCCGCACCACCGGGTACCGCGCGAACCCGCACGCCCGCTCCCTGGTGACGGGGCGCGCCAACTCCGTCGCCTTCCTCCTCACGGAGGAGCAGCACCTGCTGTTCGAGGACCCCAACTTCTCCCTGCTCCTGCGGGGCGCCACGCACGCCGCCGCCGAGCGGGAGATGCCGATGGTGCTGCTCGTCGCGGGCACGGACCAGGAGCGTCGCCGGGTGGCGCAGTACCTCGAGGCCGGGCACGTGGACGGGGTGCTGCTCATCAGCTCCCACCGCGGCAACCCGATGATGAGGGAGCTGCTGCGGCACGAGATCCCCACCGTCGCGTGCGGCGTCCCGCTCGGGTACGAGGGCAAGGTCGGGTACGTCGCCGCCGACGACCGGTCCGGCGGGTGGACGATGACGCAGCACCTGTGGGACTCCGGCCGGCGGCGCATCGCCACCATCACCGGCCCGATGGACACCCCGGGCGGCGTGCTGCGTCTCGAGGGCTACCGCGAGGTGCTGGGCGACGCCTACGACCCGGAGCTGGTCGCGCACGGCGACTACTCCCGCGAGAGCGGCCGCCTCGCGATGGCCGAGCTGCTGGAGCGGCGGCCCGACGTCGACGCCGTGTTCGTGCACTCCGACCTCATGGCCGCCGGCGCCCTGGTCGCGCTGCAGGCCGCCGGCCGCAGCGTGCCCGGCGACGTCGCTGTCGGCGGCTTCGACGACTCCGGCGTCGCTGCGCAGCTCCACCCGCCGCTGACCACGATGCGCCAGCCCTACGAGCGCATCAGCGCCGAGATGGTGCGGCTGCTGCTCGAGGTCGTCGACGGTCAGGAGCCCGCGGCCATCACGCTGCCCACCTCCCTGGTGGTGCGCGAGTCGGCCTGAGCGCCGCGGTCCGTGCCGCTGACGGCGCCGCCGACCGTGTCCGTCGGTGCCGGCGGGTGGGAGCGAAGCTTCTGGGAGAGGCGCTCGAGCAGCAGCGCCGGCTCCAGCTCGGCCGGCGGCACCACGCCGTCGGGTACGACGACGCCCACCACGGCGAGCGAGCCCTCGACCACCGTGCCGATCGTCGTGGTCCGGAACGCCAGGTCGTCATCGGCACGCTCGTGGACCTCCACGCCGAAATAGCCCGGCCCGCCGGCGTCGAACGGCTCGCCGAGGTGATCCTCGTACCACCGGGGGCCTGCGGGCGTCCCGACGTACGCGACGGACAGGAGCTCCGCGCCGCGGTACTCCTCCCACGCGGAGCCGGGGTCCAGGAGATAGTCCGCGACCCTCGACGCCTCCTCCTGCAGCCGCCAGACACCATCCGATCCTCGTGCGGTGTCGAAACCGGGGCCCGGGGGAGTGGCGACATAGCTGTACACGTCGACGCCGTCGACCCGCACGCCGGAGATTCCGGACGTCGACTCCGGCGACCACCCACCGGTCAGTGCGAACGGGGCGTGGAACAGCGGGGCGATGCCCGTGGCCCGGACGGGCTCGACGAGCCAGCCCGCCCCCGCGAGGCCCCGGTCCATCCACCACCGCTCCACCGGGAGCTCGGCCGTGTCGTGCGCGGGGAAGTCGGCAGTGGTGAACACCCAGCGGTCGGCGATCCAGGTCTGCGCCTGCTCGAGCTCGCGCTGCCGCTGGCGGTCCGTCGCCGCGTCGAGCGCCCGGGGGACGGTGACGAGCGCCACCAGGAGGAGCACGAGCACCACCGCCGGCGTGACCTGCGGGTTGGCGAAGACACGCTTCAGCACGGTGCTCATCGACCTCCTCCGGCGGGCTGGGACATGTCCTTGAACGCGCCCCAGAACTGGCGGGCGACGGAGAGCTTCTCGTGGTCGGCGGCGGCGACGTCCGCGCTCTCGGCGCGCCGCATCGCCTCGTCGAGCGGGATGCCGAGGTCGAGGTCGTGGGCGAGGTAGAGGTCGTGGATCGTCGTCGCGTACCGGGTGTACGTCTGGTGGCCGACGTCGCCGACCTCGGCCCGTGCCTCGGCGACCGGGCCGCTCGTGTCGAGGAACTCCAGGCCCTTGGTCGTCGCCGTGGCGGCCAGGGCCTCCGCGCTGCTGCGGCCGAGGGTGCCGAGCCCCAGCGTGTCGCCGGCCAGCGAGATGAGCGCCTCGCGGGTCTCGACCTCGTCGTAGGCGGTGGCGAGCGTCTCGGCCTGCATGGCGCCCGTGACCGCACCCACCCCGCCGAGCACCTGCTCCGCGAGGTGGTAGCGCGGCGCGGTGTCGACGTCGTAGGCGCCGGACGTCGCGACCTCGACCATCGCCGCCGCATAGCGCTCGGTGGCCCCCAGCCAGGCCTGCGCGGCCTCGGGGCTGCGCGACGTCGCGGCGACGACGTCGCGCAGAGCGAACGCGTCGAGCTCCGGCTGGAGGACGTCGGCGCGCCGTCCCGTGCCCGCGGCGAGACCGTCGTCCGCGTCGATCCCGGGTGCCGGGGCGGGCTCCGGAGGCCCGCCCTCGGATCCGCGGTGGAGCGTCTGGTTCAGGGTCGCGTCGCCCACCGACGGCAGGTACGGCTCGTACGCGCGCGCGACGTCGGCGCCGGCGCGGTCGTCCAGCGTGGGGCCCGCGAGCAGCCCGGACGGCAGGACCGGCGTGGCGTGCGAGACGAGGACGGCGGCCCTCCGCTGGTCGGCCTGATGGTGCGACGTCGTCCCCTCCTCCACCGCGGCGGCGAACGCGCCCGCGACGCCCCTGCCGTCGTCGGGCCAGCCCCCGTCCGGGACCCACCCGAACCAGCGCCGCACGCTGCCGGCGACCTGGGCGTCCTGAGCCGGGGCGAGCCGGTCGAGCGCGAGCCGTGGGTGCCGGGCGTAACCCGCCAGCACGGCCGCGGCGAGCGGCGCGGTGATCGTGGCGTCGACGAGGGCCTCACCTCCGAGGCCGCCGCGGGTGCCGGTGGCGGCCGCCTGCTCGTCCGCGCGGGCCTGCCACCTCGCGTCGAGCGCGTCGCCGGCGGCGGCGTGCGCCGCCGCGGGGAGCTCGGCGGGCAGGAGCGTCGCGGCGATCCGGGACCGCTCGCCCAGGCCGAGCGGCCAGTCGCCGACGCCGGTGACGACGTCCCGCCCGAACTCGCGCAGCTCCGCGTCCGACGCCGTGCCGGCCCAGGCGGCCGCGCCCTGGGCCAGGGCGGTGCGCAGCTCGGTCGGGACCGGCCGGGTCGGGTCGAGGGAGGTCGGTCCGAGCGCCAGGTAGAGGTCCTGCGGCGTCGTGGTGTCCCAGAAGACGGCCCAGAACGCGGGGTCGTCCGCGTGGCCGGTCAGCACGCGGCGGACGTCGTCCCGCAGCGCGCGGCGTGCGGTGTCGTCGCCGCCCGACGCGGCGCGCGGCAGCAGCGCGACGACCCGCCGCGCGGCGTCCCCGGAGGCCACGAGCCCTGCCGGGTCGGCCCCCGCGGCGGTGACGGCTCGGACCGCACGGACGTCGGCGAGCGCGGCGAGGGCGGAGGCGGCGCGACGCGACCCCTCGGCCTTGGCGTCGCGGGCGGACCGCCAGCGCGCCTCCGCCGCCGCGACGTCCTCGCGCGCCGCGGCGACCTCTCGTTCCGCGACGACGAGCCGCTGGTGCGCCTGCCCCGGGCCGCCGAGCGGCGTCGCCGCTCCCGGCACGCCGACGTCGGGGGCCGCGGGGAGGAGGCCCGCCCCGGCGATGTTCCACGTGGAACGCCGGGCCTCGTCGGCCTCGGACCGCCACCGCGCCTCCCGCCCCAGGGCCTCCGCCCGGTCGGCGAGCGCCCGTCCCGCGGCGGACCGGGCGTCGCCGAGCGTGACCGCGTACCGGTGCAGGGCGCCGGCCGCCGCCTCGAGCAGGCCGCCGCTCGCGCGGGCGTCGTCGGCCACGGTGGCGACCCGCCCGCGCGCCCGCTCGACGGCGGTGCTGCGCTGACCGTCGAGCGACGCGTGCACCCGCAGCAGCTGTGCGTGCACGTCCGCGAGCCGTGCCGCGGCGCGTGCCGCGGCGTCGGCGGCGTCGACCAGCGCGGGCGGGCTGCCCGTCAGCGCGCCGGGCTCGCCGTCGAGGGTGCCCTGTCCGCCGCCGCGCTGCCCGCCGTGCCGCACCTCGGGCCTCATGCGCCGTCCGCCGTCCCGGCAGCGCCGAGCAGCGCGGCCAGGTCGCGCACGGTCCCGCGCTCCGCACCGGCGAAGACCTCCGCAGCCTCCGAGAGCCCCGCGCCGAGCGATACGAGTGCGCCGACGAGCGACTCGTGGGCCGACCGCCAGGCCGCGGCGAGGTCCTCCACCGCGGCCGACAGGGCGACGTCGCCGCTCACGCCCGGCGCCGCGGCCGCGGTGAGCGCTCCGGCGCGGGCGCCGGCGAGCGTGGTGGCGCCCGCGCGCAGGTCCGCGCCCACCGCCGCGAGGGTCGTGGTGTCGAGGTCGAGCTGGGTCATCCCGTCCCTGTTCGTCGTGGGTCCGTCGGAGGCTGCGCCGGGGCGCGGGCACGACGCTAACGACGGTGGGACCGGGCGGGTCGAGGTTATCCACAGGGTCGGTCGGGTGGGTGAGTCCCATCAGGTGAGGCCCATCAGGTCAGTCCCACCAGACGCGGAACCACGGCCCGTCGTCCGTGCCGCCGCCGAGCCGTCGCCCCCGCCAGGGCGCGACCTCGTCCGGGGGCGCGTGCATGTCGTCGACACCCAGCGCGGCGAGGGCGCGCACGACGTCGGCCCTCTCGCCGCCGGGCCCGTGCGGTCCCTCGAGGCGCACGCCCCGGCCCGGCCGGAGCAGGACCCCGGTCACGGTGATCCGTTCGTCGCACCGCAGCGGCCCGACGACGTACCCCTGCGCGCGGACGCGGTCGGGGTACCGCACGACGGCCCGCAGCACCGTGCCGAGCGTGGGGCCGAGGTTCTGCCGCTCGGTCGCCAGCTCCTCCTCGTCCAGCCGCTCCAGCAGCCCGGCGGCGGTCCGTTCGTCCAGGGCGGCGAACGGGTAGAAGCCGGGCGTGGTCGAGCCGGCGAGCACGGGCTCCAGCAGGACGTCGAGCCCGTCGTCGAGCAACCAGCCGTGCCGGCCCGGGCAGCCGCCGCCCCGGCCGCCGTGGTGGGGTCCGCCCGCGGCGGCCGCGAGCTCGCGCTCCCGGGTCCACGCGGTGCGCAGGTCGACGAGGTCGGGCGGGACGAACCGGGCGGGACCGGGTGCCGGCGAGGTGGGCGGGGGCGGCGTCGCGACGGGCATGGGTGGCTCCTCGGGTTCGGGGCGTCCGGGGCGGGCGTCCGTGGCCGAGCCTCGCGGGCGGCGGCCGTCGTCGAGGCGCCCGGGCCCGCGGCCTGTGGACCCGCGGAACCTGGGGGCAGGCTCCCACTCCCGGAGCGCCGCGGCGACGTCGTGCCTGGTCACGACCGATGAGTTCGGGGGTGACGCGCCGTCTTCCCCCACCACAGGATGAGAACCCCATCAGGCCGACGGAGGCACCCCATGAGCACCCAGCAGACCTTCACCGTGGACGTGCCCGGCGCCGTCCTCACCTACGACGTCCGCATCCCGGCCGCCCCCGGCGGGCACCCGCCGCTGTTCCTGCTCGGGTCGCCGATGGCGGCGTCGGGCTTCACCCAGCTGCTCGGGCACGTCGACGACCGCGCCGTCGTCACGTACGACCCGCGCGGCACGGAACGGAGCACGCTCGCCGCCGGCGGCGCGGTGTCGGTCGAGCTCCACGCCGACGACTTCCACCGCGTGGTGGCCGCCGCCCGGCCGGTGATCGGGGACGGTCCCGTCGACGTGTTCGCGTCCAGCGGCGGCGCCGTCAACGTGCTGCCGTGGATCGTGGACCACCCCGACGAGCTGGGCACCGTCGTGGCGCACGAGCCCCCGCTGTGGGCGCTCCTGGAGGACCGCGACGTGCAGCGCCAGGTCACCCGCGACATCGTCGAGACGTACGAGCGGGACGGTTTCGGCCCCGCGATGGCGAAGTTCATCCAGGTCTCCATGCAGGACGCGCCGCTCACCGAGGACTACCTGACGCAACCCGCGCCCGACCCGGCCGCGTTCGGCCTGCCCACCGAGGACGACGGCTCCCGGGACGACCTGCTGCTGAACGGGAACATGAAGGCCCTGCCCTGGTTCGAGCCCGACCTCGACGCGCTGCGCCGCACCACCGTGCGGCTGGTGCCCGCCGTCGGCGAGAAGGCGCCGGGCTCGATGCCCCGCCGCGGGGGAGAGGCGCTGGCCGCGGCGCTCGGCCTCGACACCGTCGTCTTCCCCGGCGACCACGGCGGCTTCGCGTCCAACGAGTGGTCCCCGGGCAACGACCCGGCGGCGTTCGCGGCCCGGCTGCGGGAGGTGCTCGCCGGCTGACGGCGCGCTGCCCTCAGATCCGCACCCCGGCGTCCCGGCCGATCCGTTCCAGCCCGGCGATGCCCGCGGGGGCGTACTCGAGGTACCGCTCGACGGCGGCGCGCACCTCGGGCCGCGCGGTCTCCTCGGGCGGGACACGGGCGGGGTTGAGCAGCACGGAGTGCGCCCAGGCGGCGAGGTCCGGGTCGGCCATGAACGTCGCGGCGGCCCGCGCGCCGCGGCCCTGCATGGCCGCCCAGTCGGCGGGCGTGCTCCAGTAGGGCGTCGGCGGGCAGAGGGCGTTCTTCTCGGCGTCGGGCCGGTCGTGGCGGGTGCCCTCCACGTAGCCGACCAGGGCGGCGCAGAACGGCGGGAACCCCGCCCGCACCGACTGGAGCGTGATCCGCTCGTCCCAGATCGGCAGCCCCGGGCGCACGTGCAGGCCGTACGACGCGCAGTGCACGACGACGGCGCCGTGCGGGAGCGCGACCTCGCCGTCGTCGAGCACCAGCCGTCCGGGCTCGACCCGGCGCAGGTGCCCGTCGCGGACGACGCGGGTCACCGACCGCAACAGCTCGAGCTCCCACCGGCCGAGCGTCGGCGTGCGGGCCATGGTCGGCACGACCGCCGGGTCGATGCGCGTCATGACGCCCGCGTCCTCGAGGCGCAGGAAGAGATCGTCCGCCGACGAGGCGTCGTAGGCCGAGGCCATCAGCGTCCCCGCCATGCCCAGGAAGACCGCCGGGTCCGGCTGGACGACGGCACGGTCGAGCATCCACGGGTCCCGCGGCCGCACCCACAGGATCGCGTCCGGGTCCACCCCGCGCCCGAGCAACCACACCACGGCGTCGGTGGCCGTCTTCCCCGACCCGACGACGACGTAGGCGGCGGCCTCCCCGACGTCGGGCAGCGCGCCCGCGGGGACGACGTCGGCGCCGTCGTCCACGTCGAACGGCGGCGGGCCCACGGCGGGGATGGACGGGGCGAGGTAGCGGGCGTCGACCACCCGCCGGCGGACGCGGGGCTCGACGACGTCCCCCGAGACGAGGTCGACGAGCAGGCCGTCGCGGTACTCGTGCCCGCCGAGCAGCTCCACGCGTCCGGTCGGCAGGAGCCGGTCGGCGAGCACCCGGGCGAAGTACGCGCAGATCTCGGGGCCGGTGGCGCGCTCGTGCATCCCCTGCTCCGGGCCCGACTCCTGGACGCGCCCGGAGCCGAGGCGGGTCGACGCGACCCCGTAGA
Source organism: Isoptericola sp. NPDC056605 (assembly GCF_042792795.1). Taxonomy (NCBI): domain Bacteria; kingdom Bacillati; phylum Actinomycetota; class Actinomycetes; order Micrococcales; family Promicromonosporaceae; genus Isoptericola; species Isoptericola sp. NPDC056605. The sequence continues at coordinate 235,930 of NZ_JBHTVT010000003.1, read as the reverse complement.
ACTGCGACGCCTGGTGCAGGCGGACGAACGGGTACGCGTCCAGCCAGTGCCCGCCCGGCGCGGCACGCCGGTCGACGAGCGTCGCGTGCGCGGTCGGGTCGTGGTCGACGAGCGCGTCGACGAACGCCATCCCGGCCGCCCCGGCGCCGACGACCAGGTAGTCGGTGTCGACCGAGCGGGTCATGTCTCCAGTGACCCACCGGCCTCACGGGTCGGTCAACGGGCGCCGGGGGTGATTGAGCGTGCCCCGGGCGACACCGGCGGCGGTCAGTCGTCGTCGCGCCCCTGGACGACCTTCCCGTCCTGGGTGCCGACGCGGTAGTCGGTCTCCGCGCCGTCCACCAGCACCGTGACCGACCAGTGGTACCGGCCGTCGTCCTCGTCGAGCTCGGCGTCGTCGAGGTCGCCCCCGGACGACGCCACGGCCCGCTCGATCGCCTGGGTCAGGGAGAGCGTCGCGTCGGCCAGCGCGCGGCGGTCGTCGGCGTCGAGGTCGTCCTCCTGCGTGCGGACCACCTCGGTCCCGTCGGCGCTGACCTCCACCTCGATGCTGATGGTGCCGGTCGCGACGTCGACCTCCCACGTGTTGTCGCGGTCCGGGTCGTCGATGGCGAACGCGGTGCCGCCCGCCTTCTTCTCCGCGGTGGCGATCGCCAGCAGGCCGGCGGCCGTGCGGTGCTCCGGCTCCGCGGACGCGCTCGGCGACGTGTCCTCTGCCGCGCCGCCGTCGTCCGGCGTGGTGTCGTCGGTCGTGGTGTCGTCGGTCGCGCCGGCGGACGTCGTGGCGTCCCCGGCGGGCGCGCCGTCGTCACCGGAGCCGTCGGCGCAGGCGGTGAGGGTGAGGCCGAGCGTCAGGGCGAGCGCGGCGGGGACGGCGAGACGGCGTGCGGTGCGGTTGCTCATGACGACGATCCTCCGGGCGGTCGGTGGCCCCCGCATGAGATGCGGAGGAGAAGACCCTCATCTGCTGCCTTGCGGTTGACGCTGCGTCAACCCCTACCGTCGGTGTCATGACCCGTTCCATCCAGGACGTCGCCCGGCTCGCCGGCGTCAGCAGCCGCACGCTGCGGCACTACGACCAGATCGGTCTGCTGCCGCCGTCGGGCACCGGTTCCGGCGGGCTGCGCCGGTACGACGACGCGGCGGTCCGCCGTCTGCAGCGCATCCTGCTGCTGCGCGACCTGGGGCTGCCGCTGAGCGACGTCGGCAGGGTGCTCGACGAGCAGGCGGACGAGGCCGGCGCGCTGCGCCGCCACCTCGGCCAGCTGCGTGCCGAGCAGGACCGGCTGACGCGGCAGATCGCGTCGGTGGAACGGACCGTGACCGCGATCGAGAAGGGAGAACAGCTCATGGCCGAGGACATGCTCGACGGCTTCGACCACACGCAGCACCAGGAGGAGGTGACCGAGCGCTGGGGCGCCGACGCGTACGCGAGGAGCGACGCGTGGTGGCGCGGCCTGGGTCCCGCCGGACAGAAGGAGTGGCAGGCGCGGACGACGGAGCTCGGCGACGCCTGGGGCGACGCCGCCCGCCGCGGCGTCGCCCCGACGTCCGACGAGGCGCAGGCCCTCGCCGCCCGGCACGCGGCCTGGCTGGGCGGCATCCCCGGCACGCCGGGCTCCGAGCAGGGTCGGCCCACGAAGGAGTACGTCGTCGGCCTGGCCGAGATGTACGTGGCCGACCCCCGGTTCGCGAAGAACTACGGCGGCACCGAGGGCGCGACGTTCGTGCGCGACGCCCTCGTCGCGTACGCGGAGCGCGAGCTCTGACGAGTGCCGTCAGGGTCCGGCCGGACCGCGCGGCGGGTGGACCCGCTCGAGGAAGTCCCGCACGATCGGGACGACCTCCCGCAGGTGCGTCTCGAGCAGCCAGTGCCCTCCGCCGAACAGGTGGAGCTCAGCGTCCGGGAGGTCGCGCAACCAGGCCTGTGCCGCTCCCTCGGGCATGTACCCGTCGTGCGGCCCCCACACGACGAGCGTCGGGGGCCGGTGCTCGCGCAGGTAGGCGCGCTCCCGCTCGAACCAGGCCAGCGTGCTCGGCTGGTCCGCGAGCAGCCGGACGAGGTTCGCCCGCCGCTCCGGCGTGCCCATGAGGGCCCAGTGGAGCGTCCAGAGGTCGGGGGCGACCCGGTCGGCGACGTCGTCGGGGACCTCTCCGACGAACTCGTCCCTGAAACCCTCCAGGCTGACGTGGGCGGCGAACCGGCGCCGCGACTCCGGGCCGGGGTGCGCCCAGAGCTCACGCAGCTCGTCGTACTTCGGCCCGAACTCGTCCTCGTGGATGTCGCCGTTCTGCACGACGAGCCCGGCCACGCGCTGCGGCTCGCGCATCGCGAGCCGCAGCCCGAACTGGGAGCCGTAGTCGTGCAGCCACAGGACGTACCGGTCCAGGCCCAGGGTGTCGGCGAAGTCCGCGAGGAACCCGGCGTAGGCGTCGAAGGTGCCGGGGAACCGGTCGGGGTCGGGCGTCGCGCTGTAGCCGAACCCCGGCAGGTCCGGGGCGACGAGGCGCCACCGGTCCCCGAGGTCCTCGAGCAGGTGCCGGTAGGCGAAGGACGACGCCGGGTACCCGTGAGGGAGCAGGAGCACCGGCGCGTCCGCGGGTCCTGCCTCGCGATAGAAGGTGGTGATCCGGTCGACCTCGGTCGTGAGGTGACGCATGGGTCTCCTCTCGTCGGGGCGTCCCGCGGGTCCCGACGGCTCTGCCGGCGGTGGGACGCCGGTCCGTCCATCGTCGGTGCCGTCGACCCTGGTCGCGAGCCGGGTGGGGCCGTCCCGGGTGGCAGACTGGCGGTATGGGCGACGACTGGGCGGCGCAGCGCACGGAGGCGGCCCGCGTGCAGGCGGATCGGCTGCGCGCGCGGCAGGACGCCGAGCACACGGAGGCGGAGGCGCTGCTGCGCGACTTCGTCCGGGCCGCGGCGGCCGCCGGGCTGGAGCCCGAGCCGCTGCAGGTCAAGGGCTACGGCGGACGCGGGACGGCGCGCACGTCGCTGCGCGGCTGGTACCTGCGGCACGACCGCACGGCGGCCGTCACGGCCGACGGCGCGTTCTACGTGCTCACCGCCCCGCTGACGCTGGTCGACCGGGTGCGCGGGGCGCGCGTCGAGCCGCAGCGCCCGCCGATGATCCTCGGCGCGGGCGGCAAGGACGGCAGCTCGATCGAGCTCGTCGACGCGCTGGAGCGGGTGCTGCCCGGCTGGCGGGACGCCGCGACGTAGCGATTCGTCGTCGTCCTGTGCCGGGACGGCGACCGAGCGCTACGTCATCGCCTCGCCGACCGGCCCGGCGACCTCCGGGAGGGCGAGGTACCCCGCCCACGCGCCGTCGTCGAGCCGGTACGCGGCGGCGTGATGCCCGGGCGCGCGGTTGGTGACGCGCAGGGCCTCGATCCCCGGCAGCGGGAAGACGTCGGGCGTGAGGTCGTGCAGCGCGAGCAGGTCGCGCGGGTCGCGAGGACTCATCCAGCGCCCCACCCCCGCGGGGAACACCAGCGGCGCGCGCGACTCCAGCGCCTCCCGGACCGCCCGGATGCCGAGCGGCGAGCCGGGGGTGAGCAGCAGCGGCACCTCCGGACCCGAGGCCCGCCCGGCGAGCACCGAGTACGCCACCACGCTGCCGAGGGAGTGCGCGACGACGACGGCGGGCTCGTCGCCGGCCGACGCGTCGGCCAAGGCGTCGGCGAGGCCCGCGTCGATGGCCCGCCGGACGGCGTCGTCGTGCAGATAGGCGTACACGTCGCGCGTGAGCGTGAGCAGGACGGCGGCGCTGACGCCGGGCACGACGCGGTCCACGAGCGCCAGCGCCGCGACGACGGCCTCGACCAGCGCGTCCCCGAGCGCGCCCTCCACGACGGCGGGCGGCGCGGCGCCGGGGCCGTGGCCGGCGCCGGCCAGGACCTCGCGCACGACGTCGAGCAGGAACCGCAGCTCGCCGTCCGGCAGCCCGCCCACGAGCCGGGGGACGGCCGCCGGGTCCGCGGCCAGCGCGTGCACCGTCACGGGCGGCGGCGTGCGGCCGTCGACCAGCCGCTCCAGGGTGTCGCCGTAGTAGACGAACGACGCGTCGTCGTCCGTGGGCCGCAGCGGCGACCCCGCCGCGGCGAGCCCCGCGCCGAGCGCGCCGAGCCACTGCGTCTCCAGCGCCTCCGGGTCGCGTCCGTCGAGGTCACGGCCGTGGACGAGCACCAGTCGGGTCACGCGGGCGACGGTACCGACCCGCGTCGGCCGGCCCTCGCGGACGCGCCGCGCGCGGGGCGGCGGGCGTGGGACGCTGGGCCCATGGGGAACACGGAGGACGTCGCAGCCCTGGTCGCCGAGGTCGAGCAGCAGGAGCGCGAGCTCGTGCTCTCCCGGTTCGCGCACGACGACGCGTGGCAGCTCGGCTGCCTGCTGGTCGAGCTCGCCACCGAGCGCGGCCTGGCCGTGACGGTCGACGTCCGCAAGGGGCCCCAGCAGGTGTTCCACGCGGCGCGCGAGGGCACGACGCCGGACAACGACTCGTGGGTGCAGCGCAAGGTGCGCGTCGTGGAGCGGTTCGGCGCGTCGTCGTACCTCACCGGCCTGCGCGCGCGGGCGAAGGGCGAGGACTTCAACGCCAAGCACCAGCTGCCGCTGCAGGAGTACGCGGCGCACGGCGGCGCGTTCCCCGTGCGGGTCGAGGGCGTGGGGGTCGTCGGCGTCGTCACCGTGTCCGGGCTGGCGCAGGCCGACGACCACGCGCTGGTCGTCGAGGCGCTGCGCGTGCAGGCCGCCGGCGGCGCCTGACCGGCGCACGGCGCGACGCCCGCCGTCTACGGTGGCCCCGTGCCCGCGCTGCTCCTGACGAACGCCCGCCTCGCCGGCCGGCCCGGCCGGCCCGTCGACGTCCTGCTCGACGACGGCCGGGTCGCCGCGGTGACGCCCGCGGGCTCCCCGGCCCCGGTGCCCGTCTCGACCCTCCCCGAGCGGGTCGACGTCGACGGCCGCACGGTGGTGCCCGGCCTGTGGGACGCGCACACGCACCTCACGCAGTGGGCGATGGTGCGCCAGCGCCTCGACGTGTCCGCGGCGACGAGCGCCGCGCACGCCGCCGCCCTGGTGCGCGACCGGCTGGACCTGGCCGCGCCGCCCACCGGCGGCACGCCGCTCGTCGGCTACGGCTTCCGGTGGGCCACGTGGCCGGACGACCCGACCGCCGCGGTGCTCGACGCCGTCGCCGGGGACGTGCCCGTCGTCCTCCTGTCCGGCGACCTGCACAGCGCCTGGGCGTCGACGGCGGGCCTGCGCTTCCTCGGCATCGCGGAGCACCCCACCGGGCTGCTGCGCGAGGAGGAGTGGATGCCCGCCAGCCCGCGCATCGTCACGGTGGACGACGCCGTGGCGGACGCCCTGGTGGTGGACGCGGCCCGCGCGGCCGCCGCCCGCGGCGTCGTCGGCGTCGTCGACTTCGAGGTGGCGGACAACCTCACGGCCTGGCGCCGCCGGGTGGCCGGCGGCTGGGACGGCCTGCGCGTGCGCGCGGGGGTGTGGGAGCAGCACCTGGACGCCGTGCTCGACGCCGGGCTGCGGCACGGGGACCCGCTCGGACACCCGCAGGGGTCCGACCTGGTGACGCAGGGCCCGCTCAAGGTGATCAGCGACGGGTCGCTCAACACGCTCACGGCATTCTGCTTCGAGGAGTACGCGGGCGTCGCCGGGCCGGACGCGCACGGCATCCTCAACATCGCGACCGACCAGCTCGCGCCCCTCATGGCCCGCGCGCACGCCGCGGGACTGCGGTGCGCGATCCACGCCATCGGCGACCGCGCGAACTCGCTCGCCCTCGACGCGTTCGAGGCCTCCGGGGCGCGGGGATCCGTGGAGCACGCGCAGCTGCTGCGCGCCGACGACGTGGCGCGGTTCGCGGCGCTGGGCGTCACCGCGAGCGTGCAGCCCGAGCACGCGATGGACGACCGCGACGTCGCCGAGGAGCTGTGGCCGGGCCGCACCGCCCGCGCGTTCCCGCTGGCGGAGCTGCGCGCCGCCGGGGTGCCGCTGGCCCTCGGGTCGGACGCCCCCGTCGCGCCCCTCGACCCGTGGACGGCGCTCGCCGCCGCCGTCACCCGCTCCCGCGACGGCCGCGCGCCCTGGCACCCCGAGCAGCGGATCGACGTGCGCGCCGCGCTCGAGGCGTCCGTCGACGGCCGCCCGCTCGACCTCGCCGTCGGCAGCCCCGCCGACCTCGCCGTGCTCGACGTCGACCCGCTCGCGCTGCCCGCGGCCCGCGGCTCCCTGGCGCACGACGACCCCGTGGCGCTCGCCGACGCGCTGCGCGGCACCGCCGTCGCCGGCACGCTCGTCGCGGGCCGGTGGACGCACCACGCCCTCTGACGCCCACCAGCGCGTCCTTCGAGCACGGGATCCGTACCGCCGTCGGCGCCCGTAGCGGTACGGATCCCGTGCTCGACGGTGGCGGTCAGGCGCGGAGCTCGGCGATCTCCGCGAGGAGGGCGTCGCGCTGCTCGGCGTCGTCGACGTGCTTCGTCACGACGCGCTCCAGCCGGTCCCAGTCCTCGCGGGCGAGGGCGGAGAACAGCTGCTGCGCCTGCCCGGTCGAGAGGTCGAGGTCGGCGAGCCGGGTGAGCAGGCCGGGGGCGGGCTCGGGCTCGGGGGCGGCCTGCTCCTGCGCGGCCTTCCACCCGACGAACGCGCCGGGCCGGTTGGTGATCATGCCCTCGACACCGAGGTCGGTGAACCGGGTCCAGTCGGCGGCGGAGTCGACCGTCCACACGAAGACGCCGACGCCGGCGGCGTTGAGGTCCTCGACGACGGACGGCCGCGTGGCCAGCGCCGAGCCGGACGGGTTGTAGTACGTGGCGTGCAGGCGCTCCGCCGTGGCGACCGGGTCCGCGTCGAGGGCGCCGCGCAGCAGGCCGAGCGGGATCTGCGGGGCGCGGTCGTACGCGTACTCCAGGGCCTTCTCGTCGAACGACTGCAGCACCACGCGGTCCTCCAGCCCGGCCTCGAGGATCATGTCGACCGTCCGGTCCACCTCCGCGCGGGTCTCCGGCCCCTTGATCTCGAGCAGCAGGTCGGAGCTGCCGGTGTCCATGAGGTCGAGCACCTGCGCGAACGTGGGGACCTTCTCCCCGGTGAACGCGGGGCTGAACCACGATCCCGCGTCGAGGGAGCCGAGGTACGGCGACCGCAGGAACGCGACGTCGCCCGTCCCGTCCGTGGTGCGGTCGACGGTCTGGTCGTGCAGGACGACCGGCACGCCGTCCGCGGTGGTGTGCACGTCGATCTCGACGTACTCGGCGCCGGTCTTCATCGCCGCGGCGTACGCGGCGAGCGTGTTCTCCGGCGTGACCGACGAGTAGCCGCGGTGCGCCGCGGTGACGGGAAGGTCGCCGGGCTCGTTCACGACGGGCTTCGGCTCGAGCTCCGTGACGACGACGTCGTCGATGCTCACGCGCGCGCCGTCGGCGGAGAAGCCGAGCACGCCGTCGTCGGTGCGGCCGATGCGCCCCTCCAGCACCTCCTGGCCGTCGAAGACCCAGGTGGCGTGGTTGCCCTGCACCTCGATCGCGATCGGCACGTCCTTGCCGACGCCGGCGTCCGACGGCGCGGCCGCCGTGGACGGCACGTTCCACGCGTTGCCCGACGTGCGCTCGGCCAGCTCGAGGCCGTTGCTCGCCGTCGTGGTGGAGCGCATGGCGGCCTGCCACCACGGCACGCCGCCGGCGGAGTCGATGTCGAGGATCGGCGCGAGCCAGCGGGCCGCGTTGTTCACGGCGTCGAAGCGCACCGTGGCCTCGAGCCGGTAGTTCTCCAGGTGCGGGCCGAAGGTGACGCGCCCGATCGTCGACGGCTCGCCCACGAGGCGGCCGTCCTGCACGGCCCACGCGCCCGCCCCGACCCGCCAGCCGTCGGGCAGCGCGCCGTCCGGGACGTCGTCGAAGTCCTGGGCATAGACGACGTCGCCGGGCTCGGCGGCGAGCGGCGCGGCGGTCGCGACGGGCGGTGCGACGAGGGTCGCGCCGAACGAGGCGACGGACACCCCCGCGGCGACGGCGAACGCGAGCGTGGCGGGGACGGTGCGCGTCCCGGGCGGGGCGAGCAGGGTGCGGCGGCGTGCGGTCATGGTGGACCCTCCTGGCGTCGTCGGACGGATATGGCGGGCACGCTAGGCAGCGCGGATGTCCGGGCCGGGGCCGACGGGGTGACCCGCCGGTGACGGTCGGACGAACTTCGGGTGGGGTGCGAGACTGCCGGGATGACCGACCGGGAGGACGCCGAGGGCCGTCTGCGCGCGCGCCTCGCGGAGGTGGAGGAGCGCCTCGCGGCGCAGCGCCGCGCCGTCGACGGGATCGTCGAGTCGGCGCGCGACTCCAACGCCGACGACGAGCACGACCCCGAGGGCGCCACGCTCGCGTGGGAGCGGCAGCAGGCGGCGGCGCTCGCGGCCGAGGCGGAGCGCGAGCGCGACCAGCTCCTCGCCGCGCTCGACCGCGTCGCCGCCGGGACGTACGGCGTCTGCGAGGTGTGCGGCCGGCCCATCCCCGCCGCCCGGCTGGAGGCGCGGCCCGCCGCCACCCGCTGCGTCGAGCACGCGCGCTGAGGGGTGGGCCGGGCGTCGGAGGGCGCGCGACCTGGCAGCATGACGGCGTGCGCGTGGAACCCCTGACCCCGGACGGCGTGGTGGATCACGTCGTGGCGCGCGTCCTGGGTCGCGGGGCGGGCGACGTCCCGGTGCGCGTGCTCGTCGACGGGCACCCGTCCACGCGCCCGGAGGCGCTCGCGGACGCGCTGGTCGAGCCGCTGCGCGCGGCGGGCCGCCCGGTCGCACGGGTGCGGGTCCGGGACTTCCTGCGCGCCCGGTCGCTGCGGCTCGAGCGCGGCCGCCGGGACGCCGACGCGCTCCTGGACGAGTGGATCGACGTCGACGGGCTCAACCGGGAGGTGCTGGGCGCGGTCGTGACGCGGGGCCGCTGGCTGCCGAGCCTGCGCGACCCGGACACCGGCCGCTCGGCCCGCGCGGGGTACGAGGAGGCGCCGCCGGGCACCGTCGTCGTGCTGGACGGGTCGCTCGCGCTGGGCCGGGGGCTCGACGTCGACCTGGCCGTCCACCTGGCGCTGCGGCCCGCGACGGAGACGCGGAACACGCCGCTCGACGACGCGTGGACCCTCGCGGCGTACGGGCGCTACCGCCGCGAGGCGCAGCCCGAGCGCCGCGCCGATGTCGTCGTGCGGGTGGACCACCCCGACCGCCCCGCGCTGGTGCTGCCGGGTTGACCCGCCGGGCCGGCGGTCAGCCCGTGCAGAGGCAGAACGGGTGGCCGGCGGGGTCGGCGAAGACGCGGAAGGTGTCCTCACCGCCGGGCAGCCGCTGCGCGCCGACGGCGAGGGCCGCGGCCTCCGCCTCGTCCAGCGTCTGCGGGCCGATCTGGAGGTCGATGTGCAGCTGCTGCGGGTACGCCGGGTCGGGCCAGCGCGGGGCGGCGTAGTCCTCCACCTGCTGGAACAGCAGCGCCCTCTCCCCGCCGAGCATCGCCATCCCCTCGGCGTCGTAGACCACCGGGTCGCCGAGGACGCCGGACCAGAACGCGGCGGCGGCCGAGGCGTCCGGCACGTCGAAGGTGAGGCCCATGATCGTCAGACCGTCGTTGTCGGGCGCGTGGCACAGGTCGAACGGGTGCCCGGCAGGGTCGGCGAGCGTCGTCCACTCCGGGTTCTCGCGCAGCACCGTGGCGCCGAGCCCGACGGCGCGCTGCACGGCGGCCGCGACGTCCGGCACGCGCAGGTCGAGGTGCAGCTGCTGCGGGTGCTCCTGCCCGGGCCACTGCGGCGGCACCAGGTCGGGGGCGGGCTGGAAGGCGAGCGACCAGCCGTCGGGGGTGTTCAGCGTGATCCAGTCCTCGCCGTACCCCTGCTGCTCGACCTCCGCGCCGGTCAGCCGTTGCCAGAAGTCCGCCGCGACCTGCGGTTCGGGGACGTCGAACACCACCGCGTCCAGGGCTGCGACCCGCGTCGTCGTCTCGTCGCTCATGGGACCCAGCGTGCCGCGGACCTCCGACACCCGCAGCGCGCCGGGGCTGTACAGCGCCGCCGGGCGGGGCGATCATGCTGCTCACCGCCGTCGGACGCCCTGGGGGCCGCATGATCGTCGCACCGTTCGGACGCTTCACCGAGGGCCGCGTGCCCGACCCCGGCATCGCTCGGCTGTTCACGCGGGAGAACCGGTGGCAGGCGCGGCTCGACGTCGAGGCGGCGCTCGCGCTCGCGGAGGCCGACGCCGGGCTCATCCCGGCGGAGTCGGCCCGCGCCATCGCACTCACGGCGCGCATCGAGAAGCTCGACGTGCGGCGGGTGCTCGCCGCGACCGCCGAGGCGAGCCACCCGCTGGTGCCGCTCATCGAGGAGTTCGCGCGCGCCGTCGGCTCCAAGCACGGCGGCTGGGTGCACTGGGGCGCGACGACGCAGAACATCACCCAGACGGCGGACGTGCTGGTGCTGCGCGACGCGCACCGGGCGGTGCTGCGCCAGCTGGGCCGCGTGCTGCGGTCGGCGGGCCGCCTCGCGGAGTCGTCCGCGGCGCTGCCGATGGCGGGCCGCACCCACAGCCAGCACGCGGTGCCGGTGACGTTCGGCTTCAAGGTGGCGGTGTGGATCGACCAGCTCGCCGCGCACGCCGACCGGTTGGAGCGCCTCGACGAGCGGCTGTTCTGCGTGCTCATGGGCGGCGCCGCGGGCACGTTCGCGTCGTTCGGCGGCTCGGGCCGGGCGATCGAGGCGGGGGTGGCGCGGCGGCTCGGGCTGCACCCGATGCGCGTGCCGTCCCGGTCGGTCAACGACGGCATCGTGGAGCTCGTGCTGGTGCTGGCGCAGCTCGCGGGCACGATCGGCAAGATCGGCCGGGACGTCTACACGCTGATGCAGCCGGAGTTCGCGGAGGCGTTCGAGCCGGTGCCGGAGGGCACGGTCGGCAGCTCGACCATGCCGCACAAGCGCAACCCCCAGCTCGCCCTCGACATGCAGACGATGTCGGCGGAGCTGCGCGCCCTCGCCGGCCCGGCGCTGGAGTCGATGCTGCACGACCAGGAGGCGAACGGCGCCATGACGGCCCTGCTCGAGGACGTCTCGGCGTCCGCCGCGGTGCTGGCGGGCGACATGCTCGCGCGGCTCGAGGTGGTGATGGACGGCCTGGAGCTCGACCCGGGCCGGATGCGGGCGAACATCCGCCTGTCCGAGGGCATGATCGGCTCGGAGTCCCTCATGCTCGCCCTCGGCGAGAAGATCGGGCGGCAGAAGGCGCACGATGTCGTGTTCACCGTCGCGCAGGCGGCCGCGTCCGACGGGCGCCCGTTCCTCGAGCTGCTGCACGGCGACCCCGTGGTCAGCGAGGCGTTCGACGACGACGAGCTGCGGACCCTCCTCGACCCGGCGGGCTACCTCGGCCTGAGCACGGAGATCGCGCGGGAGCTCGCCGCGTGCGCGGACGAGACCGCGGACCGGCTCGAGGCGCTGCCCGCCCGGATCCCCGTCTCGGTCGGGAGCCAGCGGCCCGGGGAGGGGTGAACCCGGGCGCCGGACGCCGTCCGCGGGGCGTCGGCGGCCGGCCGGTGTCATCGTGGGCAGATGGAACGTGCGCAGAGGGAGCATGGCCAGGCGGGTGCGTCCCGCGGCCGGACGGCCCGCCGCGTGACGGCGGCGGCGCTCGCCCTCGCCGCGCTAGCGGTGCTGGGCGCGTGCGCGGCGGGCCCGAACCCGGCCGTCGACACGTCGACGATCAGCGGCGTCGGGCCCTACGGGTTCTGGTGGGGCCTGTGGCAGGGCATGATCCTGCCGATCACGTTCATCGTCTCCCTGTTCACCGACTCCGTGTCGGTGTACGAGGTGCACAACACCGGCAACTGGTACGACGTCGGGTACGTGCTCGGCATCTCGCTGGTCTTCGGCGGCCCGCTCGGCGCCCGCCGGGCCCGCCACTGACGTCGTTCAGCGGCGCCCCTCGGCGACCGCGTGCTCGTGGGCCGCGCGCGCGATGTTGCGCTGCATCCCGCCGAACACGATCCCGTGGAACGGGCTGATCGCCCACCAGTACAGCTGCCCCGGCAGGCCGCGCGGGGAGAAGATCGCGCGCTGCCGGAACACCGGGCTCGGGCCGGGACCCTCCTCGACCGCCAGCTCCAGCCACGCGAGCCCCGGCAGGCGCATCTCGGCGCGCAGCCGGAGCAGCCGTCCGGGCACCACCTTCTCCACGCGCCACCAGTCGAGCGCGTCCCCGGGCTCCAGCCGGTGCGGGTGCCGCCGGCCGCGCCGCAGCCCGGGGCCGCCGAAGAGGCGGTCGAGCACGCCGCGGGCGACCCAGCCGAGGCGCCAGGAGTACCAGCCGTGGGCGCCGCCGATGCCCTCGATCACCGACCACAGCGACTCCGGCGTGGTGTCCACCGCTCGGGCCCGGTCGTCGACGAGCAGGCTGCCTCCGGCCCAGTCCGGGTCGTCGGGCAGCGGGTCGGACGGCGCGCCGCGCGTGGACGCCGAGCTCCAGCTGGTCCGCACGTCGAGGTCACGGATCCGGGCCAGCGCCAGGGCGACCGCGTCGTCGAACCCGACGAGCCCCTCGGGCGGGTCGGGGACGTACCGCGCGATGTCGTGGTCGCGCGCCACGACCTCGTGCACCAGCGAGCCCACCAGGGGGCGGGCGATCGCCGGCGGCACCGGGGTCACCAGCCCGACCCACAGGCTCGCGAGCCGGGGCGTCAGCACGGGCACGGCGCGGATCACGCGGGGCCGCAGCCCCGCGACGGCGGCGTAGCGCTGCATCATCCCGCGGTAGGTCAGCACGTCCGGGCCGCCGATGTCGAAGCCGCGGCTGACGTCGTCGGGGACCTCCGCTGCCCCGACCAGGTAGCGCAGCACGTCGCGGACGGCGATCGGCTGGATGCGGTTGTCGATCCACCGCGGGGCGACCATGACGGGCAGGCGCTCGGTGAGGTAGCGCATCATCTCGAACGACGCGCTCCCGGAGCCCAGGATGACCGCGGCCCGCAGGACGACGGTGGGGACCCGGCCGGCGAGCAGGATCCTCTCCACCTCCCGGCGGGAGCGGAGGTGCGGCGACAGGTCCGCGGTGTCGGGGTAGAGACCGCCCAGGTAGACCACGCGGCGCAGCCCGGCCTCGGCGGCCGCCTCCGCGAACCCGCGGGCCGTGCGGCGGTCGGTGTCGGCGAACCCGTGCCCCGCGCCGAGGGCGTGGATGAGGTAGTAGGCGACCTCGACCCCGTCCAGGGCGCGGCGCAGGTCCTGGTGCGAGCCGGCGTCGCCCGTCACGACGTCGACGGCGTCGGCCCAGGCGCGCGCGGTGAGGCGCTCGGGATGGCGGGCGAGCACGCGGACCCGGTACCCGGCGGCGAGCAGCTCGGGCACGAGCCGCCCGCCGATGTACCCGGTGGCGCCGGTGACCAGCACGAGCGGCGCGTCGGTCGGCACGGGCGTACCTCCTTCTCGGCGGACCCCTCTCGGGTCTCAAGTTGCTAGCCAGGCTAGCAATACTGTGCGCGTGGTGGCAGGGTGGAAGGTGCCGCGGCGCCTCGCCGCGGCGACGTCCGACGTGCGAGGAGGATCCGATGGCGGACGCGACGACCGCTCCGCGGCTGCAGCAGGTCGCGGTGACGGCGAGCCTGCTGGTGTGCGTGGTGGGGTCGATGATCGGCGTCGGGGTCTTCGGCGGCACCCGGGTGTCGGAGGCCGCGGGCGGCGCGCTCGCGGCCGACGCGACCCTGGTGGCCCCGGCGTCCCCCGCGTTCTCGATCTGGACCGTCATCTACCTCGGCCTCGCGGGCTACACGGTGTTCCAGTGGCTCCCCGCGCACGCGGCCGACGACCGGCAGCGGCGGCTGCGGCTCCCGGTCGCGGCGACCATGCTGCTCAACGCGGCCTGGATCCTCGTCGTCCAGGCCGGCGCGCTGTGGTGGAGCGTGCTCGTCATCGCGGTGCTCCTCGCCGTGCTCGCCCGGACGTTCCTGGTCCTGGTGCGGACGCCGGCGAGCGGCGTGGTCGAGCGCGTGCTCGTGGACGGGACGCTCGGCCTCTACCTGGGCTGGGTCTGCGTGGCCACCGTCGCCAACGTGGCGGCGGCCCTCGCGGCCGCGGGGTTCGACGGCGGGGCGGTGGCGGCGGACTGGTGGGCCGTGGGGATCCTCGCGGCGGTCGCCGCCGTCGGCGTCGCGCTCGCGGTGCGGGGGCAGGGACGCATCGCCGTGGCGGCGGCGATCGCCTGGGGCCTGGCGTGGGTGGCCGTCGCGCGGTCCGGGGGCGAGCCCGCCTCGGCACCCGCCGCGGCCAGCGCCGTCGCCGCGGCCGTCGTCGTGCTCGGGGCGGCGGTGGTGCTGCGCCTGCGGGCCGTTCGCGGCCACGTCGTCGCGGGTGCGTCGTGAGCGGGGTCGACGGCGGCCCCGGGGCCGCCGAGGACCACGTGGTCCTGCTCGACGACGCGGGCGCGCCGCTGGGGGTCGCCCCCCGCGCGACGGTGCACACCCGCGACACCCCGCTGCACCTCGGGTTCTCCTGCTACCTGTTCCGCCCGGACGGGCGGCTCCTGGTCACCCGGCGCGCGCTGTCGAAGCGGACGTGGCCCGGCGTCTGGACCAACTCGTTCTGCGGGCACCCGCGCCGGGGCGAGCCGCTGGCGCAGGCCGTCCTGCGGCACGGCCGGCACGAGCTCGGGCTGGACGTGGCGACCGACGGCGAGCCCGTGCTGCCGTCGTTCCGCTACCGCGCGGTGGACGCGGGCGGCGTCGTCGAGAACGAGATCTGCCCGGTGCTGCTCGCGTCGGTGGACTGCGACCCCGCGCCGAACCCGGACGAGGTCATGGACTGGCGGTGGGTGCGGCCGGGTGACGTCGAGGCGCTCGTCGACCTCGCGCCCTGGGCGGTGAGCCCGTGGATGGTCGAGCAGGTGCCCGAGCTGCGCGCGGCGGGCTGGACCGCGCCGGGCGGCGCGCAGCCAGGCGTCGCGTAGCGGGCGCCGCGGGGATCAGGCGGGCGCGTCGCCGGCCACGGTCCCGGCCGCGTGGTCGGACTCCCGCTCGGCCTCGGCCGCCATGGCCAGCAGGAAGTCCCGCACGGCCGGGCGGGAGCGCGCCGGCACGGCCCGCGCGATCTCGAGCATGCGGGCGTGGACCGGGGCGAGCCGCTCGCGCACCTCGGCGTGCGCGGCGTCGGAGGCGACGACGACGACCGAGCGGCGGTCCGACGGGTGCGGGCGCCGCTCCAGGTGCCCCGAGGCGACCAGGCGGTCGAGCAGCTTCGTGGTCGAGGCGGTGGAGATCGCCAGGTACGCGGCGAGCCCGCGCGGCGTCGCCGGATCGCCGTGGCCCTCGCACGCGATGACGTGCTGGAGGGCACGGAGGTCGGTGAGGTTCATCTTCATGTCGCGGCCGGCGCGGCGCCGCATGGCCTCGTCGGCACGTCGGAACGCCCGCAGCGCCTCGAGGAGGCTGCGGGCCTCCGCGTCCGACTCCCCGAACCAGTAGGAGCCCCCCGTGGGTGCCTGGGTCACGCGCTCATCCTAGCCACTGCACATCTGGCTAGTATCTTGCTAGGCTAAATACATGCTTGGCGAGGAGGTGGGCCGGATGGAGCGCTCGTCGTGGGCCGGCGACCCGTCGACCGCGGACACCGAGCACATCGAGGACGCCGTCGACCGGCTGTTCGTCACCGGCCCCCGTCCGGAGGACGCCCGGCTGTGGGAGTCCGTGCGCGGCACGAGCCGCGGGGGCAAGCGGCTGCGGCCGCGCCTCCTGCTCGCCGCCTACGACGCGCTCGCACCGGCGGCGCCGCCCGAGCCTCGGGAGGTCGCGCTCGCCGTGGCCGCGGCCCTCGAGCTGCTGCACCACGCCTTCCTGGTGCACGACGACGTCATCGACGAGGCCGACACCCGACGCGGGCGCCCGAACGTCGCCGGGGCGTTCGCGGCCCGGGCGCGGGAGGCGGGCGTCGACGACCGGCGGGCCGAGGGCTACGGCGCCGCGGCGGGCATCCTGGCCGGTGACCTGGCGCTCGCGGGCGCGGTGCGGGCGGTCGCGCTGTGCGGGGCCGCCCCGGCGACCACCGAGCGACTGCTCGACGCCCTCGACGAGACCCTGCACGTCACCGCCGACGGGGAGCTCGCGGACGTCCGGCTGAGCCTCGGGCCGTGCGCCGACCTGGACGAGACGCTCCGCACGGCCGAGCGCAAGACGGCCGCGTACTCGTTCCAGCTCCCGCTGTGGGCCGCGGCGGTCCTCGCGGGCCGGGACGACCTCGAGCCCGACGTCCTGCGCCTGGGGCGTGACCTGGGCCTCGCGTTCCAGCTCCGCGACGACCTCGACGGGGTGTTCGGGGACCCGGAGGTGACCGGCAAGAGCAACGCCTCCGACCTGAGGGAGGGCAAGTGCACCCCGCTGGTGGCGCTCGCCCGCGGCACGTGGGCCTGGGGCGAGCTGAGCGCCGTGCTCGGCGAACCCGACGCCGGGGAGCCGGAGCTGGCGCGGGCCCGCGAGCTGCTCGCGGCGTGCGGGGCCCGTGCGGCGGTCGAGACCCTCGTGGCGGACCTCGAGCGCGACGCCCGGGCGCTGGGCCGCGACCTCGGCCTGGACGCGGTGGTGGAGCGTCTCGTCGGGACCGGACCGCACGCGACGAGCGCCGCATGAGCGCCGCGACCGCGCCGGACCGGGCCGTCCCCGGCATCCCCGGCGTCGCGGCGGACGACCCGACGTACGACGCCGCGGCCGTGCGCAGCGCCGCGGTGGTCGTCCGTGCCTACTCGACGTCGTTCGGCTGGGCCTGCCGCCTGCTCGGCGACGACGTGCGAGACCACGTGCGCGGCGTCTACGCGCTGGTCCGGGTGGCCGACGAGATCGTCGACGACCCCCGGCCCGGGCTCTCCGCCGCCGAGCGCGGCGAGCTGCTCGCCGAGCTCGAGCACGAGGTCGCGCGGGCGCGGGCACGCGGGCGCAGCAGCAACCTCGTGGTGCACGCCTTCGCGCGCACCGCGCGCCGGTTCGGCATCGGGGACGACCTCGTGGCGCCGTTCTTCGCGTCGATGCGGGCCGACCTCTCGGTGACCGCGCACGACGAGGCCAGCTTCGCCGCGTACGTGCACGGCTCGGCCGAGGTGGTCGGCCTCATGTGCCTGCGCGTGTTCGTCGCGGGGGACGACGCGGCCTACGACCGCCTGGCCCCGGGCGCGGAACGGCTCGGCGCGGCGTTCCAGAAGGTCAACTTCCTGCGCGACCTGGCCGAGGACGTGGACCTCCGCGGCCGGGCCTACTTCCCGGGGCTGGACGTGGACGCGTTCGGCGACGACGACCGCGACCGGCTGATCGCCGACATCGACGCCGACCTGGCGGCCGCGCGCGTCGCGATCGACGACCTGCCGCGCGGCTCGCGCCTCGCGGTGCGGGTGGCGCACGACCTCTTCGCGGAGCTCTCCCGTCGGCTGGCGACCACCTCGGCCGCCACGATCCGGCAGGAGCGGGTGAGGGTCCCGGGTCCGGTCAAGGCGCGGCTGGTGGCCGGGGCCCTTGCGGGGGAGGTGCTCCGGTGAGGGTGGTCGTGGTCGGTGCGGGGATCGCGGGGCTGGCGACGGCCGGGCTGCTCGCGCGCGACGGGCACGAGGTCGAGGTGCTCGAGCGGCACGCCGCACCGGGCGGGCGCGCGGGCTCCTGGGAGCGCGCCGGCTTCCGCTTCGACACGGGCCCGTCGTGGTACCTCATGCCCGAGGTCTTCGACCACTGGTTCCGGCTCATGGGCTCGAGCGCCGACCGCGAGCTGGACCTCGTCGGGCTCGACCCGGCCTACCGCGTCTTCTTCGAGGGGCACGACGACGCGCTGGACGTCTCGCCCGACCGGGCCGCCAACGTCGCGACGTTCGAGGCGGTCGAGCCCGGCGCGGGGGAGCGCCTGGAGCGGTACCTGGACTCCGCGCACGACACGTACGACCTGGCGCTGCGGCACTTCCTGTACACGACGTTCGCCTCCTGGCGGCCGTTCGCCCATCCCGACGTCGCGAAGCGGTGGCACCGGCTCGCCCCGTTGCTGGGCGCGTCCCTCGGCTCCCGGGTGGCCGCGTCGTTCCAGGACGTGCGGCTGCGCCAGGTGCTGGGGTACCCCGCGGTCTTCCTCGGCTCGTCGCCCGACCGGGCGCCGAGCCTGTACCACCTGATGAGCGCCCTGGACCTCGACGGCGGCGTGCGATACCCGCAGGGGGGCTTCGCGCGCGTGGTCGACGCGGTCGCCGGGCTCGCGGTGGGCGCGGGGGTCACCCTGCGCACCCGCGCGCGGGCGACCGCGATCACGACCACGGCCGTCGGGAACGGCCCGGGGGCGGCACGGACCCGGATCCCCGTCCCCGGGTCCCGCCGTCCCCGGGCTGCGGTCACCGGGGTGCGCTGGGTGGACGCCGCCGGGGACGAGCACCACGCGCCCGCCGACGTCGTCGTCACCGCGGCCGACCTGCACCACGTGGAGCAGGACCTGCTGCCGCCCGACCTGCGCGACCGGTCGCCGGCGTGGTGGGCCCGGCGCGACCCGGGGCCGGGCGGCGTCCTGGTGATGCTGGGCGTGCGCGGCCGCGTGCCGCAGCTCGCCCACCACTCGCTGTTCTTCACCGCGGACTGGCGGGAGAACTTCGGCGCCATCGCCGAGGGGCGCGTGCCCGACCCGGCGTCGCTGTACGTGTGCGCGCCGTCCCGCACGGACGCGACCGTGGCCCCGCCCGGGCACGAGAACCTCTTCCTGCTCGTGCCCGTGCCGGCCGACCCGGGCCTCGGCCGCGGCGGCGAGGACGGCACGGGCGACGCCGCCGTCGAGGCGGTCGCGGACGCCGCGATCGACCGCGTCGCCGCGTGGGCGGGCGTGCCCGACCTGCGCGAGCGCGTCGTGGTGCGGCGCACCGTGGGGCCGGGCGACTTCGCGGCCGACCTGTCGTCGTGGTCCGGCGGCATGCTCGGCCCGGCGCACACCCTGCGCCAGAGCGCGATGTTCCGGGCGGGCAACCGCTCGCGGCGGGTCGCGGGGCTGCTCCACGCCGGCGGGTCGACGATCCCCGGCGTCGGGCTGCCGATGTGCCTCATCAGCGCGGAGCTCGCCGTGAAGCGGGTGCGCGGCGACACGACCGCCCACCCGCTCCCCGAGCCCCGTCCGGCCCTCGCGTCCCAGGAGTGATCGCCCTGCACTGGACCTCCTTCGTCTACCTCGCGCTGCTGCTCGGGGCGCTGGCCTCGATGGCCCTCGTGGACCGGCGCGCGCGGCTCGTCCTCTGGTCCGCGCACCCCGGCCGCGGCGCCGCCGTCCTCGCCGTCGGCACGCTGGTGTTCCTCGGGTGGGACCTCGTGGCGATCGCGGCGGGCTTCTACTCCCGCGGAGGCGCCGCCATGACCGGCGTCGAGCTCGCGCCGCACCTGCCGCTCGAGGAGCTCTTCTTCATCCTGTTCCTCTGCTATTTCACGCTGGTGCTGCACGGGCTCCTGCGGCGCACGCTCGCCGGACGCCTCGCCCGGGACGCGCGATGACGTACGCGGGGCTCGCGGTCGGCGCCGTCGCCGGCGCGCTGGTGGTCGCGCTGGTCGTCGCGCGGGTGCGCCGCCTCGGGCGCCGGTGGTGGGCGGCGACGGCGCTCGCCGCCGTCGTGCTCGTGGCGCTCACCGTCGTCTTCGACAGCCTCATGATCGCCGCCGACCTGTTCCGGTACGACGACGCGGCGCTCGTGGGCGTGCGGCTGTGGCTCACGCCGGTGGAGGACCTCGCGTGGCCCGTCGTGGCCGCGCTGCTGCTGCCCGCCCTGTGGGCGCTGGTGGGCGACGACGGGCGCGGGGAGGTCGACGCATGACGGCGCCCGCGCGAGGGGGTCAGACGACGGGGCCGGCGGCTGCGCTGCGCCAGGTCGTCGGGTCGTCCCGCCCCGTGAGCTGGATCAACACGGCGTACCCGTTCGCCGCGGCGTACCTGCTGGCGGGCGGCGCCGGCCGGGTGGGCGTCGCGGAGCTCGTCGTCGGCACGCTCTACTTCCTCGTCCCGTACAACCTGCTGATGTACGGGCTCAACGACGTCTGGGACTACGAGTCGGACCTGCGCAACCCGCGCAAGGGCGGGATCGAGGGCGTCGTGCTGTCGCGGCGGTGGCACCGCCTCACGGTGCGCTCCGCCGTCCTGAGCAACGTCCCGTTCCTCGTCTACCTGGTCGTGGTCGGGTCGGCCGCCTCCACCGCGGTGCTCGCCGTGAGCGTCTTCGCCGTGGTCGCGTACTCCGCGCCGGGGCTGCGGTTCAAGGAACGGCCGGTGCTGGACTCGGCGACGTCGAGCACCCATTTCGTCAGCCCCGCCGTCTTCGGCCTGGCGCTGGCGGGCGGCACCCTCACCGGGCCGGTGGTCGGGGTGCTCGCGGCGTTCTTCCTGTGGGGCATGGCGTCCCAGGCGTTCGGCGCGGTGCAGGACGTCGAGGCGGACCGCGCCGCCGGGATCGGCTCGGTGGCCACGTGGCTCGGCGCGGCGCGCACCGTGCGCGGGGCGATGGTGGCCTACGCCGCGGCCGGCGTCGTGCTGGTCCTGGCGGGCTGGCCCGCGGCTCTCGCCGCCGTCCTCGTCGTGCCCTACGTGGTGAGCGTCGCGCCGTACCGGAACCTGCCCGACGACCGCTGCGAGGAGGCGCACGCCGGGTGGCGGCGGTTCCTGTGGCTCAACCTCGTCACCGGGTTCCTGGTGACGCAGCTGCTCATCGCCGTCAGCCTGGGCTGGCTCTGACCCCGGCCCGGAGGCTGTCGGGGCTCGGGATCGGGCTCGGGGTCAGCCCCGCTCCCAGTCCTCGCGTGCGCCGGGGACGACGGTGAAGAGCGGGTGCGCACGGACGCGCTCGGCCTCCTCGAGCGCCGGCGCGAGGCCGGGGGTGCGGACGCGGAGCTTGGCGGCCAGGTGCGCCTGTTCGAACTCCAGCTGCCCGTCCGTCACCGGGATCCGCGGCACCGGCGGGCGGCCGGCGTGGGGTGCGTCGAGGATCCGGCCGCGGTCGAAGGAGTACGTGCGGGCGGACGCCTCGGCCGCGATCCCCTCGAGGTAGGCCCCGACGGCGGCGAGCGGGTCGGGGGTGGCGCGGAACCGGGCGAGCTGCGGATGGTCGCGGTAGCCCTTCGTGCGCCCGGCGAGCACCGCCTGGGCGAGCAGGGCCTCGCGCCAGCAGGCCGTCAGCCCCTGCCGGTCGAGGTAGTCGGGGGCGAGGGACCAGAGGCGCACCGGGTCATCGTGACACGCGCACCCACCGCACGAGCAGCCCGACGCCGAGCACCCGGCGCCTTCGGCGCCCCGCCGGTCAGCCGGCGGTCGCGACGACGGCGAACTGCGGGCCGTCCGGGTCGAACGGGGCGCCGGACAGGTCGCCCAGCACGTCGACGGTGCGGAGCCCGGCGGCGGACAGCTCGATGGTCAGCTCCTCGGGGTCGAAGTACCGGACCCAGTTGCAGAAGGTGCGCGTCCGCTCGGCCTCGACGACGTCGTACCGGTCCAGGGAGACGCGCTCCTCGTCGTACCGGTGCGTGGTGCGGAACCCGAAGTACGGGTCCGCCGACCAGAAGCCGTCCATGAGGTCGGGCGCGAAGACCGTCTCCTCCCGGACCGCGGCGAACGCCGGCAGGTGGTCGACGTCGAGCACGAAGGACCCGCCGGGGGCGAGGTGGTCGCGCACCGTGCCCAGCAGCGCCCGCCGCTGCTCCGGCGGCAGGGCGCCGTAGTCGCGCATGATCAGCAGGACGAGGTCGTAGCGGACGTCCTCCCGGTAGGCGAGGTAGTCCTGGTGCAGGTAGCGGACGTCGAGCCCCTCGGCGCGGGCGAGCGCGCGGGCGTGGTCGAGCGACCGCGTCGACAGGTCGAGGCCCGTGACCGCCGCGCCGGTGCGGGCGAGCGGCGTCGTGTAGAGGCCGGGGCCGCAGCCGAGGTCGGCCACCGACGTGCCCTCGCCGACGTCGAAGCGGTCGACCAGCCACGCCAGCACGCGGTCCCGGAGCTCGGTCCGGTAGGTCGAGAGGTCGACGTCGGGGTCGAGGTGCGCGGCGAGCATGCGCGCGGAGATGTGGGGGTCGGTCCACAGGTCGGGGGTCGTGAGCGTCGCGTAGAGGGCGGGGCGGGTGGTGACGGCCGACAGCTGGCCGAACAGGTCGGGCACGGGGCTCCTGCGGGACGGGGGCGGATCCGGCCACGCTAGCCGCCCGCCCGTCACGGGGGCGACGGAAATCAGGGTCTTGCGGGGTGGCTGAACACGTGTTTAGTCTGTTGAACATGCGTTCAGTCGATGTCGCGCCGGAGGTTCCTGCCGAGGACCGCGGGCCGCTCGTGCCGGAACCCGACGGCAGCACGCGCGGCCGGATCCTCGACGTCGCGATGCGCCGCTTCGCCCGGTCCGGGTTCGGCGCGTCCGTCCGGACCATCGCGTCCGACGCCGGGGTCAGCGCGGCGCTCGTCATCCACCACTTCGGCTCCAAGGACAAGCTGCACGCCGCGTGCGACGAGTACGTGCTCGCGTGGATCCGCGACGTCAAGCGCGACTCGATCGGCCGTGCCGCGGGCGGCAGCCTGCTGCAGGTGCTCGCCGCGGCGGACCAGTACGCGCCGCTCGTGGGCTACGTGCTGCGCTCGCTGCAGGTGGGCGGCGCGGTGGGTCGCGAGTTCACCGAGCACATGATCGCCGACGCCGAGGTGTACACGTCCGAGGCGGTGCGCGACGGCGTCGTGCGGCCCAGCCGGGACGAGGCGGCGCGGGTGCGCTACCTCGTCTACTCCTCCCTCGGCGCGATGCTGCTGTCCGTCACGCTCGACCCGCCGCAGGACGCCTCCGACGTCACCGCGGCCATGCGCCGCTTCATGGACGAGCTGTACCTGCCGATGCTCGAGCTCTTCACCGAGGGCTTCCTCACCACCCGTCGCATGCTCGACGACTACCTCCTGTACGTGCCGGACCCGCCGCCCGGGGCGCAGGCCCCCACCGACGGAACCCCCCACCACGACGAAGAGGAACCATGACCACCACGGCTGCAACCACCACCGGCCCGCGGGCCGCGAGCGCGGTCGAGATCCACGACCTGCGCAAGTCCTTCGGCTCCGTCCAGGCCCTCGACGGGCTGGACCTGACCGTCGAGGCCGGCCAGGTGGCCGGCTTCCTCGGCCCGAACGGCGCCGGGAAGTCCACCACCATCCGCGTGCTGCTCGGCCTGCTGCGCGCCGACTCCGGCAGCGCCCGGCTGCTCGGCGGCGACCCCTGGCGCGACGCCGTCGCGCTGCACCGCCATCTGGCGTACGTGCCGGGCGACGTGTCGCTGTGGCCGAACCTCACCGGCGGCGAGGCCATCGACTACCTCGCCCGCCTGCGCGGGAAGCCCGACAAGAAGCGCAAGGCCGAGCTGCTGGAGCGGTTCGAGCTCGACCCCACCAAGAAGGCCCGCACCTACTCCAAGGGCAACCGGCAGAAGGTCGCGCTCGTCGCGGCGTTCGTCTCCCAGGTCGACCTGCTCGTGCTCGACGAGCCCACCTCCGGCCTCGACCCGCTCATGGAGGCCGTGTTCACCGAGCACGTGCGGGAGGCCAAGGCCGCCGGCACCTCCGTGCTGCTGTCGAGCCACATCCTCAGCGAGGTCGAGAAGGTCTGCGACACCGTGACGATCATCCGCGGCGGCCGCTCCGTGGAGTCCGGCACCCTCGACGACCTGCGCCACCTCACGCGCTCGGCCGTCACCGCCGTCGTCGACGGCGACCCGGCCCCGATCGGGGCGATGGCCGGGGTGCACGACCTCGCCACCAGCGAGAACGGTGTCGGCACGCGCGTGACGTTCGACGTCGACAACTCGGAGATGGGGCGTGTCCTGCCCGCCGTCTCCGCCCTCGGCGTGCACTCCTTCACCGCGCAGCCGCCGTCGCTCGAAGAGCTGTTCATGCGGCACTACGGCGACGAGCTCGCCGCCGACGGCGTGCAGGTCGAGGGCGCCACCAGCAAGGCGGGCGCACGATGAGTGCCGTCACCGCCGCGCCGCGGCTCCGCGCAGGGTCCGCGCGCTCCGGCGGCACCACGCTGACGGGCACGTGGAGCCTGGTGCGGTTCATCCTGCGCCGCGACCGCGTGCGCCTGCTCGTGTGGTCCCTCGCGATCCCGGCGCTGTACCTCGCCTCCCTCGGCGAGTACACGTCGATGGCGGACGACCCGGCCGGCATGCAGGCGCGGGCCGCGCTGGTGCAGACGCCCGCCATGGTGTCGATGACCGGGCCGGGGTACGGCACCGACGACTACACCGTCGGCGCGGCGGTCTCGAACGAGCTCGTGCTGTGGATGGTGCTGGCGCTCGCGGTCATGAGCATCATGCAAGTGGTGCGCCACACGCGCGCCGAGGAGGAGTCGAGCCGGTCGGAGCTGGTGCGCGCGGCCGCCGTCGGGCGGCACGCGTCGGTCGCGTCGGCGCTGATCGTGGTGCTGCTGGTCAACCTGGTGGTCGCAGCGCTGTCGTCCGCGGTGCTGGTCGGCAGCGGGCTGGAGGCCACGGACTCGGTGGCGATGTCGCTCGGCGTCGCGATGAGCGCCATGACGTTCGGCGCGATCGCGCTGGTCGCGGCGCAGGTGACGGAGCACTCCCGCGGCGCCACGGGGCTGTCGATGGCGGCGCTCGGCGCGGCGTTCACGCTGCGCACCATCGGCGACATGCAGGAGCAGCACGGCAGCTGGGTCTCGTGGCTGTCCCCGATCGCGTGGGCGCAGCAGATGCGCGCCTACGTGGACCTGCGCTGGTGGCCCGCCGCCCTCGGCGCCGTCGCCATCGTGCTGCTGCTGGTCGTGGCGGCGTCGCTCGCCTCGCGCCGGGACTTCGGCGCCGGGCTGGTGCCCGACCGCCCCGGCCGCGCCGACGCCCTGCCGAGCCTGCGGACGCCGTCCGCGCTCGTGTGGGTGCAGCAGCGCATGGCCCTCCTGTGGACGACGCTCGGGCTGGCGTTCATGTGGTTCGCCACCGGCACGATCGTCAACCAGGTCGGGTCGATGACCGAGTCGCTCGCCGACAACCCGGTGTACGCGAGCGTCCTCGGCAGCGGCGAGGTGACCCAGGCCTTCGTCGGCATCATCACGCTGTACGCCGCGCTCGGCGCGGCCGCGTACGGCATCGTCGCCGCCCTGCGGGTCCGGTCGGAGGAGGACGCCGGACGCGCGGAGTACGCGCTCGCGACGCCGGTCTCCCGCGGCCGGTGGCTCGGGGCGAACCTCGCCGTGACGTCCCTCGGCACGCTGGTGGTGCTGGTGACGGGCGTCCTCGCGCTGGCCGGCGGCGCGGCGGTGGCGGGCACCGACGAGGTGACGTTCGGCCAGGTCGTCGAGGCGGGGCTGCTGTACCTGCCGGCGCTGGCCGTGTTCGTCGGGCTCGCGGCGGCGCTGTTCGCCTGGGTCCCCCGGGCGACGTCGCTGGTCTGGCTGCTGCTGGAGTACACGATCGTCGTCTCCCTGTTCGCCGACCTGCTCCACCTGCCCGACTGGGCGCGGCGGATCTCGCCGTTCTGGTGGGTGCCCGACCCGCTCACCGGCGACGTCGACGGGGTGCACGTGGCCGGGCTCTGCGCCGTCGCGCTCGGGCTGTTCGTGCTGGCGTTCGCCGGCTTCCGCCGTCGGGACGTCGCCACGAAGTAGCGCCCCGCCCCGCGAGTCGTCAGGCTCTGCGCGCCGTATACCGGGCGCTGGTCCTGACAACTCGCGGGGGCGGGTTAGCGTGGTCGGCCGTGAGCACCCCCACGGATCCCGGCACGACGGCGAGCGACCAGCCCGGCGCCGGCCACGACACCCAGCTCGCGCACGGCCTGCGCACCCGCCACCTGACGATGATGGGGCTCGGGTCCGCGATCGGGGCGGGCCTGTTCCTCGGCGCCGGCGTCGGCGTCGCGACCGCGGGCCCCGCCGTCCTCGTCAGCTACGCCATCGCGGGGGCGCTCGTCGTCCTCGTGATGCGCATGCTCGCGGAGATGGCGTCCGCGCTGCCCGCCTCCGGCTCGTTCTCCGTCTACGCGGAGGCGGCGCTGGGCCGCTGGGCCGGCTTCCTACTGGGCTGGCTGTACTGGTTCACGCTGATCATGGTGCTCGGCGTCGAGGTGACGGGCGTCGCGGGCATCGTCAGCGGCTGGTGGCCGGACGTGCCGCAGTGGGTCGTGGCCGCCGTGGTCGTGCTGGTGCTGGGCGGCATCAACCTCGTGGGCGTGCGGCAGTTCGGCGAGTCGGAGTTCTGGTTCGCGGCGATCAAGGTGGCCGCCATCCTCGCCTTCCTCGTGGTGGGCGTGCTGATCGTGGTCGGCGTCATCCCGGTGTCCGGCAGCGTGCTGGGCGACTGGGCCGCGCACGGCGGGTTCGCCCCCGCCGGCTGGGCGGGCATCGCGGCGGGCCTGCTCACCGTCGTCTTCGCGTTCGGCGGCATCGAGATCGTCGCGATCGCGGCGGCCGAGGCGCGCGACCCGCGCACCGCGGTGGCCCGCGCCACCCGCACCATCGTGTGGCGCATCCTGCTGTTCTACGTGGGCTCGGTGGCGATCATCGTCGCGCTCATCGCCTGGGACGACGCCGCGCGGCTGGCCTCGCCGTTCGTGTCCGTGCTGCAGATGGCCGGGTTCGAGGGCGGCGCGCGGCTCATGGAGGTCGTGGTGGTGCTGGCGCTGCTCAGCGCGTTCAACGCGAACGTCTACGGCACGTCGCGGATGCTCTTCTCCCTCGGGCAGCGCGACGACGCGCCCCCCGCCACCACCCGGGTCTCGCGCCGCGAGGTGCCGTGGGTGGCCGTGCTCGTGTCCGTGTTCTTCGGCGTCGTCGCCGTGGGGCTCAACTGGCTGCTGCCCGCGCAGATCCTCACGATCCTGCTCAACGCCGTCGGCTCCGCGCTGTTCGTGGTGTGGCTGCTCATCACCGTGTCGCAGCTGCGCCTGCGCCCGCGCCTCGAGGCCGACGCCGCGCGGTCGGGCGAGCCCATGCGGCTGCGCATGTGGGGCTACCCGTACCTCACGTGGGTGACGCTCGCGGGTCTCGTCGCGCTCGCCGGGCTCATGCTCTCCGACCCGGCGGCGCGCGCCCAGCTCGTCGCCACCGGCGGCCTCGTCGTCGTGATCCTCGCGGTCTACGCCGTCACGCGCCGGGTGCGCGCCGCTCGCTAGCACCGTCGGGGGCGGCGTCCGGCTTCGCCGGCCGGATCGTGGGCACGTCGCCGACGATCGGGATCGGGCGGCGGTGGAACGGGAACCCGTACCGGGTGACGAGGCCCGCGAGCGTCGTGACGCGGTTGCGCGGGCCGACGAGCGACATGATGTGCACGAACAGCCAGACCAGCCACGCGAGACCGCCCGTGAGCCGCAGCATCTTCGACGTGACGGGCAGGGTGATCTCGGCGATCGCGGCGCGGCGGCCGATGACCGCCATCGTGCCCTTGTCGTGGTAGCTCAGCGGCTCGGTGGCCCGGCCCTCGAGGAGCGCGAGGATGTTCCGCGCCACCTGCTGCCCGCCCTGGATGGCCGGTTGCGCCAGCTGCGGCAGCCAGTCGGGCGTCTCGGCGATGTCGCCGATCGCGAACACGCCGGGCCGCCCCTCGACCTGCAGGTCCGGGCCGACGGCGATGCGCCCGCCCTTCCGGCGGGGCAGGTCCCAGTCGTCCACCTCGGGGTGCGGTCCCACGCCGGCCGACCACACCGTGAGGTCGGCGCGGATGCGGGTGCCGTCGGTGAGCACGACGGCGTCGGGCAGCACCTCCGCGACGCCCGCCCCCAGGTGCAGCTTCACCCCGCGGTGGCCCAGCTCCTTCGCGGCGTACTCGCGCAGGCTCGGGTGGAACGCCTTGAGCAGGTCGCCGCCCCGCTGCACGACCGTGATCTCGAACGCGTCGCCGTGGATCTCCGGGTACGCGGGCGCCAGCCCGGCGGTGCGCAGCTCCGCGAGCGCCCCCGCGACCTCGACCCCCGTGGCGCCGCCGCCCACCACGACGACGCGCAGGCCGTCGTCGGACCCCGGGGTGAACGCGGAGCGCTCCAGCCGGATGAAGAGCTGGTCGCGGATCCGCAGGGCCTGCGAGCGCGAGTACATGCCGAACGCGTTCTCCTTGGCACCCGGGGTGTCGAAGAAGTTCACGGTGACGCCGTTGGCGAGCACCAGGTGGTCGAAGGAGATCGTCTCGTCGTTGGCGAGCCGGATGGTGCGCGCGTCGTGGT
The DNA here is from genome assembly GCF_042792795.1 of Isoptericola sp. NPDC056605. NCBI lineage: Bacteria > Bacillati > Actinomycetota > Actinomycetes > Micrococcales > Promicromonosporaceae > Isoptericola > Isoptericola sp. NPDC056605. The sequence goes on along the minus strand of NZ_JBHTVT010000003.1, from coordinate 207,741 downwards.
CGACGCCGACCAGGTGCTCGTGCAGCACCCGCAGGTTCTTCTGCTTCAGTCGCAGCCCGCGGAGCCAGTAGGTGACGTCGCCCGGGTTCAGCCCGCCGGTGGCGACCTGGTACAGCAGGGGCTGGAACGTGTTGTAGACGCGCCGCTCGACGAGCGTGACCCGCACCGGCGCCTTCGCGAGCGCCTTCACCACCGCGAGACCGCCGAACCCTCCGCCGACGACCACGACATGGGGGAGGTTCTCGGTGCGTTCGCTCACGGGGACCACGGTAGGTGACCTGAGAGAATGCTGCCGTGCCCGAGCTCCTCGCCGTCTGCCGCGTGTTCGCCCTCCTGCCCGACGCCGGGACGGTGGGCGTCACCGCCATCGACAAGCGCCCCGTGGAGGGGCGGGTCAAGGCCCGCCCGTACGGGCTGTACGCGGACGTGCAGGCGGACCGCGCCAACCACGGCGGCCTGGACCAGGCGGTGTACGCGTACGCCCAGGAGGACGCCGACTGGTGGGGCGCGCAGCTGGGCTACGAGGTCACTCCGGGGCTGTTCGGGGAGAACCTGCGCACCCGCGGGCTCGAGGTGAGCGGGGCCGTCGTCGGCGAGCAGTGGCGCGTGGGCACGGCGCTCCTCGAGGCGACGGTGCCGCGCACCCCGTGCCAGACGTTCGCCCGCCGCCTCGGCTCGCCGCCGCGCTGGGTGCGCCGGTTCACGCAGGCGAACCGGACCGGCGCGTACCTGCGGGTCGTGGAGAACGGCGACCTGGGCGCGGGCGACGAGGTCGAGGTGGTGCACCGGCCGTCGCACGGCGTGACGCTCGCGGACTGGTTCGGGGCGTTCAACCGGCTCGACGGCGCGCCCGTGCTCGCCGACGTCGCGAAGGCCCTGGTCGTGGCCCACGACGGCGGCGAGCTGCGCCTCAGCGACGAGCTGCGGGAGCGGGCCGAGAAGTCCCTGGGTCGCTGACCCCGGGGGCGCCCTCGACGGCGTCGCCGACCCCGTACCGGTGGCCCGCGTAGCCCCAGACCGCGAGGGCGAGCGTGGGCCCCCAGAACCACGCGGGGAAGTACAGGGCGCCCGTGGCGCCCATCAGGAGGAGCATCGGGACGGCGGCGCCGCAGAGCATGACGGCGACGATCCCGCCGGGCACGATGGCGGCGGCCGGCGGCACCGGGCGTCCTGCGCGGCGGCCGAACCAACGCGGCAGCCGCTCGCCCCACGGCAGGATCAGGCCGAGCGTGAGCACGATGCCGAGCCAGGCGCCGGACGAGAGCGACAGGCCCTGGATCTTCACCGCCAGCGTCAGCTCCTCGCCGTTGCCGAGCTGCGGCCACGGGGTCAGCCAGCTGGCGCGGGCGAGCGCGTAGGGCAGCGGCCCGAGCGCCGCGAGGATCGTGAACAGCTTCCGGTGCCGGGTGACCCAGGCGGTGGCGGTCCGCAGCGACCCGCGCCGCCAGGCGCGCACGGCGACGAGGCCGCCCCAGGCGGCCGCCGTCGCGAGGGGCAGCAGCACCGCGGGCAGGGCCCACGGCTCGCGCGCGAGCCCTGTCGAGACCGCGCCGACCCAGGTGGCGAACGCGTCGCGGCCGACGACGACGCCGACGACGGCGAGCACCGCGACGGCGGCGAGGGGCAACCGCCACGCGGGGCGGTTGCGGAACACCTGGACGCCCGCCCAGACGGCGAGGACGGGGACCGCGAACGACACGAGGTAGCCGGCGGCGGGGAGCGTGCCCGACCCCTGGGCCAGCAGGCCGAACAGGACGACCTCGCCGGCGCCGACCGGCGCGACGAGGCGCCCGGCGGCGCGGGCGATGGGGCGGGCGAGCGCGGCCGCGGCGGTCACGACGCCGAGCAGCGCGGCCGCGAGCAGGACCAGGACGAGCGACGCCGCGGGCACCAGCCCGGCGGCGAGCATGCGCCCGTCCTCGAGCAGGGGGTCGAGGTCCGGCCGGGCGACGAACCACCCGAGCATGGCCGCCGTGGCGGCGGACGCGACGAGCGCGGCGGCGGCGAGCCGGCGGTCCGGCGGCGGTGCCTCGACGGCGTGCGGGGCGCTGCCGGGGCCGGCGTCGCGCCGGGGGACTTCTCTGGGGACGGACGTGCTGGTCATCGTGCTGCCTCCGGTCGGTCGGTGGGTGTGCTCCCACGCTCGCGCCGGGGGTGGCGGGTGGCCTCCCCCGTGCGGGGGAAGCGCGTCCCCCGCGCACGGGAACCGGCGGGCGGCCGACGGCCGTGATCGCCGGCGGAAGACGGCCTGCGAAGGCTCGCGGCGGGCGGCGGGTGACCATGGCTCGTCCCTCGGACCGACGGGGGCGTGGTTGCTGCCCGGCCGGTCGTCGGACGCGCGATGAACCTCTTGTGGTGTCAGTCGATCCTCGCTAGAGTCGAACACATGTTCGAAGACGACGGAGCTCACGCCGCGCCGCCCGCGGCCGACCCCCGTGGTTCTCGGACGCCCGGCTCCGGTGCGGCCTGTGCCCAGGCCGCACCGGAGCGACGCACGTCGCGCGCGCCGCACGTCACGGCGGCGCGCGCGACGGTCCTCGAACACGTCCTCGCCGGATCGCTCGACGCCGGGTTGGACGAGCTCAGAGGGGATGACGTCAGGTTGGACGACGCCGCATCGGTGGGCCGTACCGATCCGATCGGTGACCACGTCGTCGACGTGCGGTGGGCGCCGACCGACCTGGTGCTCCCCGGTGGGACCGCCCCGGGCGGTGCGATCTTCGGCGGATCGGTTCCTGGCGCAGCGCCCGACCGTCCGGGTGCCGGCGAGGCCGCCGACGCGGTGGGGCCTCGCGTCGGTCGGGATCGTCCGCTGCTCGCCATGCTGGACGACGCCCGCCCGGGCCCGGACCTCGCGGGCACGCTGGCTGCGCTGGACGAGGCCGAGCTGGACGACTTCACGATCCTCGAGGTGCTGGCCGCCTGGGAGCGGGTCGCCGCGTGGGCGCAGGCGGGGTCGGCACGGGTGCTGGCGGAGATGCTGGAGCGCACGAGCGGGTCCTCGCGGCACGAGTTCGTGGTGGACGCTGTCGCGGCGCGGCTCGGGCTGACCCGGCACGCGGCTGCGCAGCACGTCACGGTGGCGCACGGGACCTCCCGGCTGCCCGAGGTCGCGGACGCGCTCGCCGCGGGCGTCGTCGACCGGCGCAAGGCCGAAGCGCTGATCGAGGTGGGGCGGCTGCCCGACGACGTCCGTCGCGAGGTGGTCACCAGCCTGCTGCCCGACGCCGAGCACCTCACCGTGCCGCAGATCCGCGCGCGGCTGCGGCGGGCCGAGATCGAGGCCGACCCGGAGGGCTCGGACGCCCGGCACCGCGCCGCGCGCGCCGAGCGCTTCGTCCGGCTCGAGCCCGTGGACGACGCGATGGCCTACCTCACCGCGTACCTCCCGGCGGACGACGCCGCCCGCGCGTTCGCCGCCATCGACGACGCCGGGCTCGCGATGCGCCGCGCGCCGGGAGAGGCGCGACGGCTCGACGAGTGCCGGGCCGACGCCCTCACCGCGCTCGTCACCGGGCAGCTCGCGACGGGACAGGCCGCGACCGGGCAGCCCGCGACGGGGCAGTCCGCGACCGAGCTGGCTGCATCTGGACGGGCCGCCGGCGGCGGCACCTCGCCGGGCGGGGACGTGGGCGGGCCGGTGCTCGCGTCGCGCTCGCGCGCGGGCATCCGGGTGACGGTCGCGGCGTCGACGCTGCTCGGCTCGGACGACCTGCCCGCGATCCTGGCGGGGCACGGGCCGATCCCGGCAGAGATGGCGCGGACGCTCGCGTCCGACCCGGACGCCGTCTGGCAGCGCCTCTTCACCGACCCGGGCAGCGGGGTGCTCACGGATCTGTCGTCCCGCGCCTACCGGCCGAGCGCGGCGCTGCGGGCGGCCGTCGTCGCGCGGGACGTCACGTGCACGTTCCCCGGCTGCCGGGTGCCCGCCGCCGCGAGCTCCGACCTCGACCACGTCGAACCCTTCGACCCCGCGTCCGACGCCCCGCAGACCCACGGCGGCAACCTGCACGCGCTGTGCCGCACCCACCACCGCGCCAAGACGGTCGGCGGGTGGCGGGTCGAACGCGACCCGGTCGACGGGCGCACCACGTGGACAGCCCCTACCGGTCACCGGTTCGACCGGCCGCCCGTCGTCCATGGACCACCTGACGAGATCCCGCCTTACCAGATCTCACGCGACCAGGACCCGCCGGCCGGGGGCCTCGACGCGTGCGGCCGGCCTGGTGAGGGACCGTTGCCGCCGTTCTGAACAGACCGCGTGCTCCGGGACCGACCTCGGCGGTGGATCAGGGCATGACGTTCCCTGCTCTCCCGGGCTCCACGAGGCCCGACTCGTAGGCCATGACCACTGCCTGCGTCCGGTTGGTCGCACGGAGCTTGGCCAGAACGTTCCCCACGTGCGTCTTCACGGTCTCCACGGTCACGTACAACCGAGCGCCGATGTCCTGGTTGGACAGCCCGCCCGCCATGAGTCGCAGCACGTCCAGCTCCCTGGCCGTCAGCGTTCCCTCGGGAACGGTCTCCACCGCGGCGGGGCGTGCCAGTGCCAGGCGACGCACGGCCTCGGGGAACAGCAGGGTCTCGCCGGAGACCACGAGACGGAGGGCGGCCGCGATCCGCTCCGCCGGTGCCCGCTTCAGCAGGAACCCGTCGGCGCCCGCGCGCAGCGCGTCGTAGACGTACTCGTCGTTCTCGAACGTCGTCACCACGACGACCCTCGGCGGCCCCGGCGCATCCTGGCGCGGTGCCGTCTCGCGCAGCACGGCATCACGGAGCGCGACCGTCGCCGCGATCCCGTCCATCACCGGCATCCGCACGTCCATCAGGACCACGTCCGGGCGGAGGCTCAGCACCAGCGGTACGACCTCCGCGCCGTCCGCGCCCTCTCCCACCACCTCGATGTCGGGCTCCAGGGACAACAGGGCCCGCAACCCTCTCCGGGTGAGCTCCTCGTCGTCCACGATCAGCACGCGCACGCCGTCACCCCCGCCCTGTCGACAGGGGCAGTCGGGCCGAGAGGCGCCATTCCGGTCCCTCCGGCCTGTCGACCGGGCCGAAGGTCGCTGCTCCTCGCAGCGTGCGCGCCCGCTCCGCCACGCCGCGAAGACCGTGGCCGCCACCGTGGCGTGCCTCCTCTCGTGGCCCCGCTCCGACGCGTCCGGCCCGTGCTGACCCTGCCGGCATCGGGTTCGCCACCTCGATCGTCAGCTGTCCGCCCGGGGCGGCGGCCGTCACCTCGACCGACACGCGGACCGGAGCCCGTCTCGCGTGCCGCATCGCGTTCGTCAACCCCTCCTGGACGATCCGGTACGCCTCCCGCGAGATCGTGGCCGGGACGGAGGTCGCGTCGGGCCCGAGCTCTGCGCTCACCGGGGTCCCGGCGCGCCGCACATGATCGAGGAGCTCCGGGAGGTCGGCGAGAGTCCTCTGTGGGCGCCGTGGGGCGGCCGACTCGTCGCGCAGCAGACCGAGCGCGTGATCGAGGTCCTCCAGCGCCACCCGCGAGCTCTGCTCGATGCTCGCCATCGCCGCTCGCGCCGCGTGTGGCTCGACGTCCACCAGGCGCGAGGCCACGGCCGCCTGGATCGTCGACGCGGTCAGGGTGTGCCCGATCGAGTCGTGCAGCTCGCGCGCGAGACGGTTGCGCTCGGCAAGCACCGCCGCGCGCTCCTCGGCCGCGGCGACCAGGTCGTCCTGGCGCGGGCCGAGCAGGAGCGGCGCCCAGGTGCGCAGGGCCGCGCCGACGAGTGCGTTCGCGGCGGCGGCGAGGAGGCCGCAGAGCAGCGCCAGCACGACCGTCCATGCACCGGCCGGCCCCGCCGGGACGGTCACCTGCCCGCGGAGGAGGGCCATGCTCCCGCCGCCGTCGAGCCACACGACGAGAGGAGCGACGGCGGTCAGGACGAGCAGCAAGCACACCCCGCAGGCGAGACAGGCGGCAACGGCGTGCACGAGGGTCCACAGACCTGTCCCCACCCGCCTGCCGCCGGCCGGCCGCACCGCGCCCAGGTTCGTGCCGAGCAGCCGGTCGGTGACGCGGACGTAGGGGTCGTGCACCACCGGGATCAGGCCGACGGCGACGAGCAGGGTGGCCCAGACGCCCACGAAGATGAGGACGCGGCCGGACGGGGGCATCGGGACGGCGAGCCCTGCGACGAGCGCGAACGGTGTCGGCAGCATGGCGAGGGCGAGGCCGGCGACGGTGTAGCCCGCAGCGTGGAGCGCTGTGGGCCCGAAGAGGCGGTGGGTCAGGGTCGGCACGCGCCAAGTCTCGCCGTCGACGACCGGGCGTACCTCCCCCAGGGGAGGGAGGTGCGGTCCACCCCTTCGTGCGAGCGAGATCTCGCTCTCGGTGGGGATTCCGGACGCGCGCGTGGACGCGACGATCGATCGGTGCCCTCAGCCCTCCGGAAAGGACCACGTCTCCCCATGCCCTCGTCCCCTCGCACGACGTCGCCGACCGGCGGACTCGTCTGGTTCCTGGTGCTCGCCTTCGTCCCGGCGTGGGGGTACGTCCTCGTCGCTCGCCTTGTGCTGGGCTGGTCCGTGGTGGACCCGCTGGTCCAGCTCCCGTTCGCCTTCGCCCCCGCTGTGGCGGCCGTCGTCGTGCGACGGTGGGTGACCCGCGAGGGCTTCGCGGACGCGGGACTCAGGCCGCGGTGGCGCAAGGCCTGGCCGCACTACCTCATCGCCTGGTGGGGCCCGCTCGCGCTCACCGCCGGGACCCTGGCCGCCGCCGCGGTGCTCGGCCTCTGGGCACCGTCGACGAGCATGGTCGGCGAGGGCGGAACCCCCTGGTGGGTGACGGTCGTCGGCCTCCAGGCGCTCGCCCTCGTGATCACCCCGCTGTACTGGGGCGAGGAGTTCGGCTGGACCTCGTACCTACGGTTGCGGCTGGTGCCGCACCGGCCCTGGGCGTCCACCCTGCTGACCGGTCTGATCTGGGCGGTGTGGCACTACCCGCTGGCCTTTCTCGGGTACGTCGAGTTCTCGCACGTCCTTCTGGGCCTGGCGGTGTGGACGGCCTCCTTCGTGCTCCAAGAGATCCTGCTGACCTGGCTGCGCCTGCGTTCGGGGACGGTCTGGACGTCGAGCCTGGCCCACGCGGGCAACAACATGGTGCTGTCGTTGCTGACCGCGACGACCCTGGCCGCCGACGAGGGAGGCACGCTGGACGGCATCGCGGTGACGGCGTTGACCCTGCTCCCGATGGGTGTCGCCTGTGCGTGGATCACGCTGGTCCGCCCGCGGTACGGGAGGCGCGGTCTCAGCGGGTAGCGCCGCACGGGCGCCTGGATGAGGAGCTTCCCGAAGGCATCGGCCGGGGACGCTGCTCCGTCACTCAGCGACGGCGTCCGCGCGGCGGCTCGGTCGGCGGCCACTCGCCGTCGTCCGAGCCGTCGTCGGCGCCGTGCAGCAGCTCCTGCAGCTGCACCTGCACGCGCTCGACGCGGGGGACGTCGCGCAGCACCATGCCCGCCTTCTCGGTGGCGTCGGAGACCTGCAGGGTGCCGCAGCCGAGCAGCCGGTCCAGGAGGTCCTTCTCGAGCGCGACGTCGTTGATGCGGTAGAGCGGGATGTCGCGGCCCACGCGGGTGACGATGCCGGAGCGCATGGCGATGCGCTTGGTGGTGACGGTCCACGAGGTGGTGCGCCACCTGAGCCACGGCACGAGCACCCACACGACGGCGACGACGAGCAGCAGGCCGAGCACGATCCACCGGACCACGTCGTCCATCGGGACGACGAAGGAGAACGCGGCGGCGACAAGGAGCACGAGCAGGAGCAGGAACGGCCACACCACGGCCTTCGCGTGCTCGTGCAGGTCCATGACCACGCGCTCGCCGTCGATGAGGTCGTCGTCGTTCAGCGCCATGGCGCACATCGTGCCAGACGCCGGTCGGGGCGCGACGTCGCTGCTCAGCGCGGTGCAGAGCCGTTCAGACGTGCGGCGGCAGGTTCCAGCCCTCGATGGTGCGCAGGTCGTGGCCGTACCCGAGCTGGCAGATCGCGGCGGTGCCGAGCTCCAGGCGGGACCCGAAGCGCGGGTCGATGCCGAGCCACGCGGTCGCCAGCACGCGCAGCAGGTGGCCGTGGGCCACGGCCAGCACGTTCCCGCCGTCGCGCAGGGTCGCGTCGGCGCGCTCCACGAAGCGCCGGGCGCGGGCCGCGACGTCCTCCAGGAGCTCCCCGGGCCGCCCGTCGCCGTGCTCCGGGTCGGGCGGCAGCACGCGCACGCCGTCGTCGAAGATCTGGAACGGGTGGCCGAGGAGGGCGCCGACGTCGGCGCTGGTGCGGCCGTCCACGGGCCCGTAGTCCCACTCGGCGAGGTCGGGGTCGACGACGGCGTCCGGGTGGCCGGCCAGCGCGGCCGTGCGGCGGGCGCGCTCGAGCGGCGACGCGTAGACGGCGGAGAACGCGATGCCCGCCACCGCCCGTCCGGCGGTCCGGGCCTGTTCCTCGCCGGCCGGGGTGAGCGCGATGTCGGTGCGACCGGTGTGCTGGCCGCTCACGCTCCACTCCGTCTCGCCGTGGCGCAGGAGCACGAGCTGCGGGTCCTTGCTCGGCACGAGAGGCATGCTCCGAGCATCACGCAGACCTGCGGCGACGGCACCCGGACGGCGCTGTGGACAGGCTTTCCAGGAACCGCCCAGAGTTCGCTAGGGTGTCGTCGCCGTCACAGGACCGTCACATCTTCATCACTCGCCACTCGGGGAGGCCACCCGTGCTCGTCTTCGTTCTCATCGGCGCCGCAGGGATGGTCCTGCTGCTCGTGTCGCTCCTCGTCGGCGAGCTGGTCGACCTCGGCGACGGGGCGCTGTCGGGCACGTCGCTCGGGGTCGGCGCGGTCGTCTTCGGCGCCGTGGGCACGATCGTCGTCGCCAACGACCTCGCCTCGTGGATCGCGTACGTGGCCTCCGCGGTCGTCGGCCTCCTGGCCGTCGTCCTGGCGCAGGTGCTGGTCCGGCGGCTCGCGTCGAGCGACGACGGCGTCGTCGTCTCGCTCGTGGGTGCGCACGGTACGGCGACGACGGCCGTGACGGCGACGTCGGGCGAGGTCTCCCTCGACGTCCCGAGCGAGCTCGAGCGTCGCCTGGCCCGCTCCGACGAGCCCATCGCGGCCGGGTCCCGCGTCGTGGTGCTCGAGCACTCCGGCTCCACCGTGCGCGTCGGGGTCCCCGGCCCGCAGGCCCGCTGACCTCTCCCTAGGACCCCGCAGCACCGACCGGAAGGAGACGCGCTCCGGCGCGCACCATGTTCGACTCGACCGACAGCAGCTTCATCACCACGATCGCGGTGCTCGCCCTCGTGGTGGCGTTCCTCGCGGTGGGCATCTTCGTCGCCCAGCGGATCCGCCGGGTCCCGCCGAACCAGGCCCTCGTCATCGTGGGCCGCGGCGCCGGCAAGAAGGAGTCCGCCGCCCAGAGCCAGCGCGTCGTCATCGGCGGCCGCACGTTCGTCTGGCCGATCCTCCAGCAGGGCTTCGCGATCTCGCTCGAGCAGCGGCAGATCGGCATCACCGTCGAGGGCGTCGACAAGAACCGCATCAAGATCGCCATCAAGGCGTCGATCAACTTCAAGGTGCGGGGCGACGACGAGGGCGTGCGGCGCGCGGCGCAGCGCTTCCTCTCCCAGCAGGAGATGCTCACCGAGATCATCAAGGAGTCCCTCGAGGGCTCGCTGCGCTCCATCGTCGGCGACATGACGATCGAGCAGATCATCTCCGACCGCAAGGGTCTGTCGGACCGCGTCGTCGAGTCGACCAAGACCGACCTGGCGGAGCAGGGCCTGCAGGTCGACCTGCTCAACATCTCCGACATCTCGACGCCGGGGTCGGACTACCTGTCCAACCTGGGTCGCGCCGAGGGCGCCCGCGCGCTCCAGGTCGCGGAGGTCTCCGAGGCGGAGGCCCGGCGGGTGTCCGAGTTCGCCGTCATCGAGGCGGCCGAGCAGATCGCCGAGCGGCAGAAGGCGCTCGACCTCAAGAAGGCCGCGATCAAGGCCGACACGGACCGCGCCAACGCCAACGCCGACGCCGCGGGCCAGCTCGCGCGCGCGGAGCAGGACCGCCTCGTGGCGCAGCAGGAGCGCGAGGCGCTGGCCGAGCAGGCCCGCGTGACGCAGGAGCGCCTCGACATCGAGATCCGCAAGCCCGCCGAGGCCAAGGCGTACGCCGAGGTCCAGGAGGCCACGGCCCGTCGTGACGCCGCGAACGCCGCCACCGAGGCCGACGCGTTCAAGCGCACCACCATCGCCGAGGCGAACAAGACGGCCGCCATCCAGGACGCCGAGGCCTCCGCCGCGGCCGTGCGCCGGGCCGGTGAGGCAGAGCGTGACCGGCAGATCGCGCTGGCCGCCGGCATCAAGGCCGAGGGTGAGGCGAAGGCGTTCGCGGTCGAGGCCGAGGGGCGCGCCGAGGCCGTCGCCACGGATGCCAAGGCCGAGGCGCTGAAGAAGTACGGCGAGGCCGCGCTCGTGCAGGAGCTCATCGAGCGCCTGCCCGAGATCGTCCGCGCCGCGGCCGAGCCGATCGGCTCGATCCAGGGCATGACCGTCGTCTCCACGGACGGCGCGTCGGCGGTGACCAAGACGGTCGCGTCCGTGCTCGGCGAGGGTCAGGGCGTCGTCAAGCAGCTGACGGGCGTGGACATCCACCAGCTCATCGCGGGCATCGCCGGCGGGCAGCTGCCGACGAAGTCGGACGAGGCCGCGCCGCTCAACTGACGCGCCGTCGTTCATCGGCGTCTGCGACGCACGACACGCCCCGCCGCGGGAATCGCCTCCCGCGGCGGGGCGTTCGTACGTCCGTGACCGCTATCGAGAACACCCCCCTCAAGGTCGACGTCTGGTCGGACGTCGCGTGCCCCTGGTGCTACATCGGCAAGCGCCGCTTCGAGTCCGCGCTGCAGCGGATGGCGGAGCGCGACGGCGCCGCCCCCGAGGTGGAGGTCGAGTACCACTCGTTCGAGCTCTCGCCCGACACCCCCGTCGACTTCGAGGGCACGGCCACCGAGTTCCTCGCCGACCACAAGGGCATCCCGCTGGAGACCGCCCAGCAGATGCAGGACCAGGTGACGGCGCTCGCCGCCGCCGAGGGCCTCACCTACCGGATGGACCAGGTCAAGCACACGAAGACGCTCAAGGCGCACGAGCTGCTGCACCTCGCCAAGGCGTTCGGCAAGCAGGACGAGATGAAGGAGCGCCTGCTGCGCGCGTACTTCACCGAGGGCGAGCACGTGGGCCACGTCGAGGACCTCGCCGACCTGGCCGTCGAGGTCGGCCTGGAGCGCGAGGCCGTCGTGGTCGCGCTGAACGCCGGCACCTACGCCGAGGCCGTCGCGGACGACATCGCCCGCGCCCGCGCGTACGGCATCAACGGCGTCCCGTTCTTCGTGCTCGGTGGCCGCTACGGCGTGTCCGGCGCGCAGGACCCGGACGTCTTCGTCCAGGTGCTCGACCAGGTGCTCGCGGAGGCCTGAGCCGGGCGAGCGAGGCGCATCTCACACCGCCAGCCCTGGCCGTGAGACGCAGTATCACCGAGAATCGAGGCCAGCCCGCACCGTCGCGGGCGCCGCGGTCTCGGGCCCACCCCGCCCGGTCGTCCCGCGGCAGTGGTTCCGTTGGAGGAGAAACATGAACGACGCCACCGAGAGCTCGTACCGCTCGATCGCCAACCCGCGCCGCACCACGCTGATGACCGTCAGCGCGGCCGAGGCGGCGGCACCCCACCACGGCGCGGACGAACGCCCGCTTCAGCTGCTGGGCGACGACGGCGCGGTCTGCGTGGACGGCGTGTGCAGCCTGCCGGACTGACCGGCTATATCGCGCGGTGGTCCGCGATCGACAGCCGCGGGCCCCGACGCGGAGCCTGCGGCCTGCGGTCGAGGAACAGCAGCCGCACCACCCGGTGCCGGTGGGGGGCATACGGTGCGAGGAGGCGCAGCATCCCCTCGTCGTCGGTGCGCTCGCCGGTGAGCGCCCAGCCGACCGCGCCGGCGAGGTGGAAGTCGCCCACGGACACGGCGTCCGCGTCGCCGAACGCGCGTTGCGCCACCTCGGCGGACGTCCACACCCCGACGCCGGGCACCTTCTCGAGCCGGGCGCGCGCCTCGTCGGCAGGCATCCCGGCCGCGTCCTCGAGCCGCGCCGCGACCTGGGCGCACCGCACGGCCGTCGCCGCCCGACGCGGGTCGACCCCGGCGCGGTGCCAGTCCCAGGTCGGGACGGCGGCCCAGCCGCGCGCGGACGGCACCACGCGCAGCCCCTCCGGGGCGGGCCCCGGCGCGGGCGAGCCGTGCCGGGCGACGAGCCACCGCCATGCGCGGTGCGCCGTCACGACCTGCACCTTCTGCTCGAGGACGGCGGGCACCAGAGCCTCCAGCACCCGTCCGCTGCGGCACATCCGCAGCCCGGGGGTGCGGCGCGCGGCGTCGTGGGCCTGCGGTGGTGGTCTGAAGGCCGAGATGTCGTCGCCCTCGCCGAGCAGCTCCGGCACGGCGTCGGCGGCCTCCCTTGAGCCCGGCCCCCAGTGCTGCACGACGACGGTGCGCGCGCCCGTCGCGACGAACCGCTGCGTGACCGGCCCGGTGCGCATCAGCGTGGTGCGCCACAACGCGCCGTCGGGGGTGCGTCGGAACGTCGGGTCGTAGGCGCCGTGCCGCAGCGGGCTGAGCGTCAGCCCGAGGTCGAGCGGCCGCTCCGACGCGTGCTCCACCGTGACGTCGGCCGTCGGTCGTGCGGCCGGCGACGGCACGGTCGCCGCGCTGGTCAGAGGGGGTGCGCTAGTCAAAGAGCGTTCCGAGCTCCCAGCCGGTGTCGCCGCGCGCACCGACGGGCGTGACGTCGCGAAGGGGATCCGCGTCGCGCGCGGGCCGTGCGGCGGGGCGCTCCGCGCCGTCCTCGCGCGGGGAGGTGCCCGCGCCGGCGTCCTCCGTGAGCAGCAGCTCGTCGACGCCGCCGCGGCCGGCGGCCCAGTCCTGCGCGGCGAGGCCGGCGAGCTGGTCGGCGCGCTCGTTGAACGGGTTGCCCACGTGGCCGCGTACCCACCGGAACCGGACGGGGCCCTCCCGGCCGGTGATCGCGGCGTCGATGGTGCGGATCAGCTCGAGGTTCTTCACGGGGTCTCCGGACGCGGTACGCCAGCCCTTCCGCTTCCACCCGTGGATCCACTCGGACGCGCACCGGATCGCGTACTGCGAGTCCGACTCGATGAGGAGCGGCTCTGCCCCGGGATGCGCCTCGATCGCGCGCAGGAGCGCGGTGAGCTCCGCGACCTGGTTGGTGCCGGACGCGGCGCCGCCCGAGTCGAAGCGGCCGCCCTCGTGGGCGATCCACGCCCAGCCGATCGCGCCCCCGGGATTGCGGAGGCACGAGCCGTCAGTGCTGACAATGATCACGCCGGAGTCTCCCAGTGTCCGAGCCCCTGGTTGCCGCCCCCATTGTGCCCCGTGCCGGTGACACTCGGGGCCCTGTCCACGCCGCCGCCCGAAGAGCGAGGGGCGGGCGGGCTGCGGACGGCCGAAAACTCGGGCGCGCGGCCCCGGAAGACGCGGCGGCTCCGCCCGGAACCCAGGAGGCGTCTCCAGCGATGATCATGACGACATGACCGACGGCTCCGCCATGCCCGAAACCGACCCGCCCGCGCCCGACCGCCCCGCGCGCCGCCCGGCCGACATCCGCAAGTGGCGCCGCTACCTGGCCGACGAGCGCGCCGAGGCCGCCACCTACCGCGACCTCGCCCGCCGGCGCACCGGCGAGGAGCGCGCCATCCTCCTCGCGCTCGCCGACGCCGAGAAGCGGCACGAGCAGCACTGGCTCGACCTCCTGGGCGACGACGTCGGCCGGCCGCTGCGCGGTGACCTGCGCACCCGCATGCTCGGTCTCCTCGCGCGGCGGTTCGGCGGCGTCTTCGTGCTCGCGCTCGCGCAGCGGGCGGAGGCCCGCTCGTCGTACGACGCCGACGAGCACGCGACCGCCACGATGGCGGCGGACGAGCAGATCCACGAGGAGGTGGTGCGCGCGCTCGCCTCGCGCGGACGCAACCGGATGTCCGGCACGTTCCGCGCCGCCGTCTTCGGCGCCAACGATGGTCTGGTCTCCAACCTCGCGCTCGTGCTCGGCATCGGCGCCTCCGGCGTCTCGTCGCAGACCGTGCTCCTCACCGGCGTCGCCGGGCTGCTCGCCGGCGCGCTGTCCATGGGCGCCGGCGAGTTCGTGTCCGTGCGCTCGCAGCGCGAGCTGCTCGAGGCGTCCACCCCCGACCCGAAGAGCGCCACCGTGCTGCCGCACCTCGACGTCGACGCCAACGAGCTGGCGCTCGTCTACCGCGCCCGGGGCATGTCGTCCGACGAGGCGCAGGGCCGGGCCGACCACGTGCTGGCCGGGCTGGCCGCCACGGGAGCGGTGGCGTCGGACCTCGATGACGACGCGCCGGCCGTCGACGAGCAGGCGGACCTCGAGACCCACGGCACCGCGTGGGGGGCGGCGATCTCGAGCTTCTGCTTCTTCGCGTCCGGCGCGATCATCCCCGTGCTGCCCTACCTGCTGGGGCTCACCGGCTTCCCGGCGATCGCCGTCGCCGCCGCGCTCGTGGGCGTGTCGCTGCTGATCACGGGCGCGATCACCGGGCTGCTGTCCGGCACGTCGCCGTGGACGCGCGCGCTGCGCCAGCTCGCCATCGGGTTCGGCGCCGCCGCCGTCACCTACGCGCTGGGGCTGCTGTTCGGCACGTCGGTGGCCTGACCCGCGACAGGCGCCACGCCTGGGTGGTCGGACCCGCCGCCGGGTGAAGTCTCACCCGCTGTTGTTGCGTGACCGTTGCTCGGGCGTCACAGTGTGAGCTGGGTCATGACGGAGCAGCGCCTGACCCGGCGTGGCATCGAAGGGGGCCGAGTGACACGCAGCGTGGACCGTGCTCCGGCGGCAGGACGCCGCCGGCGCTGGGTCGCGCGCGTGGCCGGGGCCGCCGTCGGGCTCGCCGGGGCCGCCGCGCTGAGCGTCACCCTCGCCGGCACCGCGTCAGCCGACGACGGCGGCCACGAGGGCCCGTTGACGTCCGTGGTCCGGTCGCTGACCGACCACGACGACGGCGACCGTGGGGACCGTGGGGACCGTGGGGACCGTGGGGACCGTGGGGACCGCGAGTCTCGACCCCCGGAGCGGGGGCAGGAGAAGGCCGCGGACGCTCCGAAGCCGCGCCACGAGCGGGCTGCTCAGGAGCCCGTCGAGAGTGAGCGTGCCGCGCAGTCCCCGGCCGAGGAGGCTGCTCCCGAGAAGCCCGCGGTGGAGAAGCCCGCGGTGGAGAAGCCCGCGGTGGACAAGAGCTCGGTGGAGAAGCACGAGGCGGAGGCGCCCGTCGCCGTCGAGCCGGAGGCCGCCGAGCCTGCGGCCGACGAGCCTGCGGCCGACGAGCCTGCCGCCGACGAGCCGGAGGCCGACGAGCCTGCCGCCGACGACGGTGAGCGGTCGGCCGACCGCCGAGCCGAACGTGTGCGTGACGCGGTCGACGATGCCGTGGCACCGGTCCGTGAGAAGGCCGAGCGGCTGCGCACGGCGGTGCACGACGAGGTCGTGGCGCCCGCCGAGCAGGCAGCCGAGGACCTGGCTCGCGAGCTGGCCGTCGAGGAGCAGCCGGCGGACGAACCGCAGCCCGAGCAGTCCGAGGTGCCTGAGCAGTCCGAGCAGCCCGCCCCCGCCGAGGCGGCACGGCCGGACGCCGCGCCGGAGCAGACCGAAGCACCGGCCGAGCACGCGGAGCGCGGCACCGTGCTGGAGCCCGTCGCTCGCACGGTCGAGGCGGTGACGGCGCCCGTCGGCGCGGTGACCGAGCCGGTGGGGGCGCTGGTCGAGGGGGTCCTCAGCCCGCTGTCGCCGGTCGTGGACCCGGTGGCGGGCGTCGTCGAGGAGATCACCGGACCGGTCGGCGGGGCGCTCGAGCCCGTGACGGGCGCGGCCGCGGAGACGCTGGCCCCCGTGACCCGGTCGCTGTCCCCGGTGCTCGAGCCGGTCGGCCACGTGGTGCACGACGTGACGCGTCCGCTCGCGCCCGTCACCGACGGGGTGGGTGACGTCGTCGCTCCGGTCGTGAGGACGCTCGACCCGGTGCTCGAGCCCGTCGTCGGACTGGTGTCCCCCGTGACGGGTTCGCTGAAGCCTGTCGTCGACCCGGTCCTCGACGTGGCGGCCCCGGTGGTGGATGCGCTCGCTCCCGTGGTCGACCCCGTCGGCGGGACGCTGCAGCCCGTTGTCGAGCCGGTCGTGGACGCCGTCGCCCCGGTGGTCGAGCCCGTCCTGCTGCCGGCCCCGGAGCCCGTGCTCGGGCTGCCCGCCGCGGAAGACCCCGCCGAGCCGGCGCCGGGACCGGCCGCTCCCGCCGACCGCGCGACGAACGTCGACGCCGCCGCCCCGGGTGCGCGCCACACCTCGGGGTCCGAGCCCGCGGTCGTGAGCACGGCCGTCCTCGAGCCTGCGCCGGGGGCGTTCCTCTCCGACGTCGGCAGCGTGCTGGACGCCGCCGACCAGGCGCTCGTCCCCGCCGACCGTGAGCCCGCGCCGGCCACGCCGTCGGCGCCCGCCGCCAGCAGCGCGCCGTCGGGCCCCTCCTCGAGCGTCCGCGGGGCGTCGGGCGGCGACGCCGCGGCCGACCTCGCGGGCAGCGACCCTTTCACCGCGCGGGCGTGGATCGCCCCCGCGGGCGACCAGCTCGACCGCCTCCCGGCGGTCGCTCTCGACATCCCCGTCTCTCCTGCCTGACGTGGCCGCGTCGCGCCCTCACGCGCGACTGCGACCGCGGGCGGCATCCGCCTCCCGCGCACCACGCCAGTCAGGAGCGGATCATGCATACCCATGTCCGACGAGCGCTGAAAGTCGCGCTCGTCGCAGGCGGCCTCGTGGTCGCCGGGGCCGTGACGGCCCAAGCCGCGGACGATGACGTCGTCGACGCCACCGTCGGTGCGGACACCTCGGTCGACCTCCACCTGAGCGAGGTCTCCGAGGAGACGAACGATGCCGAGCTCGACACGCCCGTGGACCTCCCCGAGGTCGACACGGAGGGCGTCGAGGCGGTGGTCGATGCCGTCGCCGGCGACGACGGCGCGGTCGACGACGTCGCCGGGCCGGACGAGGAGTCCGACAGGGCGACCGACGACCTCGTGGACGCCGTCGCCGAGGACGTGCACCAGACGGCGGACGACGTGCAGTCGGGCGACGTCCAGGGCGTCGTCGAGGACGTCGCCGGGGACGACGGCGTCGTCGACGACGCGATCGAGGACCAGCCCGCCGAACCGGCGGGTGGCGACTCCGGGAACGACGGCGCCGACGGCGGCTCGGCCGGCGACGACCGGGGCGACGGCGGCACGCCGCAGCCCGCGGACCGAGGAGCCGGGGGCGCGGTCGACGAGACCGTGGACCGTGCGTCCGACGAGGTGTCGGACGTGGCGGGAGCCGCCGACGAGGCGCTCGGGACCGGTTCGGACGTCCGGGACACCGTCGACGGGGTCACCGGCGACGGTGGTGTCGTGGACGACGTCCTCGGCGCCGACGAGCCCGAGTCCGGCGTGACCGACCAGGTCACCGAGCATGTGGTCGACGACGTCGAGCAGGCGACGGGACACCTCGCCGCCGGTGACGTCGAGGGCGTCGTGGACGACGTCGCAGCCGACGGCGGTGTCGTGGACGACGCGCTCGAGGACCAGGGCGTCGACGCGGCGCTCGAGCAGGTCGGCGAGACCGTCGACACGGCGACCGGTGCGGTGGACGGCGTCCTCGGTACCGGCACCGCGGTGCAGGACACCGTGGGCGGGGTCGCCGACGGCGCCGTCGACGCGGTGGCCGGTGAGGACGGCGCCCTCGACGACGTCCTCGGTGCCGACGAGCCCGAGTCCGGTGTGACCGACGAGGTCGTGGAGCACGCGCTCGACGACGTCGACGGCACGCTCGACGGCGTCACCGCCGGTGACCTGGAGGGCGTCGTGGACTCCGTCGTCGCGGACGACGGCCTCGTCGACGACGCGCTCGAGGGAGACGCGACCGACGGTCTTCCCGGGATCGACGACCTGGGGTCGGTCGACGGCCTGGGTGACCTCGGTGACCTCGGTGACCTCGGTGGCCTCGGTGATGTCGGTGACCTGACCGGTGTCGTGGATGGTCTGCCTGGTCTCGGTGGCGGTGAGCTGCCGGGTGCTGGACCGGGTGACCTCGGTGATCTGGGGTCGCTGGGTGGCCTTGGTGCGCTGACGGATGTCGATGCCACGGTCGAGGGTGTGCTGTCCGGGGTCTCGGACGCGGCGGGCTCGCTGGACGCTGCGCTGGGTACCGAGCCGGTGGTGCAGGGCACGGTGGACGGGCTGGTCGGTGAGGACGGCGTCGTGGACGACGTCCTGGGTGCCGACGAGCCCGAGGCCGGTGTGACGGACGAGGTCGCGGGGCACCTGCTCGACGACGTCGACGCCGCGCTGGGCGGTCTGACCGCCGGTGACCTGGACGGCGTCGTGGACTCCGTCGTCGCCGACGACGGGGTGCTGGACGACGCGCTGGAGGACAGCGCGACCGACACCATCCTCGGTGACCTCGGTGACCTCGGTGACCTCGGTGACCTCGGTGACCTCGGTGACCTCGGTGACCTCGGTGACCTCGGTTCGCTGCCCGGCACGGGCGACTCGGCCGGGCTGGGTGACCTGACCGGCGCGCTGCCGAGCCTGGACGGCGCGGTGGACGACCTGACCGTGTCGGTGGCGGACGCCGCGGGCACGGTCGACGGCGTGCTGGGCACGCGGTCGCTGCTGCGGTCCACGGTGAGCGGCCTCCTCGGTGCTGACGGCGTGCTGGACGACGTCCTCGGCCCGGACGAGGCGCAGGACGGCGTCACGGACGGTCTCGTGGAGGCCGTGGTGGACGACGTCGACTCGACGCTCGACTCGGTGACGGCCGGCGACCTGCCGGGCGTGGTCGACGACGTGACCGGCGAGGACGGCCTGGTCGACGACGTGCTGGAGGACCAGGGCCTGGACCCGGTGCTCAACGACGTCGTGGGCTCCACCGGTGCGGTGGACGACCTGCTGGGCACGGGGTCGGCGGTGCAGGACGTGGTCGGCGGGATCGCCGGTGAGGAGGGCGTGCTGGATGACGTCCTCGGCGCCGACGAGCCGCAGGACGGCGTCACCGACGGTCTCGTGGAGGCCGTGGTGGACGACGTCGACTCGACGCTCGACTCGGTGACGGCCGGCGACCTGCCGGGCGTGGTCGACGACGTCGCCGCCGACGACGGGCTGCTGGACGACGCGCTGGAGGACGGCGGCGTGGACGCGGCCGCGGACGACGTGGTCGACCAGGTCTCCGACCTGGCGGGCACGGTCGACGACACCGTCGGGACCGGGTCGCTGGTGCAGGACGTCGTGGACGGCCTCGCCGGCGAGGACGGTGTCGTGGACGACGTCGTCGGTGCCGACGAGCCCGAGGACGGCGTCACGGACGAGCTCGTCGAGCACGCGCTCGACGACGTCGAGCAGGTGGTGGGAGACCTCACCGAGGGCGACCTCGGCGCGGTGGCCGACGACCTCACGGCCGCGGACGGCCTGGTCGACGACGTGCTGGAGGACCAGGGTCTGGACCCGGTGCTGAACGACGTCGTGGACTCCACCGGTGCGGTGGACGACGCGCTCGGCACGGGTGACCTCGTCGAGGACACCGCGGACGGCCTGCTCGGTGAGGACGGCGTGGTCGACGACGTCGTCGGCGCCGACGAGCCGCAGGACGGCGTCACGGACGGCGTCGTGGAGGCCGTGGTGGACGACGTCGACTCGACGCTGGACTCGGTGACGGCCGGCGACCTGCCGGGCGTCGTCGACGACCTGACCGCCGAGGACGGCCTGGTCGACGACGTGCTGGAGGACCAGGGTCTGGACCCGGTGCTGAACGACGTCGTCGACTCGACCGGCACCGTGGACGACGTGCTCGGCACGGGTGACCTCGTCGAGGACACCGTCGACGGGATCGCCGGCGAGGACGGCACCGTGGACGACATCATCGGTGCCGACGAGCCGCAGGACGGCGTCACGGACGAGCTCGTCGAGCACGTCGTCGAGGACGTCAACGACACGGTGAACGACCTGCTCGAGGGCGACCTCGGGGCCGTCACCGACGACGTCCTCGCCGAGGACGGTCTGGTCGACGACGTCCTGGAGGACGGCACCACCGCTACCGATCCGGGTGACGGCACCGATCCGGGTGACGGCACGGACCCTGGTGACGGCACGGACCCTGGTGACGGCACGGACCCGGGGGACGGCACGGACCCGGGCGACGGGACCGACCCCGGCGACGGTGGCACCGCCAACCCGGGTGACGACGGGTCCGGCGACGGCTCGACCACCCCGGTGGGCGGACCGGTCGCCGAGGCCGCCGGCGCGGACGGTTCGGGACAGCTGATCGGTACCGGGTCCGACGGCGCCACGGCGGCGTCCGGCGCTGACGGTGCCAGCGGGACCGGCGCGATGCAGTCGCTGCCGACGACGGGCGGCGACCTGCGGCTGCTGGGCCCGGCGCTGCTGCTGATGCTGGCGGGCGTCGCGCTGGTGCTGCGCCGCCGGAGGGAGGTCGTCGCGGTCGAGACCCGCTGACCCCGTCGGAGCCGGTACCGGCTCCGGACGGGGCGGCGCTGTCACGGGGGATCACTGGGGAGTGTCCCGTGGCAGCTCCGCCCCGGCTGGGGTCGGCGGGGTGCGGCACGGCGCAGGGGGCCGGGCCGCACCCACGACGCACCGGCGACGCGGGGTACGCGTGGCGGCCCCGGGCGGACGATCACCGGGCTCTCGGGGGAGGGTCTCGGCGGACCCGCCCGGGGCTGCCCGCGGAACACGCCTACCCTGGGACACCGTGCCCCGCCTGATCGCCGACCTCACGCCGCTGCGCGTCTCCCCGGCGTTCCGTCGCCTGTGGTGGGGCCTCGGCGTCTCGAACATCGGCACGCAGGTCACCGTGGTCGCGGTGGGCCTGCAGGTGTACGCCCTGACGGGGTCCACGCTCGCGGTGGGCACGCTGGGGATCGCCGCGCTGGTGCCGCTGGTCGCCCTCGGGCTGTACGGCGGGGCGCTGGTGGACCACTACGACCGGCGCCGCGTCTCGCTGCTCGCGTCCTCGGTGCTGTGGCTGGTGACGGCGGCCATCGCGGCGCAGGCGTGGCTCGACGTCGGCTCGGTGAACCTGCTGTACGGGCTCGTGGCGCTGCAGTCCGCGGCGTTCGCCATCAACAACCCCGCGCGCACGTCGATCGTGCCGCGCCTGCTGGAGCCGCAGCTCATGCCGGCGGCCAACGCGCTCCAGACGCTGTCGTTCAACGTGGCCCTCACCTGCGGCCCCCTCGTGGGCGCGCTCCTCGTGGCCCGGCTGGGGTATGCCTGGGCGTACACCCTCGACGCGCTGCTGTTCACCGCCGCGCTGTGGGCGGTGTGGCGGCTGCCCGCCGTCCCGCCCGAGCTGACCCTGGACGACCAGAGGGACGACGACGTGACCGGCGCCGCGCCCGCCCGGCGGCGCGTCGTCGGGCTGAGCTCGGTGCTCGACGGGCTGCGCTACCTCGCGACGCGGCCGAACGTGCGCACGACGTTCGTCGTCGACCTGGCCGCGATGGTCCTCGCCTTCCCCCGCGTGCTGTGGCCCGCGGCGGGCGCGCTCTACCTGGGCGGCGGGGAGACGACGACGGGCGTGCTCGCCGCCGGGTTCGCCGTCGGCGGCATCCTCGCGAGCGTGTTCTCCGGCGCGCTGGTCCGCGTGCGGTGGCAGGGCCGGATCATCGTGTGGGCGATCACGGCGTGGGGGCTGAGTGTCACGGCCTTCGGCGCGGTGCTGGTCGCCGTCGGGCCGGACGCGCCGGACGGCGTGCTGTGGGGCGCCGTCGTGCTCGCGGGCGTGGCGCTGCTGCTCGCGGGCGGGTCGGACGCGATCTCGTCCGTGTTCCGCCAGTCGATCCTGCAGACCGCGACGCCGGACCACATGCGCGGCCGCCTCCAGGGCGTGTTCATCGTGGTCGTCGCGGGCGGGCCGCGGCTCGGGGAGATGGTGCTGGGCTCGGAGGCCACGTGGTTCGGCGAGGGCTGGGCGGCCGTCGTCGGCGGGCTCGCGTGCGTCGCCGTGCTGTGGCTGGTCGTGCGGCTGCAACCCCGGTTCTGGCGGTACGACGCGCACCATCCGGAGCCCTGAGCCCCGAGCGCTCGCCACGGCGTGCTCCCGCGGGCGTGCGTATCGTCGAGGAACCCCGACCAGCAGCCCTCGCCGGCCCGCGGGAGGAACGATGCGAGCGATCGTGCACGACCGCTACGGCACGGCCGAGGTGCTCCGGCTCGCCGAGGTCGACCCGCCGGAGCCGACCGGCCGCGAGCTGCTGGTCCGGGTGCGGGCCGCGGCGCTCGACGCCGGCGTCTGGTACCTGACGACGGGACGGCCACCGGTGGCGCGCCTCGCGTTCGGGCTCCGCCGCCCGAAGGCGCGCGTCGCGGGTCAGGAGCTCGCCGGCACGGTCGAGGCCGTGGGCCCCGGGGCGCGACGGTTCGCCGTCGGGGACGAGGTGTTCGGCACGGGCGCCGGCACGTTCGCCGAGCTGGCGCTCGCGCCGGAGAACAAGCTCGCCGCGCGCCCGCCGGACCTCGCTCCCGAGGCGGCCGCCACCCTCGGCGTGTCCGGCACCACGGCGCTCCAGGCCGTGCGCGACATCGGCGAGGTGCGCGCCGGCCAGCGGGTGCTCGTCACCGGCGCGGGTGGCGGCGTCGGGACGTTCGTCGTCGGGCTCGCGGTGGCGCGAGGTGCCGCCGTCACCGGGGTCGCGGGCCCCGGCAAGGCGGAGCTGGTCACGCGGCTCGGCGCCGAGCGCGTTCTCGACTACACCCGCGAACCGATCACCGCGGCCGGGCTGCACGACGTCGTCGTCGACGTCGCGGGCAACCGGCCGCTGCGCGACCTGCGCCGCGCCCTGACGCCCCGCGGCACGCTCGTGCTGCTGGGTGCCGGGGTGACCACCAGCGGGCTCCTCGGCGGGGCGGAGCGCCAGCTCCGCGGGCTGCTGTGGTCGCCGTTCCTGCGGCAACGGCTGCGAGGGTTCGTCGGCATCACCCAGCCGGACGACCTGCAGACCTTGGCGACGATGGTCGTCGAGGGGCGGCTCGCCCCCGCCGTCGAGGCCGTGCGCCCGCTCGCCGAGGTGCCCGACGCGGTGCACGAGCTCGGGCTCGGCCATTCCCGGGGCAAGACCGTCGTCGTCCCCTGACCGGACCCGGGGACGCGAGCGTCAGGGCGTCGCGGCCGTGTAGGGCTTCCGTCTGCGCATCCCCGGCAGGGCGACGACCGCGAGGACGGCGCACGCCCAGCCGCCCGACATCGTGACGAGGAACCCGGCGTGCGAGTCCACGGCGTCCACTGCGACGCCGGCCAGCCACGAGCCGAGCGAGACGCCGACGCCCAGCGACGTGCCCACCCACGTGAGGCCCTCGGTGAGCTGGTGCGGCGCGACGAGCGCCTGCACCAGGGCGTTGCCGTTGATGAGCGTCGGGGCGATGGCGAACCCGGCCACGAACATCACCACGCCCAGGACCACGAGGTTCTGGACGAAGAAGAACAGGGAGACCCCGACGGCGATCCCGCAGGCCGTGACGGTGAACCGGACCGACAGCGGGGACACCCAGTGCCGGGCCCCGTACGCCAGGCCCGAGACCATCGAGCCCAGCGCGAAGCAGGCGAGCACCAGCCCGGCGAGGCCCTTGACCCCCTGCTCCTCCGCGAACGCCACGGTGGCGACGTCGCTCGACCCGAACATGACGCCCATGCCGACGAAGACGACGGCGAGCACCGGCATCCCGGGCATGCGGATCGCCGAGCGGCGCTCGAGGCGGACGGCGTCGGGATGCGTCACCGAGCCGACGCGCTCGCCGTCCGCGGGTACGGCCGCGCCCCGGGCGGGCGGCTCGGTGCGCCGCTGCGTGAGGAACCAGGCGGCGCCCCCGCCGCCCACGACGGCCGCGACCAGCAGGCCGCCCGAGGGGATGACCGTCGTCGCGAGCGTCGTCGCCAGCACCGGGCCCACGATGAACACCAGCTCGTCGAGGGCCGACTCCAGGGAGTAGGCGGTGTGCACGCGCCGCGCCTCCGGGAGCACGTGGGACCAGCGGGCCCGGGCGAGCGACCCGTACGAGCCCTGGCTCGCCCCGCCCACCGCGGCGCACACCCACAGCACCCACTCCGGGGCGCCGAGGGTCGCGGCCGCCACCAGCCCCAGGAGCCCCACCGTCGTCGCGACCAGCATCGGGGTCATCACCCGGGCCTGGCCCGACCGGTCCACGAGGCGCGCGATCTGCGGCGCGACCAGGGCCTGCGCCACCACCAGCACCGCCGACACCCGGCCCGCCATCGCGTACGAGCCGTACAGGGCCTGCACCATGAGCACCGTGCCGATGCCGACCATCGACATCGGCAGCCGGGCGATCACGCCGGCGGCGGAGAACGGGAGCGCCCCCGGTACCTGGAGGACGTCGAGATAGGGGTTGCGCTTCCGGGCGCCCGACGCCGTGTCGGGGCCCTCGGGGACGGGCTCGGTCACGGCCGGATTCTCCCACCCCCGCGGGTGTGGGGCTTGGTGCGGCGCAGCCCCACCGCGCGCGCCCGGCCGGGGGCCTCTAGCGTGACGGACCATGACCGCCAGGGACCGCGTGCGCGCGGCGCAGCTCGTGCCGCGTGCGCTCTGGGCGCTCGGCGGCGTCGCCGTGCTCGCCCTCGGGTCGGCCGTGCTGCTGTCCGCGCACGTCGGCGTCGACCCGTTCACGGCGGCGAACATCGGGGTCAGCGGGCACCTCGGCATCGGGCTCGGGGCGTACCAGCTCGCCGTGAACGCCGTCCTGCTCGTGCCCGTCGTGGTGTGGGCGCGCCGCTACGTCGGGCTGGGCACGGTCATCAACATGGTGATGACGGGGTTCTTCGTCCAGTGGTTCGGCGCGCTGCTGGCGCCCCTGGTGCCCGACCCGCCCAGCCACCTGCTGCAGGCCGTGCTCTTCGGGGTGGGGATCGTGCTGTTCACCGCCGGCGCGTCGGCCTACATGACCGCGGGGATCGGGACGGCGCCATACGACGCGATCGCGCCGATCGTCGTCGACCGCACCGGGTGGCGCTACCGGGTGGTGCGGGTGGTGCAGGACCTGGCGTTCGTCGGCCTCGCGATCCTGTTCGGCGGCCCGGTGGGGGTGGGGACCGTCATGACGGCGTTCTTCGCCGGGCCCCTCATCGACTTCTTCACCGTGCGGGTCAACACGCCGCTGCTGCACCGCCTGCTGCCCGGCGACGAGGAGCCGGTCCACCAGGCGCCGTGAGGTCCGTCTCGTCCGGCACGGGGGGCGACAGATGTCGGGGTCAGCGGCCAGGATGGGGGCCATGAACGCCACCCCCACCTCCGTGACGGTCGTCGACGACCGCGACCACCAGGTCTTCCTCGCCCGGCTCGACGACGGCCGCCGCGCCGGCGGCGCGTACTACGAGCGGAAGGCTGACGAGGGGTCGGCCGTGGTCGTCTTCACGCACACCGAGGTGGACCCGGCGTTCGAGGGGCAGGGGATCGGGTCGCAGCTCGCCGCCGGCGCGCTCGACCAGGTGCGCGCCGCGGGGGAGAAGATCGTGCCGCTGTGCCCGTTCATCAAGGCCTACGTGCAGCGCCACCCCGAGTACGCCGACCTGCTCGCGCACCCCGCCCGGTGAGGGCGGCGACCACCACCCGGCGCGGCGGCATCGCGGCGCTGGGGGTCTCCGTCGCGCTCCTGCTCGGCGCGTGCGCCGGCGGCCTCGAGCCCGCGACCCCCGGTGTCGACGACGTCGCGCCCTCCGACCTGGCAGCGCCGTCCGACCTGGCAGCGCCGTCCGACCTGCCCGCTCCGTCGGACGAGCCGGCGCCCTCGGACGCGCCCGTGTCGTCGGGCACGTCACCAGCGGGGACCGCGCTCGCGGCGCTGGAGGGCCTGCCGGTCAAGGGTCGCGCGCCCAAGACGGGCTACTCCCGCGACCAGTTCGGCCCGGCGTGGGCCGACGTCGACCACAACGGGTGCGACACCCGCAACGACGTCCTCGCGCGCGACCTGACCCGCACCGTCACCGACCCGGACACGCACGACTGCATCGTGCTGAGCGGCGTGCTCGCCGACCCGTACACCGCCACGCGGATCGACTTCCTGCGCGGGCAGGCGACGTCCACGGCGGTGCAGATCGACCACGTGGTCGCGCTGTCCGACGCGTGGCAGAAGGGGGCGCAGCAGCTCGACGGCGTGGCGCGCCGGCAGCTCGCCAACGACCCGCTGAACCTGCTCGCGGTCGACGGCCCGACCAACTCGGGCAAGGGGGACGGCGACGCCGCGACCTGGCTGCCGCCGTCCAAGGCGTTCCGCTGCCAGTACGTGGCGCGGCAGGTCGCGGTGAAGCAGGCGTACGCGCTGTGGGTCACGCAGGCCGAGCACGACGCCATCGCGGGCATCCTGTCCCGGTGCCCCGACGAACCGCTGCCGTCCGGCGGGCCGGCGCCGCGGGTGGACGCCGGCCCGGACGACGCC
The DNA here is from genome assembly GCF_042792795.1 of Isoptericola sp. NPDC056605. Lineage (NCBI taxonomy): Bacteria > Bacillati > Actinomycetota > Actinomycetes > Micrococcales > Promicromonosporaceae > Isoptericola > Isoptericola sp. NPDC056605. Next base: position 181,171 of record NZ_JBHTVT010000003.1, on the reverse strand, counting down.
GGCTCGGACGACACCAGCCCGGACGACACCAGCCCGGACGACACGAGCTCGGACGACACGGGTCCCACGCAGGAGCCGTTCGCGAACTGCGACGCGGCGCGGGCGGCCGGCGCGGCGCCGGTGCACCGCGGCGACCCCGGCTACTCCTCCCGGCTGGACCGCGACGGGGACGGGACCGCCTGCGAGTGAGCGTGTCCGGCCTACCGTGGAGCCGAGCACGCCGAACACCGTGAGTCGACCTCCGAGGGGCCGCGATGCCGCACACCTACCTCTTCGCGCTGACCGACGGCGGCGGCACGGTACCGCCCGAGCTCGGCGCCGCGCGACGGCTCGTGGAGCGCGGCCACCGCGTGACGGTGCTGGTGGAGGACTCGATGCTCCCGGAGGCGAGCGCCACCGGGGCGCGCGTCGTGCGCTGGGAGCACGGGCCGAACCGCCCGGACCGCGACCCGGCGCACGACCCGTTCCGCGACTGGGAGCGCACCAGCCCGCTCGCGCAGGCGCGCCTCATGGGCGACCGTGCGATCGCGGGGCCCGCGCCCGGGCACGCGCGCGACGTCGCCGCGGCGATCGACGACGACCGGCCGGACCTCGTCGTCTCGTCGATCTTCGCGTTCGGCGCCATGATGGCGGCCGAGTCGCGCGGCATCCCGTTCGACGTCCTCATGCCCAACGTCTACGTCCCGCCCACCCCGGGCGCGACGCCGGTCGGGATGGGCCTGGTGCCTGCGCGCGGCCCGCTCGGCAGGGCGCGGGACGCGGCCATGCGTCGGATGACGGTCGTCGGGCTCGACCGCTACACGCTGGAGCGGCTCAACGCCCTGCGCGCCGAGCTCGGCGTCGGGCCGATCGCGCACTCGTGGGAGCAGGTGCACCGCGCGCGGCGCCACCTGGTCATGACCAGCCCGGCGTTCGACCTCCCCGCGACGCTGCCCCCCGCGGCGCGGTACGTCGGTCCGGTGCTCGACGACCCGTCCTGGGCGGACGACGACGACTGGTCGCCGCCGCCCGGTGACGCCCCGCTCGTCCTCGTCGCCATGTCGTCGACGTTCCAGGACCACGTCGGCGTCCTGCAGCGGGTCGTCGACGGGCTCGCGACGCTGCCCGTGCGCGGCCTGGTCACGACCGGCCCCGCCGTGTCGCCGGCGGCGGTCCGTGGCACGCCGGACGTCACGGTCGTCGCCTCTGCGCCGCACGGGAGGGCGATGCGGGAGGCCGCGGCCGTCGTGACCCACGGCGGGCACGGGACCCTGCTCAAGGCGCTCGCCGCCGACCTCCCCGCCGTCGTCGTCCCGCACGGGCGCGACCAGGCGGACAACGCCGTCCGAGTCACCCTGCGGGGCGCGGCCGTCCGGCTGCCGCGCACGGCGTCGTCGGCGCGGTTCGCGGACGCCGTCCGGCGCGTGCTCGACGACCCGTCGTACGCGCGCTCGGCGCGCGCCCTCGGGGCGGCGATCCGGCGGGACGCCGAGCACAGCACGCTCGTCGCGGAGCTGGAGGAACTGGACGGCGCCGGCCGCGCGTAGGGCGCGCGGTCAGGCGGGCAGCGCGGCGCCCTGCGCGGCCTGGATCTCCAGCTCGACCTTGAGGGTCGTTCCCACGATCGCGACGCCGGCCGCGGCGACCTCGTTGTACCGGATGGCGAAGGCGTCGCGGCGCAGCTCCGTGGTGGCGCGGAACGCCGCGCGCACGACGCCCTGCGCGTCGGCGCCGGTGCCCAGGTAGGTCAGGTCCAGGTCGACCGGGTGCGCCAGCCCGTGCAGGGTGAGGTCGCCGTGCACCGTCCAGCGACCGTCGGCGACCGGCGTCATCCCCGTCGAGCGGTACGTGATGTGCTCGTACCGCTCCACGTCGAGGAAGTCCGGGGACCGCAGGTGGCCATCCCGAGAGGCGTTGCCGGTGTCGATGGACGCCGCGGCGATCACGGCGGCCACGCCGGACCGGGAGACGTCGCCGGGCGCGACGTCGATCCGGCCGGCGAGCTCGGTGAACCGGCCCCGCACGCTGGAGATGCCCAGGTGCTGGGCCACCGCCGCCACCGACGAGTGCGCGGGGTCGATCGTCCACGGGCCCGGCGGCGGCAGCTCCGTGCCGCCCTGCCGGGCCAGCGTCACGGCCCCCAGGGCGGCGCGGCCCGCGGCGGTGACGATCGCCGACGTCGCGGCGGGCGCGTAGCCCACCGCCGTGACGATCGCGACGTACGCGCCCGGGGCCAGCGCGGCCTCGCCGCGGACCGCGCCGTCGTCGTCCGCGTCCGCGCGCAGCACCTGCGCGCCGGCGGCGTCCGTGAGGGTGACGACCGCGTGCGGCACGGCCCACCCGTCGCGCGTCCGGACCGTGGCGGTCAGCACGCCGCTCACTCCGCGGGGTGGGCGAGGGTGAGGTCGTGCCCGTCGACGCCCGCGCCGGCGAGGCTCACGGCCGTCGCGGCAGGCGGGTAGCCCGTCGCGATCACCGTGTACTCGCCGCCGTCCAGGTCGGTGAACGCGTAGGCGCCGTCCGCGCCGGTCGTCGCCGTCCCGGCCACGTTGCCCGCCGCGTCGACGAGCGTCACCCGGGCGTCCGCGAGCGGCCCGTGCGGGGCGCGCACGACGCCGGTCACCCGGGCGCCCGCCGCGAGCTCCACCTCGACGCGCGTGACGCCGGCGGCGCCGACCTCGACGGGCAGCGCGCGGGGCCGGAACCCGGCGGCGTTGACGGCCACCGTGACGGGCCCCGGCACGAGCTCCTCGAGGGCGAACGCGCCGTCCTCCGCCGTGACCGTGCTCGCCTGCAGGTCGCCGCGCACGTCCGTGACCAGCACCATCGCGCCCGCGACGGGGTGCAGGTCCGGGCCGCGCACCACGCCGCGCAGGCCGCTGGTGCCGCTGAGCAGCACGTCGTGGGCCAGCGGCGTCGCGCCGACGACGATCGTCGAGGCCTGCGGCTGGAAGCCGTCGGCCGAGGCGATGAGCACGTACGTGCCGGCGCCCGGCGCGTCGACCGCGTACGCGCCGTCGGACCGCGCGATCGCGAGGCCGAGCTGTCGCCCGCCCAGCGAGATGAGCGTGATCGCCGCCTGCGGCAGCGGGGCGCCCTCGGCGCCGCGGACCAGGCCGTGCACGGTGATGCCGTCCGTGCCGCCGTCGGGCAGGACGTCCGCCGCCGGAGCGGCGCGCCGAGCGGTCGGCCCGGCGCCGACCGCGACGAGCTCAGGGGCGTAGGCCTCGGTGTCCTCGAGGGCCTCCGGGGCCGCGGAGCCGGCCTCCTCGTCGGCGGACTGCTCCATCGCGCCCTTGGTCTGCAGCGGGACCTCCTTGATGAAGGCGACGAGCAGGAAGGCGACGAGGGCGGCGCACGCGCCGATGAGGAAGACGTCCGCGATGCCGTGCCCGTACGCGCTCTCGAGGACGCCGCGCAGGGGCTCGGGCACCTGGTCCATGTCGGGGATCTCGCCCGAGCCGCCCGCCGCGCCCTGGGCGAGCTCGGCGCCCTTCGGGCCCAGGTTCGCCAGGCCGTCCGCGACGTAGTCGGGGATCCGGTGGGCCAGGACGGCGCCGAGCGCGGAGACGCCGATCGCGCCGCCGAGCGAGCGGAAGAACGTGACCAGCGAGCTGGCGGACCCCAGGTCGGCGGGGGCCACCTGGTTCTGCGTGCAGAGCACGAGGTTCTGCATCATCATGCCGACGCCGACGCCCATCACCGCCATGAAGACGGCGACGTGCCAGTACTCGGTGTCGTACCGGATGGTGCCCAGCAGGCCGAGCCCGGCGGTGAGCAGCAGGGCCCCGGAGACCAGCCAGCCCTTCCAGCGGCCGGTCCTGGTGATGATGAGGCCGGAGAGGGTCGACGAGACGAACAGGCCGCCGATCATGGGGATCGTCATGACGCCGGCCATCGTCGGCGACTTGTCGCGCGCCAGCTGGAAGTACTGGCTGAAGAAGATGGTGCCGGCGAACATCGCCACGCCCACGAAGAGCGAGGCCACCGACGAGAGCGCCACCGTGCGGTTGCGGAACAGCCGCATGGGGATGATCGGCTGGGAGACCTTCGACTCGACCAGCACGAACAGCAGCACGAGGACGAGCGCGCCGCCCGTCATCGCGTACGTCTGCCACGAGTTCCAGTCGTACTTGTCGCCCGCGAACGTGACCCACAGGAGCAGCAGGCAGACGGCGGCGGTCGAGAGGAACGCGCCGCCCCAGTCGATCTTCACGTTGTCGCGCTTCACGACGGGCAGGTGCAGCGTCTTCTGCAGCACGATCAGCGCGACGAGCGCGAACGGGACGCCTACGTAGAAGCACCAGCGCCAGCCCAGCCAGTCGGTGTCCGTGATGACGCCGCCGAGCAGCGGGCCGCCGACGGTGGCGACGGCGAAGGTGGCGCCCAGGTAGCCGGAGTACCGGCCGCGCTCGCGCGGCGCGATCATCGTCGCCATGACGATCTGCGCCAGGGCGGACAGACCGCCGGTGCCGATGCCCTGGAACACGCGGCAGACGATGAGCCACTCCGCGGACTGCGCGAGCCCCGCGGCCGCCGAGGCGAGCACGAAGATCACCAGCGCGACCTGCACCAGCACCTTCTTGCTGAACAGGTCGGCGAGCTTGCCCCACAGCGGGGTGGTGGCGGTCATCGACAGCAGCGAGGCCGTGACGACCCAGGTGTAGGCCGACTGGCCGCCGCCGAGCTCGGCGATGATCTCCGGCAGGGCGTTCGAGACGATCGTGGAGGACAGGATCGCGACGAACATGCCCAGCATGAGGCCCGACAGGGCCTCCAGGATCTGCCGGTGGCTCATCGAGACCCCGGGCTGGTGGTCGGTGCGCGCGCCGCGCTTGGCGTGCGCGGGCGCCGCCGCTGTGGTCGATGCCATGAAGGTCCTCTCGAGGTGCTGCGGGGTCGAGGTGGGGGCGGGGGCCGTCAGGCCCGGGCGGGGACGGCGGCGCGGGCCGACGTCGGGCACTCGGCGAAGCTGCCGTGCAGGCGCGCCATGAGCTCGGTCAGCCGGTCGATCTCGGCGTCGTCCCAGTCGCCCATCCGCTCGGCGAACAGGCCGGTGGTGCGCTCGGAGATCTGCTCGAGCTTGTGCCGTCCCGCCGGGGTGAGGCTGAGGATCCAGGACCGCCGGTCGTCCGGGTCGTGCGTGCGCTCGACCCAGCCCTGCTCGACGGCGTGCGACGCGTGCCGGCTGGTGACGGACAGGTCGAGCCAGAGCTGGTCGGCGAGGCGGCTCAGCCGCATCGGCCCCTGGCGGCGCAGGGTCGACATGACGGCCGTCGGCCCGACGGCGCAGTCCTGCGGCAGGTTCCGCACGATGGTCCGCTTGACCGCGCCGACGGCGCGCAGCTGGCGCTGGAGCTCCTCGTACCGCACGTGCTCAGGCATGCTTGCCCACCCCCATATTGGTTGCGGGGAGCAAACATAAAAAGGTTGCCTGCTGAAATCAAATGGGTGTCAGGGAGTGGTCGTGCGCCTCTGCGCCTCGCGCCACATCGTCGCCATCTCACGGACGCCGTACCGCAGGTACACCCGCTGCGGGCGACCGCCGCGCGTCAGGGCGTCGGTGCCCCCGTCGCAGTAGACGACCTGGCCGGTCATGAAGCGGTTCTCGGGCGAGACCAGGAACGCGAGCAGGTCGGCGACCGGCGCGACCGGCCCGGGCGCGCCGAGGGGCTGGGGGAGCGCCGTCTCCAGCAGCAGACGGTCGCGCGCCCAGGTGCGGGTCACGACGTCCGTGGCGACGATCCCCGGGGCCACGGCGTTGAGCACGATGCCCGCGCGCGTCCACGCCGGCGACACGGCCGTGGACCGTGCCCACAGGTTCAGCGCCGCCTTGCTCGACCGGTAGAGCTGGCTCCCGCGCCCGGTGCGGACCAGTCGGCGTGCGACCGCGAGCGCGCGCTCCTCGTCGCCGCCGAGGCAGGCGCGGACCAGCGCACCGCTGCCGCGGTTCAGGGTCGACGACGACGAGACGACGACCGCGGCCGGGGCGTCCGACGCCGCCAGGCACCCGCGCAGCCCCTCCAGCACGGCGGTGGCGCCGAAGTAGTTCAGCGCCACCGTCTCCGGCCGGGGCGCGCCGGCACCCGCCGCCGCGACGAGGCCGTCGACCCGGCCGCCGCCGAGCGACCGCACCTGCTCGACGAGGTCGGCCCGGCCCGCGACGGTCGTGAGGTCGGCGCGCACGTCCACGTCGTCGGCCAGCCCGCAGGTGATCACCCGCCCGCGCGTGGCGAGCAGGTCCGCGACCGCCCGGCCGAGGCCGGAGTCGGCGCCGGTGACGACGTAGGTGCGGGGAGCCGGCACGGCGGGCGGCCGGTCAGGCGTCGCCGAGCGCGCCGTCGACCAGCTCCTTCGTGGCCGCCTGCACCTCCGCGAGGTGGTCGGCGGACACGAACGACTCGGCGTAGATCTTGTACACGTCCTCCGTGCCCGACGGGCGCGCGGCGAACCACGCGTCGGCGGTGGTCACCTTGAGGCCGCCGACCTTCGCGCCGTTCCCCGGCGCCTCGGTGAGCGTCGCCGTGATGTCCTGCCCGGCGAGCGTGGTGGAGCTGACCTCGTCGGGGGAGAGGGCCGACAGGCGCGACTTCTGCGCGCGCGTGGCCGGCGCGTCCACGCGGGCGTACCAGGACTCGCCGTAACGGTCGACGAGGTCGGCGTGGTGCTCGGACGGCGTGCGGCCCGTGGTCGCGATGATCTCGGAGGCGAGCAGCGCCAGCAGCAGGCCGTCCTTGTCCGTGGACCAGACGCGGCCGTCGCGGCGCAGGAACGACGCCCCGGCCGACTCCTCGCCCCCGAAGCCGACCTCGCCGGTCAGCAGGCCGGGCACGAACCACTTGAAGCCCACCGGCACCTCGACCAGCTGCCGGCCCAGGCCCGCCACGACGCGGTCGATCAGCGCCGACGACACGAGCGTCTTGCCGACCGCGGTGCCGTCCGGCCAGCCCGGCCGCGCGCCGCCGTACAGGTACTCGATCGCGACGGCCAGGTAGTGGTTCGGGTTCATCAGCCCGGCGTCGGGGGTGACGATGCCGTGCCGGTCCGAGTCGGCGTCGTTGCCGGTCGCGACGTCGAACGGCGCGTCGCCGCCGTCACGACCGGCCATGCGCTCCACCAGCGACGCCATCGCGTACGGGGAGCTGCAGTCCATGCGGATCTTGCCGTCCCAGTCGAGCGTCATGAACGACCAGCGCGGGTCGACCTGCGGGTTCACCACGGTGAGGTCGAGGTCGTACCGCTCGCCGATCGCGCCCCAGTACTCCACCGACGCGCCGCCCAGCGGGTCCGCGCCGATGCGCACGCCGGCCGTGCGGATCGCCTCGAGGTCGACGACGTTCGGCAGGTCGTCGACGTACGTGGTGAGGAAGTCGTGCTTGTGCGTGGTGTCGGCGCCGAGCGCGTCCTCGAGCGCGACCCGGCGCACGGACGCGAGCCCGCCGGTGCGCAGGATCTCGTTGGCGCGGTCGGCGATCCAGCCGGTCGCCTCCGACCCGGCGGGGCCGCCGTGCGGAGGGTTGTACTTGAAGCCGCCGTCGCGCGGCGGGTTGTGCGACGGCGTGACGACGATGCCGTCCGCCAGGCCGGGGCCCTGCGTGCGCACGCCGTCGCCCGTCGTCGCCCCGTTGTGGATGAGGATCGACTGCGACACGGCGGGCGTCGGCGTGAACGAGTCCCGCGCGTCGACCATCACCGTGACGCCCGCCGCGGCCAGCACCTCCAGCGCCGTCTGCCACGCCGGCAGCGACAGCGCGTGCGTGTCCCGGCCGATGAACAGCGGGCCGTCCGTGCCCTGCGACGCGCGGTACTCGACGATCGCCTGCGTGATCGCCGCGATGTGCGCCTCGTTGAACGCCGTGTCCAGGCTGGAGCCGCGGTGCCCGGACGTGCCGAACACCACCTGCTGCGCCGGGTCGGAGACGTCGGGCACGAGGTCGTAGTACGCCCCCACCACCTGGTCGACGTCGATGAGGTCGATGTCCTGGGCCGGCTTCCCTGCGCGCTCGTGCATGGGTCGATCTTGCCAGTCGTCGCCGTCGGGCGTCAGGGCGGTCCCGCGCGCCGTCAGCGTCGGAAGTCGGCCTTGCGGACCAGGCCGTGCACGCCGACGGTCCGGTCGACGACCTGCGAGACGGCGAAGTCGGCCGCCGCGGACAGGTACGCGTACGCGATCGCGCGGTCCAGGCCCTGGTCGTGCTCGAGGAAGTCGAGGGCGTTGACGACGGCGCGCCGCATCGCGACGTCGAGGTCGCTGCCGTTGCCGCCGACGGCGCCGTCCGGGTCGGACAGGCCGATGGGGATCCAGGCGTCCTCCGTCTCCGCGAAGGGGTACGAGTAGGCGACGGACGGCGCGTCGCCCGAGCCTGGCTTGCACACCGTGAGGCGGAACGTGCCGCGCAGGGAGCCTTCCATCGCGGTGAGCGCCACCTCGCCGTCGCCCATCGCCATGTGCGGGTCGCCCACGTAGAACAGCGCGCCCGGCGCGCGCACCGGGAGGTAGAACGTGGAGCCCGCGCCCAGGCGGCTGATGTCGATGTTGCCGCCGCCGAGCGTCGGCGGGATCGAGTTGGCCTCGGGGGCGGTGAGGCCGGTGTTCTCCGAGAAAGCGACCCCCATCGTGCCGAAGAAGTACCGCAGGGGGAACGACACGCGCGACCGGCCCTCGCCGATCGCCGCCTTGCCGCCCCGGATCTGCGCGAGCACCGACACGTTGCCGTACTCGGTGGGGACGCCGGTGCCGCGGCCGTCCGTCGCGACGGGCGGCATGACCTCGTCGAGCGTGATGCCGGCGGGTGCGCCGGAGGCGGTGAGGGCCAGCGCGCCCTTGCCGTGCCGCGACGAGATGACGCCGTACGGCACGCGCGGGACGACGTCGAGCGTCTCGATCTTCAGCACGTCGCCGGGCTCGGCGCCCTCGACGTGCACGGGGCCGGTGATGACGTGGGGGCCGTCGGCGTCGAAGTTGCGCGAGGTGCGGTCGTAGCCGCCGGCGATGGCGACGGCGTCGTCCAGCACCTCGCGGCGGTGGATGCCACGCTCGCCGAACCAGGCGACCGGGTCGCGGCCCTGGTCCTCGAGGATGCCCTCGTGCGACACCGAGTCGATCGTGATCGTGCGGCCGGACCGGACGCGCGCCACGGCGGTCGCGTGCACCGACGGGACGTAGCCCCACAGCACGTCGTCGACGTCGGAGCGCAGGTAGTGGTCCCCGCGGATGCGGCCCCGGCCCGGCTGCAGGATGCCGCCGAAGCCCGCCGCCCCGCCCCGGCCCGCGGCGGTGGTGCCGCCCGAGGTGGCGGCGGCGGGGACCGCCGCCCCGACGGTCAGCGCGGCCCCGGCGCCCACGCCGGCCGCGGCCTGGAGGAAGCGTCGGCGGCCGAGGCCGGCGGTGAGGGTCTCGGCAGCGTCTCGTCCGTCGTGCATGTGCGCTCCTCGTGCTCGTGCGGCAGGGCCCCGTCGTCCGGGTGCGCCCGACGGTAGGGAGCGCGCATGACGGGCGTGTTCGCCGCCGGTGTCCGCCGGGTAACGGACGGGCCGCGTTCGCTGGGAGTTCGCCGAGGACGCCCTGGCGTTCCGCTGCCCGGCGTCTCGGCGACACCGGACGGTTGCCTCGGCCGCCTACCGTCGTCGCCATCGGCATGCCGGAGCGCCCTGACGAGGGCGTGTACTCGATCCGCTCTCTCACGACCCCGGAGGAAGTACATGAACCCCCGCAGCATCCGCCAGGCCTGTGCCGCCGCCGGCGCCGCCTCGCTCGTCGGGCTGGTCCTCGTGGCGCCCGGCGCCGCGGCCGCGCCGTCGCCCGACCCGGCCGAGGTCAGGGCGGCCGCGGCCGCCCAGCGCGCCCAGGCCGGCCTGTACACCGGCCACGTCGAGGTCGTGCGCGGCGAGGCCGCCGACCCCGAGGTGCTCACCGGCACCGTGTTCCACGACAAGGACGAGGACTCCACCCAGGACAAGGGCGAGAAGGGCGTCGCCGGCGTCCAGGTGTCCAACGGCCGCGACGTCGTCACGACCGACGGCAAGGGGCGCTACAGCGTCCCGGCCTTCGACGACATGACCGTCTTCGTCACCCAGCCCGCGGGCTACCAGGTGCCGGTGGACGAGAACGCCATCGCCCAGTTCAGCTACAACCACCTGCCCGAGGGGTCGCCCGACCTGAGGTACGGCGGCCTCGAGCCCACCGGGCCGCTGCCGAAGGCCGTCAACTTCCCGCTCGGGAAGTCCAAGGCGACCGGCAGGGCGAAGCAGAGCTGCCCGATCGCGGCCGACACCCAGACGTACGACCTCACCCAGGTCGGCTACGCCCGGGACGGGGCCGTCGCGGACCTCATGGCCCGCGACGACTACGCGAGCTGCGGCATCCTGCTGCTCGGCGACAACGTGGGCGACGACCTGAGCCTCTACCCCGAGCTCAAGGACATCTACGCCGCCGCGAACGGGCCGGTCCGCATGGCGCCCGGCAACCACGACATGGACTACGACGCCGCCGACGACTCCCGGTCCCTGGACACGTTCCGCCAGGAGGTCGGGCCCGGCTACTTCTCCTACGACGTCGGGCAGGCGCACGTCGTCGTCCTCGACAACATCGTCTACAACGGCGCCAAGCCGGACGGCAAGAACGGCGGCTACCTCGAGAAGGTCGACGAGCAGCAGCTCGCCTGGCTCGAGGCGGACCTCGCGGAGGTGCCGAGGAACAAGCTCGTCGTCGTCGCGGCCCACGCCCCGATCGTCGACCACCGCCAGGTCATCACGGACAACGCGCCGGAGCTGTACGACGTGCTCCGCGGGCGCAACGCGGTGACCGTCGGCGGGCACACGCACATGCTGGAGAACCTGCTGCCGGGCGACACCCGCGCCGAGTGGCAGGCGGGCGGCGTCGAGGAGCTCGAGCACACCCAGCTCGTGGCCGGCGCTGTCTCGGGCGACTGGTACTCCGGCGGGCTGGACGAGCAGGGCCTGCCGTTCGCGTACATGGCCGACGGCGCCCGTCCGGGCGTCCTCACCCTGGACCTGGACGGCAACGCGTTCGCGGAGCGGTACACGGTCCGCGGCGAGCCGGACGACCTCCAGCTCGCGCTCGGCGTCAACACGCCGCACTGGCGGGACTGGGCCGGCGAGGCGCTCGCGTGGCGTGACGGCGGCAAGGAGGGCGACGCGCCCGCGCTCGGCGACGAGCGTCTGGTGAGCGCCGAGGACCTCGCGGGCGACAGCTGGCTCACCGCGAACTTCTACGCCGGCTCGTCGGCGGCGCACGTCGAGGTGTCGATCGACGGCGGCGCCGCGGTCGAGGCCGAGCACACGCAGCCGATGACGGGCGAGTCGCTGCGCACCGGCTGGGAGTACTCCGACCCGACGGCGGCCACGCGCAACCTGCTCACCAGCGGGAACGCGACGCGGTCGAACGCGCACCTGTGGCGGCTGCCGCTCCCCGAGGACCTCGGGGCGGGCACGCACGCCGCGACGGTGACGGCCACCGACAACCACGGCCGGGAGTTCACCGACACCCTGCGGTTCACGGTGACCGACGACCGGCCCGCCGCCACCGCGACCGTGCTGCGCGGCGACGTGCCGAGCGACGACGCGCCGGTGCAGCCGGCGCCGCAGGGCCCCGCCGACCCGGCGGAGCTCAGCGCACGCTGACCGGCACCCGCCGATCTCCTCAGTCGAAGTAGGTCGGCACGTCCAGCGGGCCGCCGTGCGCGACGAACTCGTCGTGCACGGCGGTCCGCAGCGCGTCGTCGGACAGGTACTCCAGCGCGGTGAGCGCCAGCCCGACGGCGCCGTCGACGGCGGCCGGCACGGCGGCGGGTCCGCCGGCGGCGTCGGCGAACTCGGCGGTGTGCAGCGCCACGTCGGGCGCCGAGACCTGGATCAGCGGGTGCATGCCGGGCACGCGGAACGACACGTTGCCGAAGTCGGTGGACGCCGCGAGCGTCTCGGACACCACGCCGGGCGGCAGCGGGTCGCGCCCGCGTCGCCGCTGCGCCGCCACCCAGCGCTCCGTGAGCGCCGCGTTGGTGCGTACCGGCAGGCTCGGCAGGGCGCCGTCGTCCCACACGATCTCGACCTCGGTGCCGGTCATGAGCGCCGCGCCGCGCGCGACGTCGTCGAGCCGCGCGGACAGGTCGCGCAGGGTGTCCGGGTACTTCGACCGGGCGTAGAGCCGCATGACGGCGCGCTCGGTGATGATGCTGGGCCGGGTGCCGCCCTCGACGACCGTCGCGTGCACGCGGTCCACCGGCGGGAGCTGCTGACGCAGCAGGCCGATGCCCTGGTAGGCGAGGTTCGCGGCGTCGAGCGCGTTGCGCCCCATGAACGGCTGGGCGGACGCGTGGGCCGGGCGGCCCGTGAACGTCCAGGTGAGCAGGCGCCGGCCGAGCCACACCTGCTCGGCGACGTCCTGCCCGTACGGGTGCACCATGATCGCCGCGTCCACGTCGTCGAAGGCGCCGGCGCGTGCCAGGACCTCCTTGCCGGAGTGCCCCTCCTCGGCGGGCGTGCCGAGCAGGACGACGCGGCCGGCGGGCGCCGCGCCCGAGGGGCCCTCGGCCGACAGCACGTCGCGCAGCGCGAGGAACGCGCCCACGCCCGCGGCGGCGATGACGTTGTGCCCGCAGGCGTGCCCGATGACGGGCAGCGCGTCGTACTCCGCGCAGATCGCGATCGTCGGCCCGTCGGCGGCCCCCCGGAGCTCCGCCCGGAAGGCCGTCGGCACGCCGTGCGCGCCCAGCTCGGCCTCGACGCCGTGCCGGGCCAGGACGTCGACCAGCAGGGCGGCGCTGCGGTGCTCCTCCCAGGCCGGCTCCGGGTCGGCGTGCAGGCGCTCGACGACGTCGCGCAGGTCGGGCTCGAGCGCCTCGGCCGCGCGCTCGACGGCGTCGGCCACGGCGTCGGGCAGCAGGGAGGGGGCGACGTCGGACGGCGGGGCCGCCCGCCGGCGTTCCTCGCTCTCGTGGAACAGGTGGTCGAGGTAGGCGGTGCTCGGGCGGGCGGGGGGAACGTGGTCCTCGTGGGGCACGGCGTCGGGCACGGTCATGTCAGGCATCGTAGGGAAGCGGTCGCGGCGGACGGGAGGAACGACGCGAATCTCACGATGCGGACGAATGCCTCGCGACGGATGACCGGGGCCACTACGTTCGGGCGGACACGCCCGCGGTGGCGGGCCGACCCGAGGAGACCGCGTGACCACCTCCGTCGACGCACGATCCCGCACCGACCGGTTCCTGGCGTTCGTCGAACGGGTCGGCAACAAGCTGCCCGAGCCGTTCACCCTGTTCCTCATCCTGTTCGGCGTCATCGCGCTGGCGTCCACGGGCATGGCGCTCGCGGGGGTCACCGTGCAGATGCCCGGCAGCGACGAGGTCGTCGAGGTCAAGGGCCTGTTCACCGCCGAGGGGATGACCTGGCTCACCGAGAACCTCGGCGAGAACTTCCTCGGCTTCCCGCCGCTCGTCACGGTGCTGCCGATCCTCATGGCGGTGGGCGTGGCGGAGAAGTCGGGGCTGCTCGGGGCCGCCGTGCGGTACGCGTTCGGGTCCGCGCCGCGGTGGGCGCTCGCCTACGCCGTCGGCTTCGTCGGCGTGATGGGCAGCATCATGTCGGACACCGCGTTCATCATCATCCCGCCGCTGGCGGCGATGGTGTTCCGCGCCGCGGGTCGGCACCCGGTCGCGGGCCTGCTCGGCGGGTTCGCGGCGGCCGGCGCGGGGTACTCGACGAACATCCTCGTCACCAGCCTCGACGCCCTCTTCGCGGGCATCACCAGCTCGGTCGCGCAGATCCTGCCCGACCCGGGCTCGCCCGTGAACCCGCTGTCGAACTGGTTCTTCAACGCCGTCTCGTCGATCGCCCTGGCCCTGCTGGCGGGCTTCCTCATCGACAAGGTGCTCGAGCCGCGCATCCGCCGGCAGGGCGTGCCCATGGAGCAGGTCGTGGAGGACGGGGAGGACCCGCTCGCGAACGCGTCCGCCGCCACCACGGACGACGAGCGGCGCGGGCTGCGGAACGCCCTGGTCGTGGCCCTCGGCGTGGCCGCCGTGATGGTCGCCGCCGTGCTCGTGCCGGCGTCGCCGTGGCGCAACGAGGACGGGGCGTTCCTGCCCGAGTCGCCGCTGCTCAGCTCGATCGTCTTCATCGTCTTCACGATGTTCCTGGTGCCGGCGATCGTCTACGGGCGCGCGGTCGGGACGGTGCGTCGCATCGAGGACGTGCCGATCATGTTCGGCCAGGCGCTCAAGGACATGATCGGGTTCGTCGTGCTGGCGTTCGTGCTCGGCCAGTTCATCGCGCTGTTCAACTGGTCCGGCGTCGGGCAGTGGATCGCGGTGACCGGGGCCTCCGCGCTCGAGTCGATCGGGCTCACCGGCTACGGCGCGATCCTCGGCTTCCTCGTCGTCGCGTCGCTGCTGAACCTGTTCATCATCTCGGGCTCGGCGCTGTGGACGCTCATGGCCGCCGTCTTCGTGCCGATGTTCGCCCTCATCGGGTACGAGCCCGCGTTCGTGCAGGCCACGTTCCGCGTGGGCGACTCCGCGACGCAGATCATCACGCCGCTCAACCCGTACATGATCGTGCTGCTCGCCTACCTGCGCCGGTGGGAGCCGAGCGCCGGGCTCGGCACCGTGATGGCCCGGCTGCTGCCGTTCACCGTCTGCTTCTGGCTGGTGTGGGCGGCCATCCTCAGCGTGTTCTTCTTCCTCGACCTGCCCGTGGGGCCCGGCAACGGGATCTTCCTGGACGGATGATCCCGTCGCCGGGACGGTTCACGCGCGCTGCGTGCGGCTCGGGGCCGACTCGTTCCACAGCCGGTCGAGGGCGGTGACGGCGTAGGCGTAGCGCTCGCCGCGTACCGCCGTCGCGTCGGTGAAGCCGTGCAGCACGCCGCCGTCGGAGCGGACCGTGCCGAGGAGCTGCGTGGCGTCCTCGACGTCCACCCGGGCGCCCTTCCCGGCGGCCCGGTAGACGGCGAACGACGTCGCGCGACGACGGTGCGGTGCCGCGTCCACCCAGCGCAGCTCGACGCCGTCGCCGCCCGGGCGGGCGTGCGTGAGCACCGGCGGCTGGACGCGGGTGCCGGGCAGGTGCGGCATCGTCGGGACCAGCGCGGGGTGCGCGTAGTGGTCGGCGCGCACGCGCGACATGGAGCCCTGCGGGTCCTGCGGCACGTGGACGGCGGAGAAGTACACGTTGCCGAGCACCGGCGTGCCCTGCGCCGTCACCTCCGCGCAGAACGTGAGGTGGTTGCTCAGCTCCGCCGGGTCGGTGAACACGCCGGACGTCACCTTGTAGAGCGCCTCCCCGATGTACAGGTGGGTGCCGGACGTCGCCGCGACCTCGGCCCACCACGGCACGAGCTTGCGGTAGTCCGCGACGGCGAGCCCGAACTGCCAGTAGATCTGCGGGTTGATGTAGTCGAGCCAGCCCTCCAGCACCCACTTGCGCGTGTCGGCGAACTGCAGGTCGTAGCTCTGCGAGCCGCCCGTGTCGGAGCCGCGCGGGTCGGTCGACGCGTTGCGCCAGATGCCGAACGGGCTGATGCCGAACTTGACCCAGGGCTTGAGCTCCTTGATGCGCTCCGAGACGGTCTGGACGAACTCGTCGACGTTGTGCCGCCGCCAGTCCTCGACCGTCGCGAAGCCGCCGCCGTGCTCGGCGTACGTGGCGGCGTCGGGCAGGGTCTGGCCCGCCACGGGGTACGGGTAGAAGTAGTCGTCGAAGTGCACGCCGTCGATGTCGTAGTGCTCGACGCTGTGCAGGATCGCGGCGTAGATGTGCTCGCGCGCCTCCGGCAGGCCCGGGTCGAAGTAGAGCTTGCCGCCGTACGGCCACACCCAGTCCGGGTGCTGGAGGGCCGGGTGCTCGGGCAGGAGCTTCGTCGGGTCGGCCTGCATGGAGACCCGGTAGGGGTTGTACCAGGTGTGCAGCTCGAGGTTGCGGGCGTGCGTCTCCGCGACGACGAACGCGAGCGGGTCGAAGCCCGGGTCGCCGCCCTGCGTGCCGGTGAGGTACTGCGACCAGGGCTCGTACGGGCTGGGCCAGAAGGCGTCCGCCGTCGGCCGGACCTGGACGAAGACGGCGTTGAGGTTCATGCCCACCGCGACGTCGAGCCAGTGGAGGTACTCGGCCTTCAGCTCGTCGGCGGTCAGTCCGGTGCGCGAGGGCCAGTCGATGTTGACGACCGACGAGATCCACATCGCGCGCAGCTCGCGCTTGCGGGCCGTGGGACCGGCCGCCTCCGCCGTCGCCGCGGCGGCGGAGGCCATCGAGCCGACGGTCACGGACAGCGCCGAGCCGGCGACACCTGCCGTCGCGAGGGAGAGGAAGCCGCGGCGGCCGAGGGCGCGGGAACTCGCACTGTGGTCGGCTCGGCCGGTCGGAACGGGGTGCGTCATTGCAGACCTCCGGTGGTCAGGCGTGGGTAAGGGAGTTTCACGCTCACGGGTACCTGTGAAGACGAGTGTCGCGGATGCGGCACCGCGCGCGCCACCCCGCACCCTGTGCTTACCGTGCGGCTGGGCAACGATGCCTCAGGACCCTGACGCTGAGAGGGCACCACCATGCGCACCGTGCGACGCATCATCACGACCGGAGTCACCATGGGGATCGCCACGGCCGTGGCGCTCACGACAGGAATCGCGGGAGCGGGGGCGGCGACGGCCGCCGTCCGGCCGCTCCCTGACAAGAGCTACGGGCTCTCGTCCTACTACGGGCCGAGATGCATGCCGATCAAGGCGGCGTCCACGTACCACCTCGGTCAGGACATGAGCGCCAAGAAGGGCACCGCGATCAAGTCCGTCGCGCCGGGCACCGTCATCAAGGCGGGCTCGGCGCCGGGCTTCGGCCAGGTCGTCGTGGTGCGCTCCAACGCCGACGGCGGCAAGGTCTTCGCCGTCTACGGCCACGTCGTCGACGGCGACAAGTACGTGAAGGCCGGCAAGTACGTGAAGCGCGGCCAGCGCATCGCCGACGTCGGCAGCTCCGGCACCTCCACCGCGCCGCACCTGCACCTGGAGATCTGGAAGGGCGCGTACAAGGGGTCGGGCAGCACCACCGACCCGCTGCCGTGGATGAAGAACCACGGCGCGAACCTCAGCACGGGCGCGGCGTGGGCCAACAAGCGCGTCGTGCCCAAGTCGTGCACCTACTACACGACCACCAGCGTCAACCTGCGCTCGGGCCCGGGCACCGGCTACCGCACGCTCAAGACCGTCAAGGTCAACCGCTGGCTCACCGCCAAGCCCGGCGCCGGCTCGGGCGTGTGGCGCAAGGTCACCTACGGCGGCACCACCGGCTGGATGCACGCGAACTACGTCTCGCCGGGGCTCACCTCGCTGGGCACCCGCTACGTCAAGGTCGACGGCCTGCGGCTGCGCTCGGGCCCCGGCACCGGCTACAAGGCGATCGACACGCTCAACAAGGGCAAGGCCGTCAAGAAGATCTGGGACTCCTCCGGCGGGTGGGTCAAGGTCTTCGTCAACGGCCGCCAGGGCTACGTCGCGTCGAAGTACGTCGGGTCGACGAAGCCCTGAGCGCGGGCGTCAGGCGGCGTGACGGTCGGTGGCGTTGAGCCGCGCGACCGTCGCGTCGTACGCGCCCGAGGTCTCCGCGAAGCGGAGGGGCTTCACGCCCTCGACGAGGATCTCGTGGGCGTCGGGCCGGGCCGCGAGGAGCTCGACCACCTCGTCCGCGAACGCGTCCAGCGGCATGGCGACCGGGTTGTCCTCCTGCCCCGGCATGAGGGCCGTCCGGACCGCGGGCGGCACGATCTCGATCACCCGCACCCCCGCCGGCTCGAGCTGGAGCCGGATGCCCTCGCTCAGCCGGTGGATCGCGGCCTTCGTCGCGTTGTAGGTGGGCGTCACGGCGAGCGGCACGTGCGCCAGCCCGGAGGAGACCGTGACGAACGCGGCGCCCGCGCCCGATCCCGCGCGGGCGCGCAGGTGCGGCAGGAACGCGGCGGCCAGGCGGATCGGGCCGAGCAGGTTGGTCGTCACGGTGCGCTCGGCGGTGGCGAGGAAGTCCTCGGAGGTCCAGTCCTCGGCCTGCATGATGCCGGCCATCGCGACGACGGCGTCCAGGTCGGGGTGGCGCCCGAGCACCTCGCGTCGGGCGGCCTCGATGCTGTCCGGGTCGGCGGTGTCGATGCGGACGGCGTCGATCCCGGGGTGGGCGGCGACGATCTCGTCGAGCAGGGCGGTGCGGCGGCCGCCCACGATCACGGTGCTGCCGCGGGCCTGGAGCCGGAGGGCGAGCGCGAGGCCGATGCCGCTGGTCGCGCCGGGGACGAAGACGGTGCTGCGGGTGAGGTCCATGGCCACCACCCTGCGCGGGCCGCCGCCCGGGCGGGAGAGGAGCGGTCGTCGGGGGACCGGCGATCCCTGGCTACGGCCTGGCTCGACCGGCGTCGTCGGCGGACGATGGGCGCATGGCTCATGAAGGACGCACCGAGCGTGCCGCCGACCGTCGAGAGCTGGCCGAGTTCCTGCGACGTCGTCGGGAGGCGGTGCAGCCCGCCGACGTCGGCCTGCCCGCCGGGGCGCGACGTCGGACCGCGGGGCTGCGGCGGGAGGAGGTCGCGGCGCTCGCGGCGATGTCCGCCGACTACTACACGCGGCTGGAGCAGCAGCGCGGCCCGCAGCCGAGCGAGCAGATGCTCGCGTCGCTGGCGCGGGCGCTCCGGCTCACCGACGACGAGCGCGACTACCTGTTCCGCGTGGCCGGTCGGGGGACGCCGGACCGGGTGACGATGTCGTCCCACGTGTCGCCCGCGCTGCTGCGCGTGCTCGACCGCCTGTCCGACACGCCAGCCCTCGTGCTGTCCGCGCTCGGCGAGACGCTGGTGGCCAACGACCTCGCCGTGGCGCTGCTGGGCGACCGGTCGGCGCTGACGGGGTGGGCGCGCAGCGACGTCTACCGCTGGTTCACCGACCCCTCCGAGCGGCTGCTGTACCCCGAGGACGACCGCGACCGGCAGGGGCGCTCGCTCGTCTCCACGCTCCGCGTGGCGCACGGGATGCTCGGGCCGCGCTCGCGTGCGGGCGAGCTGGTGCGCGAGCTGCGGGCGCGCAGCGCCGAGTTCGCCGAGCTGTGGGACCGGCACGAGGTGCACCAGCGGTTCGCCGACCACAAGACGCTGGTGCACCCGCAGGTCGGGCCGATCGAGCTGGACTGCCAGGTGCTGTTCACCGAGGACCAGACCCAGGCGCTGCTGGTGCTCACCGCGCCGCCGCGCTCCGAGGCGGAGGAGAAGCTCGCCCTGCTCGCCGTCGTCGGGCAGCAGGCCATGGCGCGCTGACCCCGGCGCGGTGCCGAACAGGCGGTTGCGCACGGAATCGACGGGTATTCGGTGCGACATCGCATGTTCGGCGACCGGCGTGGTCGACCGAGGCCCTCGTCGCGCCGCTCATGGTCCTGGCCCTGGCCGCGACGCTCTGGGTGCGGACACGGCAGGCCGTGCCGCTGATGGCGGGGGTCCTCACCGGGATCGTGCTGGGCAGGGCTCGACGCCGAACAGGCGGTCGGTCCCGGAACGGGCGTCGTCGGAGGCCCATAACGGTGTCGACCGCCTGTTCGGCGAGGGGGCGGGGCTGCTACCAGCTCGCGTTGCGGGCGAGCTCCAGGGCGATCTCCTGCCACCACGCGCCGGCGGCGGGGCCGCCGTTGCAGGCGCCGTCGCTCTCGCCGGGCAGCTTGACCCACAGCAGCGCGTCGAGGTGGCTGTCGTCGTCGACGACGGCGGGCCGCTCACCCAGGGCACGGCCGCGCGGGTTGCACCACTCGCCGTTCGAGCCGTTGCCGTTGCGCGACGTGTCGACGACGAACGGGACACCGCCGAGCAGGGCGGACACCTCCTCGCCGTAGGCGCGCGACTCGTCGGTGGTGCGGTAGTTGGACACGTTGAGCGCGAAGCCCGCGACGTGCTCCAGCCCCACCCGCTGCAGCCGCGACGCCGCCTCCGCGGCGGGCAGCCAGGCCGAGTGGCCGACGTCGAGGTACACGCGGGCGCCGGCCTCGTCGAGGATGCGGGCGGCGTCGGCCAGCATCCCGACGCGGTCGCCCTGGCCGTCGCAGTCGCCGAGCTGCGGGAGGGCGTCCGGCTCCAGCACCACCCACGGCTCGCCGACCATCGCGCCCGCGACCTGCTCGACCCAGGCGCGGTACGCGGCCTCGTCCGTGCCGCCGCCGGAGTGCGAGCCGCAGTCGCGGCCCGGGATCGCGTACACCGCCAGCAGCGGCGTCGCGCCCGCCGCGGCGGCCCGGCCCGTGTAGTCGGCCACGCCGGCACTCGCCTCGGCGGGGTCGGCGTCGGTGACCCAGGACGCCTGCGGCGTGGTGGCGATCTTCTCCAGCAGCGCGCGGTCGGTGCCGGACGACGCCTGCCAGGCGTCCCACGCCTGCGTGCCCTCGTCGACGAAGAACGTCGCGTCGGCGGGCCCGCCGGGCTCGTCGGTGGGCGGGTCGGTCGGCTCCGTGGGCGGGTCCGAGGGGTCCGTCGTGGGGAGGTCGCCCGTGCAGGCGACGCCGTCGAGGCTGAAGCTCGCCGGCACCTTCGCCGCCCCCGCCGACGTCGCGATCAGCCCGAAGGACGCCGTCGCGCCCGTCGCCAGCGTGCCGTTCCAACCGGCGTCGGCCACGCGCACCTGCGCGCCGTCCTGCACGAGCCGGCCGTTCCAGACCTGGGAGACGTGGTCGCCGTCGGCCTGCTGCCACGAGACCTCCCACCCCGAGCGGGCGTCGCCCAGGTTGGTCAGCGTGACGTCGGCCTGGAACCCGCCCTGCCACGAGCTCGTGACGGCGTAGTCCACCTCGCAGGCCGTCGTCGCGCCCGCGGCGGACGTGGCGAGGGTGACGGCGCCGGCGGTGAGGCCGGCGCCGCCCGCCAGCACGGCCGCGGTGAGGGCGGCGACCCGGGAGGTCGGTCGAGGGCGTCGTTCGGTGCGCATGCGAGGCTCCGTCGCGTCGTGGGTGCGGACGGGGCCACGCTAGGAGCGCGCCGGCGCGGCCTGGGAGCTCCTAAACGCTTCGGACGGCGCAGGACGCCGCGTCAGGCGAGGAAGTCCTCGACCAGCCGCGCGGCGATGCCGGTGTACGACGCGGGCGTGAGGTCCGCGAGGCGGGCGGCGACGTCGTCGGGCAGGCCGAGGCCGGCGACGAACTCGCGCATCCTGGCGGCGTCGACGCGCTGGCCACGCGTGAGCTCCTTGAGCCGCTCGTACGGGTTCTCCATGCCCTCGACGCCGGCGACGGAGGCGGCGCGCATCGCGGACTGGACGGGCTCGCCGAGCACCTCCCAGTTGTGGTCGAGGTCGTCGGCCATGAGCGCGGCGTTGACGTTGAGCGCCTTGAGGCCGCGGCGGACGTTGTCGATCGCGAGCAGCGAGTGGCCGAACGCCGGGCCGATGTTGCGCTGCGTGGTGGAGTCGGTGAGGTCGCGCTGCAGGCGGGACGTCACGAGCGTGGCCGACAGGGTGTCGAGCAGCGAGCACGAGATCTCGAGGTTCGCCTCGGCGTTCTCGAACCGGATCGGGTTGACCTTGTGCGGCATCGTCGACGAGCCCGTGGCACCCGCGACCGGGATCTGCGTGAAGAAGCCCAGCGAGATGTACGTCCACACGTCGGTCGCGAGGTTGTGCAGGATGCGGTTGAAGCGGGCGACGTCGGCGTAGACCTCCGCCTGCCAGTCGTGCGACTCGATCTGCGTGGTCAGCGGGTTCCACACCAGGCCCAGGTGCTCGACGAACGCCTTCGAGACCGCGGGCCAGTCGGCGCCGGGGACGGCGACGACGTGCGCGCCGTAGGTGCCGGTCGCGCCGTTGAGCTTGCCCAGGTACTCGGCGCCCTCGACGCGGCGCAGCTGGCGGCGCAGGCGGTGCGCGAGGACGGCGAGCTCCTTGCCCATCGTCGTCGGGGTGGCCGGCTGCCCGTGCGTGCGGCTCAGCATCGGGACCGCGGCGTGCTCGCGCGCCATGTCGGCGAGCTGGTCGGTCAGCGCGGTCGCGGCGGGCAGCCACACGTCGCGCACCCCGCCCTGCACCATGAGCGCGTACGACAGGTTGTTGATGTCCTCGGACGTGCACGCGAAGTGCACCAGCTCGCTCGCGGCCGGGAGGCTGGTCTCGCCGAGGGCCTCGGGCGCGGCGGCGATGCGGCGCTTGATGAAGTACTCGACGGCCTTGACGTCGTGCACGGTCTCGCGCTCGATGGCGGCGAGCTCGGCGATCTCGTCCGCGCCGAACGTGGCGGGGATCCGGCGCAGGTACGCGATCTCGGCGTCGGTCAGCGTCGGGGCGCCGGGGACGACGGCGCCGGGGGCCGTGCCCTCGTTCGTCGACGGGCCGTTGCACAGCGTGACCAGCCACTCGACCTCGACGTGGATGCGCGCCCGGTTGAGCGCGGCCTCGCTGAGGTGGTCCACCAGCGGCGCGACGGCGCCGCGGTAGCGGCCGTCGAGCGGCCCGAGGGCGATCGGCGGGGTGACGTCCGCGAGGTTGACGCGGGTCTGGACGTCGGACGGCGAGGTCTGCGGCGCGGGGGAGGTCACGGCCCACATTCTCCCACGGGCCCACCGAGGTGCTGTGAGCACGAAGACGGCCCGGTCCGAGTCCGCGAACCGGGCCGTCTTCGTGCTCGCAGCGGTCGGGGTGGTCAGCCGAGGAGCGGGTAGTTCCCGCGGACCGTGCCGAGCGGGTCGCGGGACCGCTTGAGGTCGCGCAGGCGGGCGAGCGCGGCGCCGTCGTACGCGGCCGCCGCGCTCTCGCCCGGGGCGAGGAACGTGGCGGGCTTGCGCATCGTGGCGTTCCCCGCGAGCTCGGCCGGCAGCGCCTCCAGCCGGTGCCCGACGGCGGTCGCCAGGCCGGGCTCGAACGCCAGGCCGAACGCGTACAGCAGGTACGGCTCCGAGATCGCGCCGAGGGCGCCCGCGTCGTCCCCCGGCGCGGCCAGGGCGCCGCCCAGGTGCCGCAGCTGGAGCATGAGCAGCGGCGCGACCGACGTCGTGAACAGGCGCTCCACCGCCTCGTCGTCGATGCCGCGCAGCAGCTCGGCGCGCCCCTTCCCCGCCGCGGGGTCGGTCGGGTCGGCGGCGATGTCGCCGACGTCGGCCAACGCGACCGGGCCGATCGCGGCGTGGACGCCTGGCCCGAGGACGTCGGGGACGGCGGCGAACGGTGCGAGCAGGGTCCGGGCCTCGGCCGCGTCGCCGAGGTGGGCGGCGTGCACGACGACGACGGCCGGGGCGCCGGGCGCCTCCACCCGGGACAGCCAGACGCTGAGCTCGGGCGGTGCGGCGGCCGTGACCTCGCGGAACACCGCGAGCAGCTCGGCGGCGCGCGCGGCCGGCCAGGCGACCTTGCCGCCCGAGAACGCGGGCAGCTCGACCAGGTCGATCTCCATCGCCGTCACGACGGCCAGGTCGCCGCCCCCGCCGCGCAGCGCCCAGAACAGCTCGGGGTCGTCGGCCGCGGTGACGGTGACCTGCTCGCCCGCGGGGGAGACGACGTCGAACGACCGCACGTGGTCGGCCGCCAGGCCGTGGGCGCGGCTGAACCAGCCGAGCCCGCCGCCGAGGGTGTAGCCGACGGCGCCGACGCCGGGCGCGCTGCCGAGCAGGGTGGTGAGACCGTGCGGCGCGGCGGCGGCCTGCACCGCGCCCCACGACGCCCCCGCGCCGACGCGGGCGGTGCGGTGTGCCGGGTCCACCTCGACGGCGTCGAGCGCCCGGGTGCGCAGCAGGACCGTGCCCGCCACGTCGCCCGACGCGCCGTGCCCCGTGGACTGCGCGGCGACGGTGAGCCCGGCGGCGCGCGCGTGCCGCACGGTGGCGGCGACGTCGTCGGCGTGGGCCGCCTCGACGACGGCCGCGACGGGCTGCCGGACGGCGAGGTTCCAGGGCGTGGCGGCGGCGTCGAAGCCCTCGTCGCCGGGCAGGAGCAGCCGGCCCGCGAGGTTGCTCGCGAGGGCGTGGGAGAAGGTGTCGGTCGAGGCCAGATCGTTCGAGGTCAGGGAGGTCATGCGGGCTCCTGGTCCGTCGGGCCGGTGTCGCACTCTCGTGGTTCGGTGTCACCGGCAGCGTGCGCTGTCACCTCTCTGACACGGCCCGACGAAGGAGTGTGACCGGTGAGCACGGATCAGTTCGCGGCAGGCCAGTTCACGGCGGACCAGTTCGAGGCGTTCCGGCCGCACCTGCGCTCGGTCGCCTACCGCGTGCTGGGTTCGACGGCGGACGCCGAGGACGCCGTGCAGGACGCCTGGGTGCGCGCGCACGCGGCGGGCAGCGCGGGGGTGGAGAACCTCGGCGGCTGGCTCACCACCATCGTCGGGCGAGTCGCGCTCAACCTGCTGCGCTCGCGGGCCACGCGCCGGGAGACGGCGTGGGACGGATCGGCGGGGGAAGGGCCGGCGTGGGACGGGCGCCTGCCGGACCTGCAGGTGGCGCCGGTCGACGGGCCGGAGGACCCCGAGCGGCGGGCGGTCGAGCAGGACGAGGTCGGCGCCGCGCTGATGGTCGTGCTGGACACGCTGGCGCCGGCCGAGCGCGTCGCGTTCGTGCTGCACGACCAGTTCGCGGTCCCCTTCGAGGAGATCGCGCCGCTCCTGGACCGGTCGCTCCCCGCCACGCGCCAGCTCGCCAGCCGCGCGCGCCGCAAGGTGCGTGACGCGGTACCCGCGCAGGACGACGTCGCGCGTCGGCGGGAGGTCGTCGCCGCCTATCTCGCGGCGTCGCAGACGGGCGACTTCGACCGCCTCGTGGCGCTGCTCGACCCCGAGGTCGTGGTGCGTCTCGACTACGGGCCGGGGGACCTGTCCCGCGTGCTGCGCGGCGCGCGGGCCGTGGCGGAGCAGGCCCGTCTGCACTTCGGCACCGCGCGGTTCTCGCGGCTCGCGCTCGTGGCCGGGTCGCCGGGGCTGGTCACGGTGCTCGACGACGGCACGGTCTACTCGCTGCTCGCGTTCACGGTGCGCGACGGCCGGGTGGTCGGCATCGACATCCTGTCCGACGCCGACCGGCTCGTCGGGGTGCTGCCGTCGTAGCGGACGTCGGCAGCGGACGTCGGCATCGGACGTCGGTTGACGTCGCCGGCACGTGTCGTGCGGTCGGGAGCCTGTCCCCAGGGCGACGTCGTCCACAGGGTCGGGGGCGGCGGGCGGGCGTGGCGAGGGCGCGGCCTAGCGTCGCGGGCATGACCTCACCGGCCCCGCCCTTCTCGTCCCCGGCCCCCGACACGGGTGCCGCGCGTGCCACCGTCCTCACGGCGCACCGCGACGTCCTCGACGCCACGGCGAGCGCGCGGCGCAGCCTCGCGGTGGCCTGGGAGTCGACGGCGGCGGACCGGTTCCGCGACGACGTCGCCGCCCTGCTCGTCGGCCTCGACGCCGACCTGCGCCTCCTCGAGGAGGCGGCCGAGGTGCTGGCCCGGTGACGACGCGCGGGCTGCCGCCCGAGGAGACCCTGGACGTCTGGGGCGGCCGGGCCGTCTCCCGGGTCGACGCGGAGGCCGTGCACGGCGCTGCCGTGCTGCTCGACGCCGCGGCGGACCGGCTGCTGCAGGCATCCCACCGGTGCCTCGGCGCCGCCGGGGCCCTGCGGGGCGCGGTGTGGGCCCCCGACCCGTGGTCACGACCGGCCCTGCCGCTGCCCGGCGTCCCGGAGGACGACGCCGCGGCTGCCGCGCGCCGGGAGACGGCGGCGGCCCGGCTGGACGAGGCGGGCGCCCGGCTGCGCGGGCGGGGATCGGCGGCGGAGCGGTGCGCCCGCCGGCTGCGCTTCGCGGCCGGCCTGTACCGGGAGGCGGAGAGCCTGGCGCAGCGTGTCACCGGCGGTGCGGTCACGCTGCTGGCGGGTGCGGCGGGGGTCGTGCTCGGGCTCGGGGCGAGGCCGGTGCTCGCCGTCGCGTCCGTGGCGGACGCCCTGGACGGTGCGGCTGCGCGCGACGGCTCCCCGGCTCCGGCCGTGGCCGCGCCGTCGGCGGCCCGGCCCCCCGATCCGCCGACGGCTCCCGTGACGGCGGACGCCGGCGGGCGCCTCTCGGACGTCTGGCGGGCCGTCGCGCCGCTCTCCGACGAGGCGGTCGCGGGGCTCGCGGCGGGGCTGAGCGCCACCCGGCCGCTGACCTGGCAGGACCTGCGGCGGGGGATCGAGGAGGGCCCGGCCGCCGCGCTGGACCCCGTGACGCGCGGCGCGGCCTCGCTGTCCGACGTGGTGGCCGCGCTGCTGCCGGACTCCGTGCCGCAGGTGGTCGCCCTGACCGACACCGACCTCGCCGGCCCGCGGCCCCGGTGGGCCGACCGGCCGGCGGGCTCCGTCGCGGAGGCGCTCGCCCGCACCGCGGACCTCTACCCCCAGGGCAGCGGCATCGTCGACCGGCCCGCGGCCGGTGTCCCCGCCGGGACGCTCGCGGTGGAGGAGGTCGTGCACGGCGACGGCACGACGTCGTGGACCGTGCTCATCCCCGGCACGCAGCGGTTCCTGTCGTCCTCGAACCCGTTCGACGCGGCGACCGACCTGAGCCTCATGGCCCACGAGACGGCGGACGTGTCCGTGGCAGTGGAGCAGGCCCTCGACGCGGCGGGCGCGGCTCCGGACGAGCCTGTCGTGCTGGTGGGGCACAGCCTCGGCGGGATCTCCGCGGCGGCGCTCGCGGCGTCACCGGGGTTCTGCGCGAGGCACCCGGTGGGCGGCGTGGTGACCGCCGGGTCGCCGACGGCGACGTTCGCGATCCCCGGCGGGGTGCCGACGCTGCACGTGGAGAACGAGGAGAGCCTGGTCGAGAACGTCGACGGCCGGTCGCGCGGGGAGGGACCGGCCACGGTGGACCGCGTCACGGTGGGGCGCCGGTTGCTGGACTCCGCCGACCCGGTCGACGTCGCGGCGGCCGGGAGCGTCTCCCTCGCGCACGCGATGCCCACGCACCTGCGCACGCTGTCGGCCGCGCAACGCTCCGGGAACGTGCAGGTGGCGGGGGTGACGGGCCGGCTGGAACGGCTGCTCGACGGCACCCGCTCGCGCACCAGGTTCTTCGCGGTGCGCCGGGTGGACCCGGAGCCGCCCCTCGTCCTGGCGCCCGGCCCGGGTCCCGGCCAGGGGACGACCGTGCTCGGGACGACGTCGCCCCCGCCGGGGAACCCGACGGGGGCGATGCTGCACTGAGCGTGCGGAGGATGCCTTGCGTCAGCCCTTCTTCGGCGCGAACGCGCCGATGATCGCCTGGAGCACGGCGAGGATGAGGGCGATCCACACGAACCACCAGAAGCCGCCGTTGACGTCGACGCCCCAGTCGCCGAACCACCCCTGGTCGGTGATCCAGGTGGTGAGCCACAGCACGCCGGCGTTGATGACCAGGTAGAAGAGGCCCAGCGTGAGGATGAGCAGCGGGATCGAGATGATGCTGACGATCGGCTTCACGAAGCTGCTGATGATGGTGAACACCAGTGCCACGCCGAGGACCGCCAGGATGTACTCGAGCACGTTGTCGCCGTCGTACGGGGGCAGGATCTCGAGGTTGGTGAAGATCAGGTCGCTCAGCCACAGCGCCACGGCCGTGACGAGGGTGCGGACGATGAAGTTCATGCCGCCATCGTGGCACGTCATCCCCCCGCGAGGCTGGCGCGACGCTCGGCGGCGCGAGGCTCGGCGTCCGGGTCCCGGCGCGCGGACGACGCGCGTAGGCTCGCCGGGTGAGCGAGTCCTCCGTCCTCGTCCTGCACGACAACCCCGACTGGCTGCCGCCGTTCGAGCGGGCCTTCGACCGCGCGGGAGTGCCGCTGGAACCGGTGCACCTGGGCGCCGTCGCCCTGGACCTCGCCGAGGAGCCGCCCGGGGCCGTGCACTGGTCGCGCCTCAGCGCGTCCGCGCACACGCGCGGGGTGCCGCACGCGCCGGAGGCCGCGCAGGCGGTGCTGTCCCGCGCCGAGGCCGCCGGGCGCCGGGTCGTCAACGGCACGCGGGCCGCTGCGCTCGAGGTGAGCAAGGTGCGGCAGTACGCCCTGCTGCGGGCCGCCGGGCTCGACGTGCCGCGCACGACGGCCGTCACGGACCGCGCGGCGCTGCGCGCGGCGGCCGAGCGGTTCGGGGCGCCGTTCATCACCAAGCACAACCGCGGCGGCAAGGGCCTCGGGGTGCAGCGGTTCGACGACGTCGAGACGTTCGCCGCCGCCCTGGACGCGGGCCTCCTCGACGAGCCCGTCGACGGCGTGTGGCTGCTGCAGGAGCTGCTCGTCGCGCCGGAGCCGTTCGTCACGCGGGCGGAGTTCGTCGGCGGCCGGTTCCACTACGCCGTCCGCGTGGACACCTCGACCGGGTTCGAGCTGTGCCCCGCCGAGGCGTGCGCGCTGCCGGGCGCCGACGGCGTCGCCCCGCCGCCGCTCTTCGCCCTGCGGCCCGAGATCACGGCCGAGCACCCGCTCGTCGCGCGGCTCGAGCGGCTGCTCGCCGAGCACGGGATCGAGATCGCCGGGGTCGAGTTCTTCGAGACGGTCGACGGCCGCACCGTGCCGTACGACATCAACACGAACACCAACTACAGCCCGGACGTCGAGGGGGCCGTCGAGGTGCCGGCCGCGGACGCGATCGCCCGGTTCTTCGCCGGCCTGGTCCGCGAGCCGGTGACGGCGGGTGCGTCGGGCGCGCACTGAGCGGTGGCATCCTTGAACGCTGTGACCACCCCCGCTGACTCGTCGACCGTCCCCCTGCGCGCCGCCGTCGCCGCGCTGCCCGCCTACGTGCCGGGCGCGCGGCCCGCCGAGGGCGCGAAGCTGTGGAAGCTGTCGTCGAACGAGAACCCGTACCCGCCCCTGCCGTCCGTCCTCGAGGCGATCACGCGCGCGGCGGAGGAGACCAACCGCTACCCCGACATGTACGCCACGGAGCTGGTCGAGGCGCTCGCCGCGCACGTCGGCGTCCCGGCCGACCAGGTCGTCGTGGGCAACGGCTCGGTGGCCGTGCTCGGGCACGTGCTGCAGGCCGTCGTCGAGCACGGCGACGAGGTCGTGTTCCCGTGGCGGTCGTTCGAGGCCTACCCGATCGTCGTCGCCGTCGCGGGCGGCGCCGCCGTGACGGTGCCGGTGCGCGCGGACGGCCGCCTCGACCTACCGGCCATGGCCGCCGCCGTCACGCCTCGCACGCGGGTGGTCATGGTCTGCACGCCGAACAACCCGACCGGGCCGGTGGTGCACGCCGACGAGCTGGAGGAGTTCCTCGCCGCCGTCCCGCGCGACGTGCTGGTGATCGTCGACGAGGCGTACCTGGAGTTCGTGCGCGACCCGCAGGCGCCCGAGGGCGTCGACCTGCTGCGCCGGCACCCGAACGTCGTCCTGCTCCGCACGCTGTCGAAGGCGTACGGGCTGGCGGGCCTGCGCGTCGGGTACGCCGTCGCGGAGCCGCGCCTCGCCGCCGGCATCCGCGCTGTCTCGACGCCGTTCGGCGTCAACCACGTCGCCCAGCGCGCGGCGCTCGCGTCCCTGGAGCCGGTGGCGCAGGGCGAGCTGCGCGAGCGGGTGGACGCGCTGGTCGCCGAGCGTGACCGTGTCACCGCCGCCCTGCGCGAGCAGGGCTGGGACCTGCCCGAGACGCACGCCAACTTCGTCTGGTTCCCCCTCGGCGAGGAGACCCTGGCCCGCGCCGCCGAGGCCGCCGCCGCCGGCGTCCTCGTGCGCCCGTTCGCCGGCGACGGCCTGCGGGTCAGCATCGGCGAGGTCGAGGCGAACGACGCCTTCCTCGCCGTCGCCGCCACCTGGCGCTGACGGCGGTCACCCCGCGCGCGACCTGCGGTGATGCGCTACCTTCCGGCTGTCCGTGAGGTCACGTCAATCGCAGGAGGACAGTCGAGTGAAGCTTCGTCGCGCCGTCGTGGGGGCCATGGCCACCCTCGGGATCGCCGTCGCCGCCCTGGTGTCGGCCGCCCCCGCCCAGGCCACCACCTGGGGCTGGAGCTGGGACAGCCGCGTCAACTGCTACGCGGGCACGTTCAACAAGATGGTCTCCCTGAACAACCAGGGGTACAAGGTGACGATCCGCGAGTACTGCGGCAAGCACGGGAGCGCCTCGAACCCCTACTGGTACACGATGCTCAGCTACTAGCAGGGGGGTCGGCACGGCCGCCATGAGGCGGCCGTGCCGGCACCGCCGCTACCGGGGCAGGTTCCGCAGGTTCGAGCGGGCCATGGACATGACCTCGCCCATGCCGCCGCCGAAGATCTGCTTCGTCATCGCGGTGGCGAAGCCGCGGATCTGGCCGGACGTGATGGACGGTGGGATGGACAGGGCGTTGGGGTCGGTGACGACCTCGATGAGCGCCGGGCCCTTGCGGTCGAGGCCGTCGGCGAGGGCGCGGCGCAGGTCCTTGGGACGCTCCACGCGGACCGACGGGATCCCGACGGCGAGGCCGATGTTGCGGTAGTCCACCGGCGGTGAGTCGGTGCCGTACGACGGCAGCCCCTCGACCAGCATCTCGAGCTTCACCATGCCGAGCGTCGCGTTGTTGAAGACGACGACCTTCACCGGCAGGTCGTAGGTGCGCACCGTGATGAGCTCGCCCAGCAGCATCGACAGCCCGCCGTCGCCGGCGAGGGCCACGACCTGCCGGCCGGGCTCCGCGAACGCGGCGCCGATGGCGTGCGGCAGGGCGTTCGCCATCGACCCGTGGATGAACGACCCGATGACGCGCCGCTTCCCGTTGGGCGTGAGGTACCGCGCCGCCCAGACGTTGTTCATGCCGGTGTCGACGGTGAACACGGCGTCGTCGGCCGCCGTCTCGTCGAGCTGCACGGCCGCGTACTCGGGGTGGATGGGCGTGTGCTTCTCCACGTTGCGGGTGTACGCGCCGACGACCTTGGTCATGATCCCGGCGTGCTTGTCGACCATGGAGCGCAGGAACTTGCGGTCCTTCTTGCGCTTGATCAGCGGGTTGAGCAGCTTCAGGGCCTCGCCGACGTCGCCGTGCACGGGCAGGTCGAGGCGGGTGCGGCGGCCGAGGTGGGAGGCGTCGACGTCGATCTGCGCGGTGCGCACGTCGGCGGGCAGGAACGAGTCGTACGGGAAGTCGGTACCCACCAGGACCAGCAGGTCGGCCGAGTGCATCGCCTCGTGGCAGGAGCCGTAGCCGAGCAGGCCGGACATGCCGACGTCGTGGGGGTTCTCGTACTGGATGATCTCCTTGCCGCGCAGCGAGTGGCCGACCGGCGCGGCCGCCAGGTCGGCGAGCTCCAGGACGGCGTCGCGGGCGTCGCGCGCCCCGGCGCCGACGAACAGCGTGACCTTCTTGGCCTGGTTGATGGCGTCGGCGAGGGCCTCGACGTCGCCGTCGTTCGGCACGACGCGCGCGGGGCACGCGCCGGGCACGAGGATCGGGGCGTCGTCGTCGGGCACGCGCTCGTCGGCGACGTCGCCCGGCAGGGTGAGCACGGCGACGCCCGGGGCGGCGAGCGCGTGCTGGATGGCCGACCGTGTGACCCGCGGCAGCTGGGCCGGCGACGAGATCAGCTCGGAGAACACGGACGCCTCGTTGAAGATGCGGTCCGGGTGCGTCTCCTGGAAGAACTGCGTGCCGATCTGCGCGCTCGGGATGTGCGACGCGATGGCGAGCACGGGCAGCCGCGACCGGTTGGCGTCGTAGAGGCCGTTGATGAGGTGCAGGTTGCCCGGCCCGCACGACCCGGCGCAGACGGCGAGCTCGCCCGTCACCTCGGCGTCGGCGGCGGCCGCGAACGCCGCCGCCTCCTCGTGGCGCACGTGCACCCAGTCGATGCCGTCGGTGCGGCGGACGGCGTCGACCACGGGGTTCAGGGAGTCCCCGACGATCCCGTAGATGCGCTTCACGCCGGCGGCGACGAGCTGGTCGACGAGGTGTTCGGCGACGGTGCGGGCCATGACGAGACCTCCTGATGACGGCGGCTGGTCCGTCTCGATCCTGCCTCCGACGCCGTGTTTCCGCAGGACGTCGGGGCGTGAGGTGGCACACCGTCCCTGGAGCGCGCGTCGTCCCCCTGCCTGCCCGCGTCCGGGGACGACCCGCTCTGCTAGGTTCCTGGCGGGCTGCCGTCGGCCGCCTCGCCGCGCGCCGTTGTCGCGGACACGGCGGCATCCCGAGACGGAGGAGTGGCCCGATGGCAGAGATCGCGTGGCTGGTCACCGGTGAGCGGTCGGGACTGACGTTCCTCACCAGCCCCGACGGCGACCCCGCCGCGATCCGCGAGGCCCTCGGACGACTCGACGGCGTCTCGGCCGTCATGACCGCCCCACCCCAGCCGGGCTGGTACCGGGCGGTCTCCCGACTGGGCTACGTCTGGTACGTGCTCGTCGCCGTGCTCGCCTTCGCCGTGCTCACCGTGGCGTCCGACCTGACCGTGACCCGGACGCTGCTCTACTCCGTGCTCCTTGCCGCCGTCCTCGGGCCGATCACCGGCGGCGTCCTCGCCTCCGTGGCCCGCCGGCAGGCACGGGTCGAGGGTGCCGACGACGCGGCGCGCGACGCCGCGATCGCCGAGCGCTCCCTGGTCCGCATCCCGCAGCAGGGGACCGTCGAGGCGGTCCGCACGATCGTCGCCGCGGACGCCGCGCAGGAGCCCCGCGTGCACGACCTCGCCTGGCGCACCAGCGCCGCGTACGACGTCGACACCGACCCCGAGGCGTCGGCCGCGGCCGACGAGCTGTTCGACCTGCAGGACCGGATCTCCCCCGAGCCCTCCTGAGCGAGGTCGCCGCGTGCCTACGCTGACCGGATGAGCAGCGACGTGAGGAACATCCGGACCGCCCTCGAGAGCATCGCGCAGCCCTGGCAGCCCCACCTGCTGGCGAGCGTCAACGACTACGCGGTGAAGGTGGTCAAGCTCGACGGCGAGTTCGTGTGGCACACGCACGACGACACGGACGAGCTGTTCCTCGTGCTCAGCGGGCGGCTCACCATCCAGCTCCGGGACCGTGACGTCGTCCTCGGGCCGCAGGACGTGTTCGTCGTGCCGCGGGGCGTCGAGCACTGCCCGCGGGCCGACGGCGAGGTGCACGCGCTGCTCGTCGAGCCGACCGCGACCGTCAACACCGGGGACGCCGGCGGCGAGCGGACCGCGCCGCTGCGCGAGCTCGGCTGAGCACCGTGCCCTCGACGGCCCACGACCCGAGTGCCGCCTACGCGGCCCGGGCGCAGGAGTACACGGACCTGTTCGGCTCGATGGACGCCGTGCACGACGACGACCGGGCGCTCGTCGAGCGGTGGGCCGCCGGGCTGACCGGGCGCGTCGTCGACGCCGGGTGCGGGCCGGGGCACTGGACGGACTTCCTCGCCCGGCAGGGCCTCGACGCGGAGGGTGTCGACCTCGCGGAACCGTTCCTGGCCCTCGCCCGGGCGGCGTACCCCGGCGTCCCGTTCCGCCGCGCCTCGCTCGCCGACCTCGGCGTGCCCGACGGCGGCCTCGGCGGCGTGCTGGCCTGGTACTCGCTCATCCACACCCCGCCCGAGGCTGTGGCCGGCACGGGTGGGGACGGCACGGGTGTGGACGACGTGCTCGCGGAGCTCGCCCGCGCCGTCGCGCCGGGCGGCGGGCTGCTGCTCGGGTTCTGCCGCGGCCCGCGCGTCGAGCCGTTCGACCACGCCGTGACGACCGCCTGGTTCTGGCCCGTCGACGAGCTGGCGGCGCGGGTCGTGCGGGCGGGGTTCGACGTCGTCGAGACGGCGGAGCGCACCGACCCGGGCGTGCGCCCGCACGGCGCGATCAGCGCACGGCGTCGGGCGGCGTCCGTGAAGCGCTCGACGATCGGCCGTGCGTCGCTGTCGCGGTAGGCGGTCAGCGCCGTGAACGAAACCTTGACGAAGGCGCCCGCTCTAGTCCAGGGTGCGCAGCGCCGCGGGGATGGGCGTCTCCCCGGCGGAGAACCGGACGAAGCGCCCCACGGTCGCGGGCTCGCGCAGTGTCGCGGCCACGACCTGCGCGACGTCGGCGCGCGGCACGCTCGTGTCCGTCCCGGCGGGCACGGCGCCGGTCTCGGGCAGGACGGCGATGCGCCCGGTGGGCGGCTCGTCCGTCAGCGTGCCGGGGCCGAGGATCGTCCAGTCCAGGTCGGTGGTGCGCAGGTGGTCGTCCGCGGCCAGCTTCGCATCCGCGTAGGCGAAGAAGCCCGCGCTCTCGGGGACGCCGTGCTCCGGCGTCGAGCCCACCCACGACACCATGACGTACCGGCGCGCTCCGGCGCTCGCGGCGGCGTCCATGGACCGGATCGCCGCGTCGCGGTCGACGGCGTACGTGCGCTGGGGGTCGCCGCCGCCCGCCCCGGCGGACCACACGACGGCGTCCGCGCCGGTCAGCGCGGCGGCGATCTCGTCGGTGCCGGCGTGCTCCACGTCCAGCAGGAGGGGCTCGGCGCCGAGGTCGGCGACTCGGTCGACCTGCTCGGGCTTGCGCACCACCCCGACGACGTCGACCACCGGCCCCGTGCCACCGTCGGCGAGCAGCGGGAGGAGTTGGCGCGCGACCTTGCCGAGCGCACCGATGACGACGACCTTCATGACGACCTCCGAACGGGGCGAGGGACCGGACTCCCACCGTAAGCGCCCGCGGGCGGGTCGCCACCGTGGGCAGGGGAACCCGCGGTCAGCGGGCCCGCGCGATCCGGGCGGCCAGGGCGGCGAAGGCGAGCGCCAGCCCCGCCTGCACGCCGACGGCGACGACGAACCCGCGCGGCAGGCCGGCGGCGTCGGGCACCCCGCCATGCGCCGCGACGGCCTGGAACAGCCCGCCGAGCACGGCGACCCCGAGGCCGAGGCCGAGCTGCTGCAGGGTGGTGAACAGCCCGCCCGCGACGCCGGCGGCCCAGGTGGGCGTGCGCGACAGGACGGTGCGCAGCACCGGCCCGTACATGAGCGCCTGCGCGGCGCCGAGGGCCATGAGCAGCGGCTGCAGTGCCGCCGTCGTCCCGGCGTGCCCGCCGCCGACGACGAGGGCGAGCCCGCCCAGCACGGCGGCCTGCGCGACGGCGGCGCCGGTCATCGTCCAGCGCCCGGTACGCCGCTCGATGGCGGGCGTCGCGAGGGCCGTGGCGACGAACGCGCCGCCGAAGCCGAGCAGCAGCACGACCGTCCCCCAGGCGTCGGCGCCCAGCGCGCCCTGCGCGAGCTCCGAGATCTCGTAGAGGAACGCTCCGTAGCCGGTGAAGAACAGCAGGGTCATCACCAGCCCGTCCCGCACGACGCGGGTGCGCAGCACGCTCGGCGGCACGACCGGCAGCTCACCGCGCCGCTCGGCGGCGCGCTGCGACCGGGCGAACAGGCCGAGGACGACGCCCGCCGCGGCGAGCATCCCGAGCAGCGCGGGCGGCCAGCCGGCGGACGCGCCGAGCGTCAGCGGCACCACGAGCAGCAGCAGGCCGGCGGCCAGCAGGGCGGCGCCGCGCAGGTCGAGGGCGAGCGGCGCCGTCGACCGCGACTCCGGCACGGTGCGCAGCGCGAGCAGGGCCGCGACGGCGATCGCCCCGGTGGCGACCTGCACCTCGCGCCAGCCCAGGTGGTCGCCGGCGACGCCGGCCACGGCTCCCGCGAGGACCTGCCCGGCGATGGTCGCGACGCCGCTGACGGCGGTGAACAGGGTGACGCCGAGCGTGCGCAGACGGTCGGGCGCGGTGGCCTGGATGGTGGACAGCACCTGCGGGGTGAACAGCCCCGCGGCGACGCCGAGCCCCGCGCGCAGCGCCACGAGCACGGGCAGCGTCGGGGCGAACGCCGCCAGCACGGAGAGCACGGCGAACGCCGCGAGGCCCGCGGCGAGGAGCCGCCGTCGCCCGTAGCGGTCGCCCAGCCGGCCTGCCACGACCAGCGTCGCTGCGAAGGTCGTCGTGTACGCGGACAGGACGAGCTGCCCGCCCGAGACCGCGGTGCCGAGGTCCGCGGTGATAGCCGGGGCGAGCAGGTTGACCGACCCGAACGTCATGTTGACGGGCAGGTACGCGACGAGCAGGACGGCGAGCCCGAGGCCGGTGAGCGCGCGCGGCGACGCCGTCACGGGTCGCGCGACGCGTCGTGCGGGCGGGGTGGTGGTGGTGGTCATGACGACGACGGTGCGTCCGCGCCCATCCTGGTACCAGGAGCCTGCCGATCGTGGTACCACCACCACCTGGTTGCGTGCCCGGGCGGGAGCGACACTGGGGCGGTGACCTCGACGACCCCCGACCGTGCCGCCCTCGGCGCCTTCCTGCGCGAGCGCCGCGGACGCGTGGCGCCCGGCGACGTCGGGCTGCCCGCCGGCGGCCGGCGCCGCACGCCGGGGCTGCGCCGCGAAGAGGTGGCGCAGCTCGCCGGCGTGGGGGTGACCTGGTACACGTGGCTCGAGCAGGGGAGGGCCAGGAACGTCTCGGACCAGGTGCTCGAGGCCGTCGCCCGGGTGCTGCGGCTCGACGACGCCGAGCGCCGCCACCTCATGGTGCTCGCCGGCCGTGAGACCGCCGTCGCGCCCGGACCGCCGCCCGGGGTGCGACCGGAACAGCTCGCGGTGCTCGCCGGGCTGCTCCCGTACCCGGCGGCGGTGCAGACCGACGCCTACGACCTGCTCGCGGCCAACCGGGCGTACCGCTACCTGTTCGACGACCTCGACGCCCGGCCGGCGGAGGACCGTAACTGCGCCTGGCTGATGTTCACCGAGCCGCGCTGGCGCGGGGCGCTCGGCGACGCGGAGGACGTCGTGCTGCACAACATCGCCGCCCGGCTGCGGGCCCGCGAGCCCGAGCATCGCGACGACCCCCGCTGGACCGCCCTGCTGGCGCGGCTGCGGGCGTCGTCGGCGGACTTCGTGCGGCACTGGGAGTCGTACGACGTCGCCGGGGACGGCACCCAGCTGCGGCACTACACCTCGGCGCGCGCCGGCCGCCTCGACGTGCACTTCCAGAGCCTGTGGCTGGACCGGGCCCGCGGCGACCGCATCATCGTCATGACGCCGGCCGACGACGTCACCGCGCAACGCCTGGAGCGGCTGGACGCGCTGGTGGGGGCGGCGCCCGCCGTCACGTCGCGGGACGACGGGGCCGCTGGTCGCGGATTGGCCGTGTCGGGCACCGCTCCGGCGGGGGGATGATGGTCCCCGTGCGCACCATCCGACAGAGCCGCAAGCTCCGCGGCGTCCGCTACGACGTCCGCGGTCCCATCCTCGTCGAGGCCCAGCGCCTCGAGGCCGAGGGCCACCGCATCCTCAAGCTGAACATCGGCAACACGGCGCCGTTCGGCTTCGAGGCACCGGCGGCCATCCAGGCCGACGTCGTGCACCACCTGCC
Organism: Isoptericola sp. NPDC056605; assembly: GCF_042792795.1. Lineage (NCBI taxonomy): Bacteria > Bacillati > Actinomycetota > Actinomycetes > Micrococcales > Promicromonosporaceae > Isoptericola > Isoptericola sp. NPDC056605. The sequence goes on along the minus strand of NZ_JBHTVT010000003.1, from coordinate 143,949 downwards.
GGAGGCGCAGGGATACAGCGACTCCCGCGGCATCTACGAGGCACGCACCGCGGTGGCGCAGTACTACCAGTCGCGCGGGCTGCGCGACACGAGCGTGGACGACGTGTTCATCGGCAACGGCGTCTCGGAGCTCATCTCGATGGTGCTGCAGGCGTTCGTCGACGAGGGGAACGAGATCCTCGTCCCCGCGCCGGACTACCCGCTGTGGACGGGCGCCGTCACGCTGTGCGGCGGTACGGCCGTGCACTACCGGTGCGACGAGGAGAACGGCTGGATGCCGGACCTCGAGGACCTCGAGTCGAAGATCACCGAGAACACGCACGCCATGGTGATCATCAACCCGAACAACCCCACCGGCGCCGTGTACAGCAAGGAGATGGTGGAGGCGATGGTCGACATCGCCCGCCGCCACGACCTCGTCGTCCTCACCGACGAGATCTACGAGAAGATCTTGTTCGACGGCGCCACGCACCACCACGCCGCGGCCGCGGCGGGCGACGACGTGCTGTGCCTGACGTTCAGCGGCCTGTCCAAGGCGTACCGCGTCTGCGGCTACCGCGCGGGCTGGGTCATGGTGTCGGGCCCGAAGGAGACCGCCACCGAGTTCCTCGAGGGCCTCACCCTGCTGGCCAACATGCGCATGTGCGCGAACGTGCCCGCGCAGCACGCCATCCAGACGGCGCTGGGCGGCTACCAGTCGATCGACGAGCTCATCGTGCCCGGCGGCCGGTTCTACGACCAGGCGATGCTGGCCGACAAGCTGCTCAACGAGATCCCCGGCGTCACGTCCGTCCGCCCGAAGGGCGCGCTGTACTGCTTCCCGCGCCTCGACCCGGAGATGTACCCGATCGAGGACGACGAGGCGTTCGTCATCGACCTCCTGCGGGCCAAGAAGATCCTGGTCACCCACGGCACCGGGTTCAACTGGTTCGAGCCCGACCACTTCCGCCTCGTCACGCTGCCCGACGAGGAGGTCCTCACCGAGGCGATCGGCCGCATCGGGGAGTTCCTGGCCACGCGTCGGCGGTAGCGAGACCCACCCGTTCTGCAACTAGTGGTTGCGCATCCCTGGCCTGCGGGCTACGGTGATGCGCAACCACTAGTTGCAGGAGGGGTCATGGGGTCGACGAGCGAGCTGGGAAGCATCGAACGGGAGGTCTACGTCGAGGCGGCGCCGGAGGTCGTCTTCGAGGTGGTGAGCAGCCCGGAGCACGTCCGCCAGTGGTGGCCGGACGACGCCCGGTACGACCCCGTGTCCGGCGGCACCGGGGAGATCGCGTTCGGCGAGGGCGCCGACCGGACGGTCGAGCAGCTCACCGTCGTCGAGTCGCTGCCGCCGCGGACCTTCTCGTTCCGCTGGACGCATCCGGCGGGACAGGAGGCGGCGCCGGGCAACTCCCTGCTCGTCACCTTCGAGCTCGTGCCGTCGGGCGACGGGACGCTGCTGCGCATGACCGAGACCGGCTTCCGCGAGCAGGGCTGGGAGATCGCGGTCCTCGAGCAGCGCTACCGCGAGCACGTCGAGGGCTGGACCTACTACCTGCCGCGGCTGGTGACCTACGCGGCGTCGCTGGAGGTCCGCTCATGACCGGGACGTCGTCGCCGGTCGACGACGCGCTCTGGTCCGCGATCGGCGACCCCACCCGGCGCCGCATCCTCGACCTGCTGCTCGCGGACGGCGGCGGCACCGCGTCGTCGCTGAGCCGGCAGCTGCCGGTGACGCGGCAGGCCGTGGCGAAGCACCTCGACGTGCTCGACCGCGCCGGGCTCGTCCGGTCGACGACCGCGGGCCGGGAGAAGCGGTGCGAGGTCGACGCCGCCCAGCTCGCGCGCGCCGCCGACCAGCTGGCCGCCGTCGGCCGCACCTGGGACCGCCGCCTGCAGCGCATCAAGGGGATCGCCGAGGCGATCCAGAGCTCACGGCAGAGCTGAGCAGCACCGAGCTGAGAGGAGCACGACGATGGTGGACATCCTGCACAGGATCGGGACGACGACCGCGACGCCCCAGGAGCTGTACGACGCGCTGACGACCGTGGACGGTCTCGCCGGCTGGTGGACCGAGGAGACGACCGGCGACGCCGGCCTCGGCGGGAAGATCGAGTTCCGCTTCCCCGACGGCGGGTTCGTGATGGCGGTCGAGGAGCTGCGACCGCGCGAGCGCGTGGTGTGGCGCGTCGTCGGCGGCCCGGACGAGTGGGTCGGCACGACGGTCGAGTGGGACCTGCGCCAGGACGGCGACTGGACGATCCTGCTGTTCGCGCACCGCGGCTGGCGCGAGCCCGTCGAGTTCATGCACCACTGCAGCACCAAGTGGGCCACGTTCCTGCAGAGCCTCAAGGCCCAGGTCGAGGGCGGCGACGCCGCGCCGTCGCCCCGGGACGTGAAGATCGACAACTGGAACTGAGGCCCTACCGCGTCGCGCGGGCTACGGCCCGCGCGACGTGCTCGCGCGTGGCGGCGAACGCCGCCGCCATCTCGCGCGCCTGGCCCGGGTACTCCGCGTGACCGGCGGAGTGCACCGCCAGCTCCAGCTCCGCCCCGGTCCCGGCGCGCTCGGCGGCGGAGACGCCGGCCGCCACGCCGAACTGCCCGGGCGGCGGCACGTGCGCGTCCCACCGGGCGCACTCCACGCGGGTCGGCACCCGCAGGTACGTCGCCGCGACGGACGCGTCGGTGAGCGCGAGGACCGCGCGGGCCTCCGGGTGCTCCGCGACGTACGCGCGCTGGGCCTCGCCGCTGCCGGTGCACGGCACGGCGAGGCGCTCGTCGTACTGGCCGAAGCTCGGCACCTCCAGCGTGGCGCCCACGAACCGGTCGTCCCACGGCACGGCCAGCGCGCCGACGCCGCCGCCGAAGCTGGTCCCCGCGTAGTACAGGGGAAGGTCGGCGGGCACGCCCGGGACGTCGGTCAGCGCCTCCTGCAGCGCGGTCGCGGCGTGCCACAGGTCGACGGCGCAGCGGCCGAGCACGTACGTCTCGACGTCCTCGATCCCGGCGAGCACGTGCGCGGTGCTCACGTCCGGCGCCCCGACCCCGGCGTTGAGCGTCCCGAGCCCTCGCGCGACGGGGAAGATCACCGCCGCGTCGTGCGGCACCCGCTCGAACGACGGCGCCTCGCGCCCGCCGTACCCGTGGCCGTGCACGATCCCCACCCGGACCGGGCCGTCCACGGGGAGCGCCAGCCACGCGCGCAGGCGCAGACCGCCGTCGGCGGTGAACGTCACCACGGAGACCTCGTGCGCTCCCCGGCGGCCCGCCGGCTCGGCCACGACGTCGGCGGGGACCCCGCGCGCCGCGGCGTGCCACGACCGCCACAGGTCGGCGAAGCCGTCCGGCTCGGCGGCGGGCGGCACGGCCCGCAGGCCGGCCTCGTCGTACCCGTAGGTGCCGTCGATCGGGCTGTCCGGGAACCAGGCGTCGTAGGGGGCGGGCAGGGTCACGGGAGCTCCAGGTTCTCGAGGTCCGGGGGAACGGGCGGCACGCTGCGTGACAGACTGTGCCGCGGGTCGAAAGGGGAGCGGGTGCTCGTCGCAGAACGCAGGTCGCGGATCGTGGCCGAGGTGCGCCGCCGGGGCGCCGCGAGCGTCACGGAGCTGGCGCAGGAGCTGGGCGTCAGCGCGATGACGGTGCGCCGGGACATCGAGGCGCTCGCGGACGCGGGCGAGCTCGACCGGGTGCGCGGCGGGGCCACCACCCGCGGGGACGCGGGCGCCGTGCAGGAGCACGGGTTCGCCTCGCGGGTGCAGCAGCAGGTCGGGGCCAAGCGGGCCATCGCCCGCCGCGCCGCGCAGCTCGTGGAGCCCGGCATGGCCGTGGGGCTCTCGGGCGGCACGACGGCGTGGGTGCTCGCCCAGGAGCTGCGCGCCGTCCCGGACCTCACCGTGGTGACCAACTCGCTGCCGGTCGCGGAGGTGTTCCGCCGCCCCGACCGTTCCGACGAGCCGTACACGCAGTCCGTGGTGCTGACCGGCGGCGTGCGCACGCCGTCCGACGCGCTCGTGGGCCCCGTCGCGGTCCGGTCGCTGGAGCACCTGCACCTCGACCTCGCGTTCCTCGGCGTGCACGGCGTCGACCTGCACGCAGGCCTCACGACGCCCAACCTGCTGGAGGCGGAGACCGACCGCGCGCTGCTGGCCGCGGGCCAGGACGCCGTCGTGCTCGCCGACCACACCAAGTGGGGCGTCGTCGGCCTCACGACGATCGTCGACCTGCACGAGGTGGAGCACCTCGTGACGGACGACGGCCTGGACGACGACGCGCGCGAGCTGCTGGAGGCGCACGTGGGCGAGCTCTGGGTGGTGCCGGTCGACTGACCGCCGTGCTCCGGCACGCTGTCGGGCGGCGCCACCCGTCAGCGGGCGGTGCTCGCGCGCCGCACGACGCGCGCGTCCACGACCACGTGCTGCACCGGCAGGTTGGCACCCGGCGGGGTGGCGATCTGCCGCTCCAGCTCGCTCAGCGCGCGCTCGACGAGGGCCTCCTTGTCGGGGGAGACGGACGTGAGCGACGGCGTCGCGAACTGCGCGCCGCGCACGTCGTCGATCCCGACGACGGCGACGTCGTCGGGGACGCGCCGCCCGGCCTCGTGCAGGGCGGGCAGCGCCCCGAACGCGACCGAGTCGTTGGAGCAGACGATGCCGTCGAGCTCGACGCCACGCTCCAGCAGGTCGCGGACGGCGCGCCGCCCCTCGGCGGGGGTGAACGACTCGACCTGGGCGACGAGCGCGGGGTCGTCCGCGATCCCGAGCGCGGCGACGGCCTCGCGGTAGCCGGCGTACCGGCGGTCGGCGGCGTCCGAGGGGCGCGCGTCCCGCGGGCCGACGAACGCGACCCGTCGGCACCCGACCGACGCCAGGTGCTCGGTGGCGGCGTACGACGCGGCCCGGTTGTCGATCGTCACGTGCGTGAAGGGGCTGACGAGGATGTGCTCGCCGAGCAGCACCAACGGCCCGGGGGAGGTGCGGCGCGTCAGGTCGGCCACGGACAGGGCGCGGGGGATGTGGATGAGCCCGTCGGTCGGGGGCAGCCCGATGCCGTTGGCGACGTCCACCTCGCGCTCGTGGTCGCCCGCGGTCTGCTGGATGAGGATCGACAGCCCGCGCTCGTCGGCGCGCCGCACGAGCAGCGCCGTGAGCTCGGCGAAGTACGGCTCCTCGAGGTCCGGCACGGCGAGCGCCACGATGCCGGTGCGCTCCTTCCTGTGCACGGCGGTCAGCGTAGCCCGGTCCGCCGTCCGGGACACCGTCGCGACGCTGCGCGCGGTGCGGGTGAGTCCTGCATGGGGCACGGTCACTCCTGCACGCGCAGCGCGACCACGCGGGCCTGCGCCGAGCCGTTCGTGGCGCGGACGACGAGCCGCGCGGCCCGCAGCGCGCCGAGGTCGTCGGGCAGCGGGTGGGTGCGCAGGCGCCACCGGTTGTCGGTCTCGTCGGCCACCGTCACCCAGTCGCCCCCGTCCGCCGGCAGCACCTCGACCCGGTAGTCCTTGACCAGGGTCGGCATGATCTCGTCGGGCGTGCGGTGATGGTGCAGGGTGTTCAGCTCGACGTCGAGGTCGTCGTCGAGCACGAGGCGGACCTCGCGCGCGGTCACCGGCTCGTCCCAGTCGAGGCGCAGCCACTCGTCGCGGCCCGCCACCATCGGCGAGGACGCCCAGAGGTTCGGGCCGCCGTGGTTGCGGTGGTAGCCGCTCGTCGCGCGCTCCGGCGCGAGCGCCCGGGTGTCCGGGCCGGCGCGGAACACGACGGACCGCCCGCGCAGCGGCTTGGTGGGCCACTGCACCAGCAGCTCCTCGGAGCTGATCTGCACGTTCTGGTCGTCGTTGTCGACGCGATGCACCAGCGTGAGCACCCCGGCCGGCAGCGGGGAGGTGAGGCGGACGGCGACGTCCGGGTTGGCGCGCAGCACGACGACGGCGTTCTGCGGCACGTCGGGGGCGAACGGCACGTGCGCCGTGACCCAGCGCTCGTCGCCCGCCGGCACGACGACGTCGGTCTTGGCCTCCAGGTGGGCGGGCACCACGTTCTGCGGCTTGCCGGTGGAGAACACCTCGACCGACAGCGTCGTGTCGCGGCGGGCGGAGACGAGCAGCTCGACCGTGTCGAGGCGCGGGTCCACGGGCAGCACGATGCCGAGGTCGACGTCGAGGTCGTAGACGTCGTACGCGTCGTAGGGGTCGCCGTCGCTGGGCTCGGCGACGGGCGCGGCGACCCGCGTCGTCGTGCTGGACGCGGTGACCCGGGCGCGGCGGGCGAGGTCGTGCGGGTCGGTGTTGGCGATGCCGACGGCGGGCGCGTCCCAGCGCAGCAGCGTCTGGCGCAGCTCGTCGAGGTGGTCGGTGTAGATCCCGCGCGGGGTGGTGCCGTGCTCCACGCACAGGGCCGCCGCCGTGCCCGCGGCCTGGCCCATCGCGCCGCACGTCGCCATGACGCGCGCGGCGCCGAAGGCGATGTGCGTGGCGGACACGTCGCGACCCGCGAACAGCATGTTCTCCACGTTCACGGAGTACAGGGAGCGGAAGGGGATCTCGAAGACGCCCTCGGAGAACCGTTGCAGCGCGCCGGCGCCCTCGGCGTACATGCCCTGGGCGGGGTGCAGGTCGATGGACCAGCCGCCGAACGCGACGCCGTCCTCGAAGACGGTCTGGTCGACGACGTCGCCCTGGTGCAGCGTGTAGTCGCCGATCAGGCGGCGGTACTCGCGCTTGCCCGGCACGTTGCCGATCCACTCGAGCGTGAGGTTGTCGGCGTCGAACTTGCCGGAGTTCTTGATGTAGTCCCAGATACCGAGGATCACGCCGCGCAGCTCGTCGCGGATGCGCTCGTTGTCGTCGACGATGTCGAGCTCGCCGCCCCACTCGATCCACCAGTAGTGGGCGCCCGAGTCGCCGCTGCGGATCACGCGGTTCATCGGGATGGGCGTGGTGGTGATGTCGATCGCGGTCTCCGGCGCCACGTACTTCACCGGGTGGCCGAGGTCCTTGGTGTAGAAGAGCAGCGTGGAGCCGAGGAACTCGCGCACCGGCTCCGGCGGCGCCCACTCCTCCCCGAACTCCGCCTGGGACTCCTTGCCGAGCCGGTACCGTGCGCCCGCCAGGTGCCCGACCAGGCCGTCACCGGTGCAGTCGAGGAAGACCGGCGCGGTGAACGTCGTGAGGATCTCCGAGCCCATCGTCCAGCCCGTGACGGACTCGATGCGGCGCGCGTCGTCGGGGCCGGTCGCGGCGACGTCGCGCACGTCCGTGTTGAGGAACAGCCGAATGTTCTTCTCCCGGCGGACGGTGTCCAGCACGACGTCGTCCCAGTAGACCGGGTTGCCCTCCGGGTTGCGGTACTGGTTCTCGACGTACATCTCGCCGACGATCCCGGTCTCCCGGGCCCAGCGCTGGTTGCCGTGCGCGGTGGCGCCGCACACCCACACCCGCACCTCGGAGGAGGAGTTGCCGCCCAGCACGGGCCGGTTGTTCACCAGCACCACCTGGCGGCCCAGCCGCGCGGCGGCGACCGCCGCGCTGACGCCGGCGAGCCCTCCTCCGACGACGACGACGTCCGCCTCGACGGTCTGCGTGCGCATGATCTCTCAGTCCTCAATCCGGTGGTTGTGCTGGTCGAACGCGGTGCTTCTGGTGGTGCAGGGGTGGGTGTGCGGCGCGGGGCACGGGCGTCAGCCCGCGGCCAGCACCTCGATCTCGAAGACCCGGGCGACGTCGGTCTCGGACGCCGACGGGTCGGTGGCGACCAGGCGGACCTGGTCGGCCGTGACGCCGGGGGTGGGGACGGTGACGGTGCCCGACGTGTTGCCGGTGACGGAGCCGACCTCGACCCAGCCCGAGGCGGCGTGCAGCTCGACCGTGAAGTCGCGCAGCACGGCCGAGGCCGGGTCGACGGCGGCGCGGTAGCCGCTGTGCACCCGGACCGACGCCACCGGGGCGGCGTCGTCCCAGGCGACGGTGAGCGTGGGGGTGGCGTCGTCCGCGGCGGAGATCCAGCGGCTGGCGTCGGTGAGGAGGCCGTCCACGGCCTTGTCGCCGCCCGTGTCGGCGCGCAGCGCGGACGATGCCGTGACGGTGCCGCCGAGGGCGAGGTTGCCGGTGGGCCCCGGGGTGCCCGGGTCACCGCCGTCCTCGCCGCGGACCCCCGCCACGACGTCCGCGATCGGGCTGCCGACCAGGGGCCCGCCCGTGCGGGGCACGCGGGCGTGGAACAGCGTGCCCGACGTCGGCCCCGACTCGGCGGCGCTCACGTACAGCACGTCCGTGCCCGACGAGGGGCCGGTGCGGATCGTGCGCGCGGCGAGGCGCTGCTGCCCCACCTGCACGTCGCCGAGCCCGGCGAAGCGCCACTGCCCGCCGGCCGGCCCGCGCTCCGCGCGGACCACCTGCGTGCGGACCTGGCCGTCGACCGTGCCCTGCACGACGGCGTACGCCCGGGTGGTCCCCGCCGCGGAGGTGGCGTCGAGCGCGGCCACGGTGTCGGTCCCGGCTCCCAGGTCGTCGGCGTCGATCACGGTCTCCCGCTGCCAGGCGGAACCGTCCCACTGCGCGAACCGCACGTCGAAGCGGTCCGGCGTGCCGCCGGCCTTCGCCGCGGCGTAGCGGTAGACGACGCCGGCGAGCGTGTCGCCGTGCACGGCCAGCTTGGCGGTCTGCACCGTCGGGCCGTCCGTCTGGAGCGACTCGCCGTCGGTGAACGGCTGGTAGACCACGGCGCCGCCCGCGGACGGGGCGATCGGCGTGCTCAGGGCGTTGCCCGCGGCGTCGTGCCACGAGTCGTCCTTCGGGTCGTAGACCGCGTAGGAGCCCAGGTGCCGGTACGGGCCGGCGGCCCAGCGGTGCCACTCCCACAGCACGTGCAGGCGCCCGTCCGTGCCGACCTCCAGGTCGTCCGGGTAGACCGACGCGCCCGTGCCCGAGGCGAAGACCGCCACCCGCGACCAGGTGCCCGCCGCGGTGTCGAAGCGGTACAGGCGGCCGTCGCGCACGGTGGCCTCGTCCCGGCCGCCGCGCACCATGACGTACGCGTCGCCGTCGGCGCCGCGTGCCGTGACCGGGTAGGTCATGGGGACGCCCTGGTCCGGCAGGTCGGCGCTCGCGTCGACCAGCGACGTGACGTCGCCCGGCGTCGTCGACCGGTAGTACTGCCACGGCACGTGGTGCATCGACACGAACGCGTGGATCGTGCCCTCGCCGTCCACGACGATCGACGGCTGGTCGTGCCCGCTGTCGTCCAGGAACGTCGCGCAGGACCCGTCGTCGGCGCGCAGGCAGCCGACGGTCCACGCGCCGTCGGCGCCCTTCGCCGCGACGTGCACCTCGTGGCGCGCGGCGTCGGCGGCGGGGGAGTCGAACGCCATGTAGGTGACGCCGTCCACCACGTCGAGCGGCGTCCACCAGCCCGCGTTGTTGGAGCGGTCCACCGGGTAGGGGAGCTGCTCGATCGTCTCGGCGTGCTTCCCCTGCGCGCTCACGCCGGCGGGCGCCGCCGACGCCGCGCCGGCGAGGGACGTGCCGGCGACCAGGGCGAGCGCCGCCGACGCGAGGGCGACCCCGCGGGCGGTCCGGCGGCCCATCAGCCGACCAGCTTCTGCGCTGCCTCGCCGGCCTTCTTCATGGCCGTCTTCGCGTCGGTCTTGCCGACCAGCACGGCCTGCACCTGCTCGGCGATGACCGTCTCGACCTGCGAGTACGCGGTGAACTTCCAGAACGGGTTGCTCGTCGACGTCGCGGTGATGCGCTCGTTGAACAGCGACCCGAAGGTGTCGGCGGCGACGACGTCGGACTGCTGCGCCTCCGTGGTGACGGGGGGCAGGCCGCGCACCTCGTAGTCGGCCAGCACCGTGTCGAGGTCGGACGTCGCGAACTGGGCGAAGTCGGCGGCGGTCCCGGCGCCCTCGCCGTCGACGACGGCGATCGCGCCGCCCCACACCAGCGCACGGGGGGTCTCGCCCGCCGTGAGCACCGGGCGGGACAGCGGCGTCAGCTTGCTGCCGAGGTCCTTGTCGGGCGACTCCTCCTGGACGGCGTTGCGGCCGACGGGGGCGTCGTCGTAGATCGCGGCGCGGCCCTGCGCGAACAGGGAACGGGCGTCGAAGCGGTCGACGTCGGCGGCGATGAGCTTCTGGTCGTACAGCGACTTGTACCAGGTCACGGCCTCGACGGACGCGTCGTCGCCGATGGTGACGGTGTCGCCGTCGACGAGCGGGCTGCCGAACGTCTCCATCCAGATGAGGATGTCCTTGAGCTGGGCCGCCTTGGTGGACGCGGCGTAGGGGATCAGCCCGCCGCCGAGGCCCTTGAGGTCCTTGAGCGCCTTCTCGAACTCGTCGACCGTGGCCGGGAAGGCGTCGGGGTCGATGTCCGCCTTCTGCAGGATCTCGGAGTTCGCGACGAGGCCGATGGCGCCGATGGTCCACGGCAGGCCGTACTGCACGCCGTCGAACTGGGCCGCCGACAGCGCCGCGTCGGTGTAGCCGCGGCCCTCGGTCAGCGCCGACAGGTCCTGCAGCTTGCCCATGGCGGCGAGCGAGCCGAGCCACGCGACGTCGACGTGCGCCGCGCCGGTGAACTGGCCACCCTTCACCTGCAGCGTGAGCTGGTTGATGTACTCGTTGTAGGGGAACGAGACGTCCTTCACGGTGACGCCGGCCTGGTCCTGGTAGGCCTTGACGATCGCCTCGAGGGCCGGGGCCGCGGCCTCCTCGGTGAACGACCACGACGAGAACGCGAAGTCCGTCTTCGCGCCGCCGGTCGCGGCGGCCGACGCGGCGCTGCCGGTCGCGGAGCCGGCGGACGGCGCGCAGGCGGCGAGGGCGGCGGTGCCGGCGCCGATGCCGAGCAGCTGGAGCACGCGACGTCGCGACATGGCGCTCTGGGGAAGGGTGAGAGACATGGGGGTCCTCCGCATCGAGGGTCGTTCGGGGTGGGAAGGTGGGTGGAGACGACGGGCGTCGCGGGCTCGGTCAGCCCTTGACGGCGCCGGCGGTGAGGCCGCCGACGAGGTACTTCTGCAGGGCGATGAACGCGATGGCGACCGGGAGCGAGACGACGAGCGACGCCGCCATGAGCTCCGGCCACGCCGTCGAGGCCTCGCCGATGAACGTGTTGACCAGGCCGGGCGGCAGGGTCTGCTTCTCCGGGCCGGCGAGGGTGAGGGCGAAGACGAAGTCGTTCCACCCGCGGACGAAGGCGAACAGCCCCGCGGCGATGAGGCCCGGCGCGGCCAGCGGCAGCACGATCGAGTGGATGATCCGCAGCCGGGAGGCGCCGTCGACCCGCGCCGCCTCGATGAGCTCGTCGGGGATGGTGTCGAAGAAGCCCTTGAGCATCCACACGCACAGCGGCAGCGTGAACGTGGTGAAGCTCAGCACCAGCGCGGTGTACGTGTTCAGCAGGTTGTAGGCGCTGAACACGCTGTAGAGCGTGACCAGCAGCAGCGCCTGCGGGAACATCTGCGACGCCAGCACCAGGTACATGAGCGAGCGACGGCCGCGGTAGCGGAACTTGGAGAACGAGTAGCCCATGTACGCCGAGACGAGCACCGACAGCACCGCGGTGATCACCGAGACGATGACGCTGTTGCGCAGGTAGCCGAACAGCTGGTCGTTCGAGGCGAGCGAGGCGAACGCGTCCAGCGTCGGCGCCGACGGGAAGAACTTCGGCGGGTAGCTGAACACCTGGTCGCGCGGCGTGAGCGACGTGGCGAGCAGCCAGTACACCGGCAGCAGGCCGAACCCGCCGCAGACGACGACGGTGGCCCAGGCGGCGATCCGCACGCCGGGGCGCTCCGACCGCAGCGCGCCGCGGCGGAGGCGCTGCGGCGGGCGGGGCGCGTCGTCGGCCGGGGAGGACGCCGACGGTGGGGTGGGCGCGGCGGGGAGCTGCGTCGTCGCGCTCATCGCTCCTCTCCCTTCTCCGAGAAGCGGACGTACACGACGACGAGCGCCATGAGCAGGACCATCCACAGCAGGCCGAGCGCGCCGGCTTTGCCGAGGTCGTAGCCCTGGAAGGCGGTCTCGTACACGGCGGTGGCGAACGTCTGGGTGGCACCCGCGGGGCCGCCGCCGGTGAGGACGTAGATGATGTCGAAGTGCTGGAAGTTCCAGATGAACTCCAGCAGCAGCACCAGGCCGACGATGCCCTTGAGGTGGGGCAGCGTGATGGAGAAGAACCGGCGCACGGTGCCCGCACCGTCCATCTCGGCGGCCTCGTGCAGCTCGACCGGCACGGTCTGGAGGCCGGCCAGGAGCATGACCATCATCCAGGGGAACGACTGCCAGGTCTTCGCGAGGATCACGGCGCCCATCGCGGTGCCCGGCTGGGCGAGCCACGCCTGCGGCTCGTCCACGAGGCCGACCGTCTGGAGCAGCGCGTTCATCACGCCGTAGTTGGCGTTGAAGATCCACATCCACAGGAACGAGACGACGACGCCGGGCACGAGCCAGGGGATGAGCATGAGGCCGCGCAGCACCTTGGCGCCGCGGATCCTCGTGTTCAGCGCCAGCGCGAGGGCGAAGCCGACCACGAACGGCAGGATCGTGGTGCCGAGCGTGAAGACGAGCGTCTGGCGCAGCAGCCGCAGGAAGTCGCCCTGCAGCACGTCCACGAGGTTCTGCAGCCCGACGAACGTGCGTCCGGGCAGCACGAGGCTCTGCTCGAAGAACGCCGTGACCAGTGCCGCGATGAGCGGGTAGAGCACGACGCCGGCCAGCAGAGCGACGCCCGGCAGGAGCAGCAGGACGGCGAACTGTCCGTCGCTGAGCCGTCGTGGTGTCGTCTGTGAGTTTCTGTGTTCAAGAGTGTGAGTTTGTGAACTCGTCATGTCCACGTCCCTGTGGGTCAACCTCGGCAACGAGGGTGATGAGCTGGTGTCCGCGACACACTCTGGCCGATCTTGGCCGATCTGGTCAAACTCCTGCGGTCTCGGTGCGGTAACAACTTGGCCCGCGAGCGAACAGATCAGAACACAAAATCACACAACAGTGAACACGCGAGAGGCCGGCGGGCCCCCCCGGGGGGGGGTTGAGGGGTTTAAAGGGCCCCCGGGGGCG
>NZ_JBHTVT010000003.1:79047-130895 GCF_042792795.1 Isoptericola sp. NPDC056605 | reverse complement strand
TTTAAACCGCCCGCCCCCCCTACAACAAAAAAAACAAAAAAAAAACACACCCCTCCCCCCCCCCGCCCCCCGCCCGCGGGGGGGGGGGGGGGGGCTCGGCGGCCTCCGGGCGGGGCGCTGAGGGTGCGCTCAGGCGGTGAAGGGCAGCTGCTCGGGCCGTGCCTCGTGCCGCAACGGCTCGCCGGCGGCCCACCGGTCGACCTCGTCCGCGGCGGCGTGGCCCAGCCGGGCCTCCTCGGTGCCCAGCGAGCCGGCGACGTGCGGGGTGAGGAAGACGTTGCCCAGGCCGAGCAGCGGGTGCCCCGCCGGCAGCGGCTCGGGCTCGGTGACGTCGAGGACGGCGAACAGGTCCGGCCGGTCCGCGAGCATGCGGGCCAGCTCGTCGTGGTCGACGAGCCCGCCGCGCGCGGTGTTGACCAGGGTGGCGGACGGCGCGAGCAGGCCGAGCTCGTCGGCGCCCAGCATGCCGCGCGTGCCGTCCGTGAGCGGGGCGTGCACGGAGACGACGTCGCTCGCCGCGAGCAGCTCGGGCAGGCCGACCGGTTCCACGCCCGCCCGGCGCGCGTCGTCGGCGTCGTAGTACGGGTCGTGCACCAGCACGCGCACGTCGAGCGGGCGCAGGGCCTCGGCGACGAGGCGCGCGATGAGCCCGAACCCGACCAGGCCGACCGTGGCGCCGTCGAGGCCGCGGATCCCGTCGCGCCCCGGCATCGAGTGCTCCCGGGCGGCCGTGAGGCCGAGCCGCAGCGCGTTCTTCACCGCCAGGTGCACCATCGACACGGTGAAGTCCGCGACGGCGCGCGCGTTGGCGTGCGCCGCCGACGTGACCCGGACCCCGCGTGCCCACACCTCCGGCGTGACCATGCCGCGCACCGAGCCGGCCGCGTGCGCCACGAGCTCCAGGCGCGGCAGCCGGTCGAGCAGCGCGGCGTCCAGCTCCGCGGCGCCCCACCCCGTGACGAGCACGCGCGCGGCGGCGAGCGCGGCGTCGTCGGCGGCCCCGAGGTCGACGACCGGGCCGTGGGCGGCCAGCCGGTCGCGCACCGCGGGGTCGAGCACGGAGCCCGCCCACTCCTCGCCGACGGCGGTGAGGATCGTCGTGGCAGGGGCGGCAGGCGGCGTCGGCATGGTCTGACCTTAGCCGGGAGGGCCGTCAGCCGACGGCCTCCACCCGCAGCACGAGCGACGTGCCGGGTGCGGCCTCCGGCGCCTGCAGGCCGGCGACCGCGAGCGCGCGCCCGGTGAGCACCGTGCCGCGGGGCACGTCGCCGGGCCGGGCCGGCCGCGGCAGCGGCGTGATGCCGTCGGAGGCGAGCGCGCCGTCGGCGGACGGCAGCGCGAACCACGGCGGCACGTTCCAGGCGCCGAACGCCTCACTGCTCAGCGACAGAGGGGCGACGCGGTACCGGCGCTCGGGGTCCAGGCCGCGCAGGGTCAGCCGACCGGGCGGCGCGGTGGCGGGCCGGGTCAGGGTCGCGACCTGGAACAGGGCGCGGGACCGGTCGGTCGCGACGACGCCCCACACCTGCGGGGAGTCGGCGTCGGGCGCGTCCTGGCGCACGAGCGTGCCCGTGTGCAGCAGGCCGCGCTCGGCCTTGTACAGCTCGACCCAGCCGGCCAGGTCGGCGAGCTGCTCGGGCGTCGAGCGCGTGAGGTCCCACTCGATCCCGAAGTGGCCGAACAGGGCGGTCGCCGCGCGGAAGGCGAGCGAGTGCGCGCGGTGGGTCTGGTGGCTGACGTCCGCGGCCACGTGCGCGCCCAGGTACTCCAGCGGCAGCAGCTGCGCCGTCCAGGGCTGCATCTGCTGGCGGTCCAGCGGGTCGGTGCAGTCCGACACCCACACGCGCTGGGTGTGCTCGGCGACGCCGAGGTCCACCCGTCCGCCGCCGGACGAGCACGACTCGATCTCCAGCCCGGGGTGCCGCCGCCGCAGCTCGGCCATGATCCCGTAGGCGGCGAGCGTCTGGGCGTGCACGACGGGGCGCCCGTCCAGCCCGGAGCCCGGGTCGACGAGGTCGCGGTTGTGGTCCCACTTCACGTAGTCCACGCCGTGGGCGCCGATGACGGCGCTCATCCGCTCGAGCACGTACGCGGCGGCGTCGGGGTTCGACAGGTCGAGCACGTGCTGGTGCCGCGACGGCACCGGCACCCGGCCGCCGGCACCCATGACCCACTCGGGGTGCGCCCGCGCCAGGTCCGAGTCGAGGTTGACCATCTCGGGCTCGAACCACAGCCCGAACTGCATGCCGAGGCCGTGCACGTGGTCGGCGATCGGGTCCAGGCCGTCGGGCCAGACCTCGTCGTCGACCACCCAGTCGCCCAGCCCGCGGGTGTCGTCCCGGCGGCCGCGGAACCAGCCGTCGTCGAGCACGTACCGCTCGACACCGAGCTCGGCCGCGGCGTCTGCCAGCGCGGTGAGACGCGCCAGGTCGTGGTCGAAGTAGACGGCCTCCCACACGTTGAGGGTCACCGGTCGTGGGCCGTGCGGGTGCGCCGTGCGGCGGCGGAGCATCCGGTGCAGGCGCGCGGCCTGCGCGTCCAGGCCGTGGCCGTGCACGCCGTACACCCACGGCGTCTCGTACTCCTCGCCCGCGGCGAGCGTCACCTCGCCGGGCAGCAGCAGCTCGCTCCCGCCCAGCACCTGCTCGCCCGTGGGGAGGCGCTCGGCCCAGTGCCGGTGGTTCCCCGACCAGGCCACGTGCACGCCCCACACCTCGCCGTGGCCGAAGCCGAAGCCCGGGACCCCCGCGGTCAGCAGGGTGGCGGCGTCGAAGCCCGTGCGGCCGCGGCGGCCCTCGCGCAGGTGCGTGCCCACCGTGAGGTCGTGCCGCTGCGGCACCCGCTCCTTGCCCCACCGGCCCGTGAGGTCGAGGACCTCGCGCGCCCGCGGCGGCACGGGCAGGACGACGGCGAGCTCGTGCAGCCGGTACGGGCCGCCGTCGTTGCGGAGCGCGGCCCTGACCCGCAGCACGCCGTCCACGGTGAGCTCGACGTCGAGGACGAGCGTGAGCTCCGCGACCGGGTCCGTCGCCTCGACGCGCAGGGCCCCGGCGCCGGCCTCCGTGAGGCCGCCGGCGAGCGGACCGCCGCAGAGCGTCGCGACCGTGGTCGTGAAGCGCGGCGACCACCCGTCGCCGTCGCGCTCGCCCACGAGACCCGGACGGCCGAGCCAACCCGTGCGGGGCTCCGGCACGAGGGTGAGCCGCGTCGGCTCGTCCGGCCCGCTGTTCACGAGCGGGGCGGCCGCGGCGACGACGACGGCGGCCGCGTCGTCGACGGTCAGCGGGCCGAGGTCGTCGCCCCAGTGCACGACGGCGGGCAGCTCGCCGCCGCGGGCGTCGACCAGGACGCTGACGCCGTCCGCGCGCAGGTGGACGAGGGTGTCGACGGCGGGGCCGCGGGCGGTGGTGTCGGCGGCGTCGGCGCGGCCGGAGGTGACGGTCACCGCACGAGCGTGCCATGCGGGGTGGCGTGGATCACGCGTGCGCCCGCGATCCGGTCGAACCTGGTCACGCCGGCCGCCGCACCACCCGGAGCCGCCACCCGACGGCGGCGGCCAGGGCTGCGACGACGAGCCAGATCAGCCCGTGCACCAGCGCGTCGTGGGCCTTGGCGATGATCTCGAGGGCGTACTCGGGCGAGGAGTCCTCGAACATCGTCGAGACGTACCAGCGGTTCCCCCAACGAAAGCCGTCGGCGACGGCAAGGAACAGCGCCAGCACGGCTACCACCCGGAGGATCCCGCGACCGCGGTGTCTGCGCACGGCCGTCAGCCTAGGGCGCCGTCTGCGGGCGCGTCAGCCCTCGGGGATGGTCGCGACGGCCTCGACCTCGACGAGTGCGCCCGGCCGTGCGGGGGCGACGGCGAGGACGGTGACGGCGGTGCGCGCCTGCCAGACCTTCTGCGAGGCGGCGAAGCCGTCGTTCGGGTCCACCGACGGGTCGAGGTAGATCGTCAGCTTCGCCACGTGCTCCGCGTCCGTGCCGGCCTCCTCGAGGACGGCGAGCACGTTGCGCAGGGCCTGCTCGGTCTGCGGGCCGAGGCCGCCCTCCACGAGGGCGCCGTCGGGGTCCGTGCCGTTCTGCCCGCCGACGTAGAGCGTGCGCCCGGCGGGCAGGACCATGCCCCACGCGAACGCGGGGTTCTGGTGCAGCTGCGGCGGGTTGACGGGCGTCGGCGTCGACTGCGCGTTCATGGGCGGGTCCCTTCATCGAGGTGTCCCCCGAGCATCCCGCCGGCCACCGACATGCCGCCCGGCCCCGGCTCCGGTTGCGGTGCCGCGCCGCGGCGGAAGACTCCCCGCCATGGACACCGTGGACTACGACCAGCTCGCCGACGACTACGGATGGTTGTTCGGCACCGCCGCGATCATCGTCTACCTCGCGGTCGCCGTGATCTTCCTGATCGCGTACATCCGGATCATCCAGAAGGCCGGCTACTCGGGCTGGTGGGTGCTGGTCGGCATCGTGCCGGTCCTCAACGTGGTGATGTTCCTGGTGTTCGCCTTCTCGCGGTGGCCCGTGCTGCGCGAGCGGGACGCGCTGCGGGCCGGTCAGGGGTACCCGCGCTGACCAGCGCGGCCAGCGTCGACCGCCCTCGCGCTTGGAGGATTCCTCCAAAATGACCGGGGGGACATTGGCACCGCCGCCGGGGGGTCTGCCCCCTGGACGGCAACCTACGCTGGCGTAGGCTACGAAGGCGTAGGTTCCGGTGGTCACCGTCGTGGTGGGCCGGGACCTCCTCCGTGCCGGAGCAGCCCAGCCCCACCCAGGGGCCGTCAGCGAAGGAGACCGCGTGCCGCAGCCCACCACCGGCGAGCCCGACAAGATGCCTGTCGACGGGTCCGCCGACGTCGCGCCCGCTGACGTCGAACCCCTGGTCCAGCTCGTCTCGCCCACCGGCGAGCGTGTCGTCGAACCCGACAACGCGACCTACCGCTCGCGTGTCGACCACCTCACCTCCGAGGACCTGCGCGCCCTGTACCGCGACATGGTGCTGACGCGACGGTTCGACGACGAGGCCACGGCCCTGCAGCGGCAGGGCGAGCTCGCGCTGTACGCGCAGGGCCGTGGCCAGGAGGCCGCCCAGGTCGGGTCGGCCTCCGCCCTGTCGCCGCAGGACTACGTGTTCCCCTCCTACCGCGAGCACGGCGTGCTCCAGACGCGCGGCGTCGACCCGGTCGACCGCCTCCGCCTGTACCGCGGCGAGGACCACGGCGGCTGGGACCCGAACGAGCACAACGTGCACCTGTACACCCTCGTCATCGGCTCCCACGTGCTGCACGCGACCGGCTACGCGATGGGCGTGCAGCGCGACGGCGCGGTCGGCACCGGCGACGCCGCGCGCGACGCCGCCGTCGTCACCTACTTCGGCGACGGCGCCACCAGCCAGGGCGACGTCAGCGAGGCGCTCGTGTTCGCGGCGGTGAACAACGCGCCCGTCGTGTTCTTCCTCCAGAACAACCAGTGGGCCATCTCGGAGCCGACGTCGCGCCAGTCGCGCGCCCCGCTGTACCAGCGCGGCGAGGGCTTCGGCATCCCCAGCGTCCGGGTGGACGGCAACGACGTCCTCGCCTGCTACGCGGTGACGGCGGAGGCGCTCGAGCGCGCCCGCACCGGCGGCGGCCCGACGTTCGTCGAGGCCTACACCTACCGCATGGGCGCCCACACCACCTCCGACGACCCGAGCCGCTACCGCGCCCGCGCCGAGGAGGACCACTGGGCCCGCCGCGACCCGATCGACCGTCTCGCCGCGCTGCTGCGCGCCGAGGGCGGCTGGGACGACGGCTGGGCCGCCGGCATCGAGCGCGAGGCCGACGCCCTGGGCGAGCGGCTGCGCACCGAGGTGCGCGAGCTGGGCGCCCCGCCCACCAGCGCGATGTTCGAGCACGTGTACGCCACCGAGCACGCCCAGGTGCAGACCGAGCGGGCGTGGTTCGAGCAGTACGAGAACGAGACGGACGAGACGACGGGGGCGGCCCGATGACCTCAGCAACCCCGCAGACCCTGACGTTCGCGCGGGCCATCACGGAAGGCCTGCGCTCCGCGCTCGAGTCGGACCCGAAGGTCCTCGTCATGGGCGAGGACGTCGGGCGCAACGGCGGCGTCTTCCGCGTCACCGACGGACTGCAGAAGGACTTCGGCGAGGACCGCGTGGTCGACACCCCGCTCGCGGAGTCCGGCATCGTCGGCACCGCGATCGGCATGGCGCTGCGCGGCTACCGGCCGGTGTGCGAGATCCAGTTCGACGGGTTCGTCTTCCCGGCGTACGACCAGATCACGACCCAGCTCGCGAAGATGCACTACCGGTCGCGCGGGCGCCTCCAGGTGCCCGTCGTCATCCGCATCCCCTACGGCGGCGGCATCGGCGCGGTGGAGCACCACTCGGAGAGCCCGGAGGCGCTGTTCGCGCACACGCCGGGCCTGCGCGTCGTCTCGCCGTCCACGCCGCAGGACGCCTACGACATGATCCGCGCCGCGGTCGCGTCGCCGGACCCGGTGCTGTTCTTCGAGCCGAAGGGCCGCTACTGGTCCAAGGGCGAGGTCACGCCCGGCGCCTACCCGACGGTGGCCGCGGCCGGCGGCGCCGACGTGCTCAACCGGGCGCGCGTCGCCCGGCAGGGCACCGACGTCACGCTCGTCGCCTACGGGCCGACGGTCGCGACGGCGCTCAAGGCCGCCGACACGCTGGCGGCCGAGGGCACCAGCGCCGAGGTGGTCGACCTGCGCGCGATCTCGCCCCTCGACGTCACCGCGGTCGTCGCGTCCGTGAAGCGGACCGGCCGCTGCGTCGTCGTCCACGAGGCGCCGACGTTCCTCGGCTCCGGCGCCGAGGTCGCGGCCCGCGTCAGCGAGGAGTGCTTCTACTCGCTCGAGGCGCCCGTCCTGCGCGTGGGCGGCTTCCACGCGCCGTACCCCGTCGCGAAGCTCGAGCACGAGTACCTGCCGAGCATCGACCGCGTCGTCGACGCCGTCGACCGCGTGCTGGCCCACTGAGAGCGACCGAGAGCGAGCTGAGGAGAACGATGACGACCCAGCGCTTCCCGCTGCCCGACGTGGGAGAGGGCCTCACGGAGGCCGAGATCGTCGAGTGGCGCGTCGCCGTCGGCGACACCGTCGCCGTGAACCAGGTGATCGTGGAGATCGAGAGCGCCAAGTCGCTCGTCGAGCTGCCGTCGCCGTGGGCCGGTACCGTCACGGCGCTCCTCGCCGAGGAGGGCACCACCGTCGACGTCGGCACCGCGATCATCGAGATCACCACCGACGCCCCCGCCGGAGCGCCGTCGGGCGGCACGTCGGACGCGCCCGCCGCGGCCGCCGAGGAGACGTCGGGCGAGGGCTCGGGCTCCGTGCTGGTCGGGTACGGCACCGGGGAGGGCGCGGGCGGTGGCCGACGACGGCGGCGCGCCGCGGCCCCGGCCGCCGAGGTCGAGGCGAAGCGCCCGACGTCGATGTCCGGGACCTCGACCTCGAGCGCTCGCCTCGACGTCGACGCACCGGCCCCCGCCCCGGCCGCCCCGACGATCGAGAAGCCGATGGCGAGCGTGCCGGCGACGCCCGGTTCGTCGACCACCCGCGTGCTCGCCAAGCCGCCGGTGCGCAAGCTGGCGAAGGACCTCGGCGTCGACCTCGCCTCCGTGCACCCCACGGGCCCGGGCGGGATCGTCACGCGGGAGGACGTCGTCGCGCACGCCGAGGGTGCGGCGCCGAAGGCCCTCGCCACGTACCCCGACGACGACCAGCCGTGGCTCGCGTCGGGCACGGTCAGCCAGGACGGCCGCCAGACGCGCGTGCCGGTGAAGTCGGTGCGCAAGCGCACGGCCGAGGCGATGGTGGCCAGCGCGTTCACGGCCCCGCACGTCACGGTGTTCCAGACGATCGACGTCACGAAGACGATGAAGCTGGTCGCCCGCCTCAAGGAGGACCGGGACTTCGCGGACGTGCGCGTGACGCCGCTGCTCGTCGCCGCCAAGGCGATGCTGCTGGCGGTCAACCGGCACCCGCAGATCAACGCGAGCTGGGACGAGGCCGCGCAGGAGATCGTCTACAAGCACTACGTGAACCTGGGGATCGCCGCCGCGACGCCGCGCGGGCTCGTCGTGCCGAACATCAAGGACGCGCACACGCTCGACCTGCTCGGCCTGGCGAAGGCGATCGCGACCCTCACGTCCACCGCGCGCGCGGGCCGCACGCAGCCCGCGGACATGGCGGACGGGTCGATCACCATCACCAACGTCGGCATCTTCGGCACCGACACGGGCACGCCGATCCTCAACCCCGGCGAGGCGGGCATCCTCGCGTTCGGCGCGATCCGCCGGCAGCCGTGGGTGCACAAGGGCAAGATCAAGGCGCGCTGGGTCACGCAGCTCGCGCTGTCCGTCGACCACCGCCTGGTCGACGGCGAACTCGCCGCCCGCTACCTGGCCGACGTCGCGAAGGTGCTCGAGGACCCGGCGCGCGGACTCGTCTGGGGCTGACCCGCGAGGTAGTTCCGAAGATGCCGAGGTAGTTCGAGGCCCGGCGAGGTAGTCGACTACCTCGCCGGGCCTCGAACTACCTCGCGGGGATCCGGACTACCTCGCGGGGATCCGGACTACCTCGCGGGGATCCGGACTACCTCGCCGGAGCCCGTACTACCTCGCGGTCAGAGCGGCATGCCGACGTACTGCGTCTCCTGGTACTCGGCGATGCCCTCGAAGCCGCCCTCGCGGCCGGTGCCGGACTGCTTCATGCCGCCGAACGGTGCGGCCGCGTTGGAGATGACGCCGGCGTTGAGGCCCAGCAGACCGAACTCGAGCCGCTCGGCGAACGCGAGCCCGCGGCGCACGTCCCCGGTGAACACGTACGACGCCAGCCCGTACTCGGTGGAGTTGGCGAGCTCCGCCGCCTCGTCCTCGGTGGCGAACGTCGCGACCGGGGCGACGGGGCCGAAGATCTCCTCCGTCATGCAGCGGGCGTCCGCGGGGACGTCGCGCAGCAGCGTCGCGGGGTAGAAGTGGCCGGGGCCGTCGGGGCGCTCTCCGCCGACGACGACCTGCGCGCCGCGCGCGACGGCGTCGTCCACCAGCGCCGCGACGGAGTCCACGGCCTTCGCCTCGACGAGCGGGCCCAGCGTGGTGCCGTCGTCCAGGCCGTTCCCGACGACGACGGCGCGGAAGCGCTCGGCGAGGCGGGAGACGAACTCGTCGGCCACGGACTCGTGCACGTAGAACCGGTTGGCGGCGGTGCAGGCCTCGCCGCCGTTGCGCAGCTTGGCGGCCATGGCGCCGTCGACCGCGGCGTCCAGGTCGGCGTCCTCGAAGACGACGAGCGGGGCGTTGCCGCCGAGCTCCATCGACGTGCGCAGCACGTTCTCGGTGGCGGAGCGCAGCAGCGCCTGCCCCACCGGCGTGGAGCCGGTGAACGACACCTTCCGCAGCCGCGGGTCGGCCATCACCGGCTCGCTCACGGCCGACGCGGAGGCCGACGGCACCACGTTGAGCACGCCGTCGGGCAGCCCGGCCTCGACCATGAGCTGCGCGAACAGGAGCGACGTCAGCGGGGTGAGGCGGGCCGGCTTGAGCACCATCGTGCAGCCGGCGGCGACGGCGGGCGCCACCTTCCGGGTGGCCATCGCGAGCGGGAAGTTCCACGGCGTGATGAGCAGGCACGGGCCCACGGGCCGGCGCTGCACGAGCATCCGCAGCGAGCCCTCGGGGGTGCGGGCGTAGCGGCTGTCGTCGTGGGTGGCCTGCTCGGCGAACCAGCGCAGGAACTCGCCGCCGTACGTGACCTCGCCGCGCGCCTCCGCGAGCGGCTTGCCCATCTCGAGCGTCATGAGCAGCGCGAGGTCCTCGCGCCGCTCCTGCACGAGGGCGAACCCGCGGCGCAGGATCTCGGCCCGCTCCCGCGCCGGCGTCGCGCCCCACGACGCCTGCGCCGCCGCGGCGGCGTCCATCGCGGCCCGGGCGTCGTCACCCGTCGCGGAGGCGACGTGGGTCAGGGTCTCCCCGGTGGCCGGGTTCTCGACGGCGAACGTGCCGCCGTCGGACGCGTCGCGCCACGTGCCGCCGACCAGCAGGCCCGTCGGGGTGCTGGTGAGGAGCTCGGCCGCGCGCTCGCGCGGGCTGGTCGAGCTGGTCGGAGATGTCGGAGTGGTCGTCGTCATCGGGTTCCACCGTCCTTCGGCTGCGGGGTCGTGGTGCGGGAGGCGACGCGCGCGGCGAGCTGCTCGGACCCGCGCGCGATCAGGGTGACGTCGGCGCCGACGACGACGTAGGCCGCCCCGGCGTCGAGGTAGCGGTCGGCCATGGCCGGGTCGAAGGCGTTGACGCCCACGGGGGTGCCGGCGGCGCGGCAGGCGGCGATCGCGCCGAGCACCGCGTCCACGACCTCGGGGTGGTCCTGCCGGCCCAGGTGGCCGAGCGACGCGGCGAGGTCGGCGGGGCCGACGAGGACGGCGCCGACGCCGTCCGTGCCGGCGATGGCGGCGGCGTCGTCGATCGCGGCGCGCGTCTCGAGCTGGACGACGAGGGTGATGCCGTCGTCCGCGCCACCGAGGTAGCCGGGCACCCGGGCCCAGCGCGACGAGCGGGCGAGCGCGCTGCCGACGCCGCGCACGCCGGCCGGCGGGTACCGGACGGCGCGGACGGCGGCCTCGGCCTCGGCGGCGGAGTCGACCATGGGCACCAGGACGTTCGTGGCGCCGAGGTCGAGCACCCGCTTGAGGCCCACCGGGTCGCCGGACGGGACGCGCACCAGCGTCGCGACCGGGTACGCGGCGGTGGCCTGGAGCTGCGCGAGGACGTCTCTGAGGTCGTTGGGCCCGTGCTCGCCGTCGACGAGCACGACGTCGAGCCCGCTGCCGGCGAGGAGCTCCGCGGCGACGGGGCTGCCCATCGAGGACCAGGCACCGACGAGGGGGCGTCCCTCGTCCGCGGCCTCGGCGAGCATCGCGGCGAGCGAGCGGTCGGTGGTCGGTCCGTCGGTCAGACGAAGCGGCATGTCACGGCCCCCAGGGTCCCGTAGTCGGCGTGCACGGTGTCGCCGGGGTGCACCCACGTGGGGCGGGTGAACGACCCGGCCAGGACGGTCTCGCCGGCGGCGAGCGAGTCGCCGTGCGCCGCCAGCTTGTTCGCGAGCCAGGCGACGCCCGCGGCGGGGTGCCCCAGCACGCCCGCGGCGACGCCCGTCTCCTCGATGGTCTCGTTGCGGTACAGCAGGGCGGACACCCAGCGCAGGTCGACGTCGTCGACCCGCACGGGCCGCCCGCCCACCACCATGGCACCCATGGCGGCGTTGTCGCTGATGGTGTCGACGATGGTGCGTCCCGGCATCTCGACGCGCGCGTCGAGGATCTCCAGGGCTGGCACGACGCGGTCGGTGGCGCGCAGCACGTCGGTGACGGTGGTCCCGGGGCCCTCGAGCGGCGACGCGAGCACGAACGCCAGCTCCACCTCGACCCGCACGTTCGAGTACCGGGCGTGCTCCACGACGCTGCCCGACTCCAGCACCATGTCGTCGAAGATCACGCCGTAGTCCGGCTCGGTGATGCCGGTCGCGGCCTGCATGGCCTTCGACGTCAGGCCGATCTTGTGCCCGACGACGCGGCGGCCGCGCGCCTCCCCGCGCTCGCGCCACGTGCGCTGCACGGCGTACGCGTCCGCGACCGTCATCCCCTCGTGCCGCGCGGTGAGCAGCGGCACGGGGGTGCGGGTGCGGTCGGCCTCGGCGAGCTCGTCGGCGACGGCGACGACGGCGTCGTCGTCGAGGGTGCGCTCGCCGTCGGCCCCCGTCACAGGGTGGCTCCCAGCTTGAACCCCTGCACGCCGCCGCCGTCGGCGTCGTTCCGGCGGGTGTAGGAGAACCCGTCGGCGCCGACGGTCACCTCCATCTCGGAGTCGTCGGTGCGGGCGACGACGGGCTGCGGGTTGCCGTCGAGGTCCAGCACGAGGGACGCCTCGGTGTACCAGCTCGGCACGACGGGGTTGCCCCACCAGTCGCGGCGCTGGTTGTCGTGCACGTCCCAGGTGACGACGGGGTTGTCCGGGTCGCCGGTGTAGTAGTCCTGCGTGTAGATCTCGACGCGGTGCCCGTCGGGGTCGCGCAGGTACAGGTAGAACGCGTTCGAGACGCCGTGCCGGCCCGGACCGCGCTCGATGGCGTCGGAGCGCCGCAGCGCGCCGAGCTTGTCGCAGATCGCGAGGATGTTGTGCTTCTCGTGCGTCGCGAACGCCACGTGGTGCATGCGCGGGCCGTCGCCGCCGGTCATGGCGGTGTCGTGCACGGTGGGCTTGCGGCGCATCCACGCCGCGTAGACCGTCCCGGCGTCGTCCTGGATGTCCTCCGTGACGCGGAAGCCCAGGTCCTGCATGAACTTCACGGCCCGCGGCACGTCCGGGGTGACCTGGTTGAAGTGGTCCAGCCGCACCAGCTCGCCGGGGGTGTGCAGGTCGTAGCGCCACGACAGCCGCTCGACGTGCTCCGTGGCGTAGAAGAACTCGTACGGGAAGCCGAGCGGGTCGACGACGCGCACCGACTCGCCGATGCCCTTCGTGAAGCCGCCCGGCTCGCGCCGCACCTCGCAGCCGAGCTCGGTGTAGAAGGCGACGGCCTTGTCGAGGTCCTCCGGCGTGCGCACGCGGTAGGAGAAGGCGGCGACGGCGGCCACCTCGCCCTGGCGCAGCACCAGGTTGTGGTGGATGAACTCCTCGGTGGAGCGCAGGTAGATGCTCTGCTCGTCCTCCTCCGTGACGTACAGGCCCAGCACGTCGACGTAGAACACGCGGGAGGCCGCGAGGTCCGTGACGACGAGCTCCATGTACGCGCAGCGCAGGATGTCGGGCGCGGGGCTGGACGGCGTGGCGATCGGGTGGTCCGAGTGGATCGGCGCCTCCTGGCTCACGTAGAAGCCGGAGGAGGTGAGGGTGCGGTCGTTGAGGTGCGTCATTGCAGCGTCCTAAGGGGAGGGCGGTTCACTTGCCGAACGTGGGGTTGTGGACCTTGCCGAGCGTGATGTGCACGGCCTGCTGGTCGGTGTAGAAGTCGATGGAGCGGTACCCGCCCTCGTGGCCGAGGCCGGACGCCTTGACGCCGCCGAACGGGGTGCGCAGGTCGCGCACGTTGTTCGAGTTCAGCCAGACCATCCCGGCCTCGACGGCCTGGGAGAAGTTGTGGGCCCGCTTGAGGTCGTTGGTCCAGATGTACGCCGCGAGCCCGTACTTCACGCCGTTGGCGAGCTCGAGCGCCTCGGCCTCCGTGTCGAAGGGCGTGATCGCGACGACGGGCCCGAAGATCTCCTCCTGGAAGATCCGGGCGTCGGGCTTCACGTCCGCGAAGACCGTGGGGGCCACGAAGTTGCCCGTCTCGAAGCCCTCGGGGCGCCCGCCGCCGGCGACGAGCCGGCCCTCGGTCCTGCCCAGCTCGACGTAGCTCATGACCTTGTCGAAGTGCTCGGGGTGCACGAGCGCGCCCACCTCGGTGTCCTTCTCGTGCGGGTACCCGACGCGCACGCGCTTCGCCTGGGCGGCGTACCGCTCGACGAACTCGTCGTAGACGGCGCGCTCCACGAGGATGCGGGAGCCGGCCGTGCAGCGCTCGCCGTTGAGGGAGAAGACGCCGAAGATCGTCGCGTCGATCGCGGCGTCGAGGTCGGCGTCGGCGAAGACGATGGCGGGGGACTTGCCGCCGAGCTCCATCGACAGGCCCTTGAGGTACGGGGCGGCGTTGCCGAAGATCAGCTGGCCCGTGCTGCTCTCGCCGGTGAAGGAGATGAGCGGCACGTCGGGGTGCTTGACCAGCGCGTCGCCGGCCTCCTCGCCCAGGCCGTTGACGAGGTTGAACACGCCCTGGGGCAGCCCGGCCTCCTCGAAGATCCCGGCCCACAGCGACGCGGACAGCGGCGTGAACTCGGCCGGCTTGAGCACCACGGTGTTGCCGGTGGCGAGCGCGGGGGCGAGCTTCCACGACTCGAGCATGAACGGCGTGTTCCACGGGGTGATGAGCCCGGCGACGCCGATCGGCTTGCGGTTGACGTAGTTGATCTGGCGGCCGGGCACCTTGTAGGTGTCGTCGGCCTGCGCCACGACCAGGTCCGCGAAGAAGCGGAAGTTCTCGGCGGCGCGGCGCGCCTGGCCGAGGGCCTGCGTGATCGGCAGGCCGGAGTCGAAGGACTCCAGCTCCGCGAGGCGGGCGTCGCGCGACTCCACGAGGTCGGCGATCCGGTGCAGCACCCGCGAGCGCTCCCGGGGGAGCATCGTCGGCCACGGCCCCTCGGTGAACGCGCGGCGGGCGGCGGCGACGGCGGCGTCGACGTCGGCCCGCTTGCCCGCGGCGGCCCGGAGGTAGGTCTCGTTCGAGACCGGGTCCAGCACGTCGAAGGTGGCGCCGTCGACGGAGTCGACGAAGCGGCCGTCGATGTAGTGCCGGATCGCGGTGGGCAGGTCGGCGGGGCGGTGCCCGTTCCTGGTGTGGGCATCCGGTGCATGGCTGGTCATCGCTGGACCTCCGTGGCCTTGTGGGACAGATGGTGGGACGCCTGGCGGGCGAGCACGGCGTCGAGGGTGGTGGTGCGGTGGCGGCGGGCGGCGAGCTCGACCTCTTCCGGGGTGGCGTCGCCGGCCTGGAGCCGCACGACGAGGTCGAGGATCCGGTCGTGCTCGGCGACGGACTCCCGGGCGCGGCCGGGGACGAACGAGAACGACGAGTCGCGCAGCACGGTCATGCGCCGCCAGCCGCGGTGCACGAGGTCGAGCACGTGCGGGTTGGGGCACGGCTCGAACAGGACGGCGTGGAACTCGAGGTTGAGCTCCGTGAACCGGTGCGGGTCGAAGTCGGCGAGGCACTCGCGCATCCGCTCGTTGACCGCGCGCGCGGCGTCGAGCTGCGCGGCGGACAGGTGCGGCGCCGACAGCGCGGTGGCGAAGCCCTCGACCAGCGCGAGCGTCTCCATCGTGTGCTGGTACTCGGTCTCCTTGATGAGGGCGACCTGGGCGCCGACGTTGCGCTCGAACGTCACGAGCCCCTCGGCCTCCAGGCGGCGGATCGCCTCGCGCACCGGCACCACGGACATGTCGAGCTCGCCCGCGAGCTGTGCCAGCACCAGCCGGTAGCCGGGCACGAAGCGCCCGTCCTCGATCCGCTCGCGCAGGTACGCGTACGCGCGCTGGGACTTGCTCACGGCGGTCGACGTCGTCGGGACGGTCATCCGGCACTCCCGGCGGTCTCGCGCTCGTACCGTGCCCGCCACGCGGCGTTCATGGGGAACAGCCCGTCGACGGGGGCGCCGGCCGCGACCTGCCGCGCGACCCACGCGTCGGCGGCCTCCTGGGCCTCGGACTCGGCGAGCACCTCCTCGACGAGCGCGGGCGGGATGACGAGGACGCCGTCCCCGTCGCCCACGACGACGTCGCCCGGCTGCACCGAGGCGCCGCCGCAGGCGACGGTCACGTCGGTCTCCCACGGCACGTGCTTGCGGCCGAGGACGGACGGGTGCGGGCCCTGGGAGAAGACGGGGATGCCGATCTCGGCCACGGCGTCGGCGTCGCGCACCCCGCCGTCCGTGACGATCGCGGCCGCGCCGCGCACGTGGGCGCGCAGGGCGAGCACGTCGCCCACGGTGCCGGTGCCGCGCTCGCCACGCGCCTCGACGACGATCACCTCGCCCGGCCCGACGGCGTCGAACGCGCGCTTCTGCGCGTTGAAGCCTCCGCCGTGGGAGGCGAAGAGGTCGGGGCGGAACGGGATGAGCCGCAGCGTGCGGGCGGTGCCGACGAACCGGTCGCCCGGGTGGTTGCCGTGCACGCCCTCGACGAAGACGTCGGTGTAGCCGCGCTTGCGCAGCGCCGCCGACAGCGTCGCGACCGCGACGCCCGCGAACCGCTCGCGGTGGGCGTCCGTGAGGACGAAGGCGGGCTCGGGCTCCGGCGCGGGGGTGCCCCAGGCCTCGGCGCGCTGCGTCTCGTCCACGGCCGGCGTCGAGCCGAAGTCGCCGAACGCGTGCGTCCCGGCGGTGACGGTGGTGACGAGGCGGCCGCTGGACAGTGTCTCCGAGGCGCTGGCGCCGGGTGCCTCCGGGGCGTCCACCTCGACCTCGACGACCTGCCCGGGGCCGACGACGGACGAGCCCGCCGGGGTGCCGGTGAGGATCACGTCGCCGGGCTCGAGCGTGAGGTGCTGGGACAGGTCCGCGACGAGGCGGCCGAAGTCGAACAGGAGCGTGCCGGTGGAGTCGTCCTGGACGAGCTCGCCGTCCACCCAGGTGCGCACCCGCAGGCCCGCGGGGTCGACGGCCGACGCGGGGATCCAGCGCGGGCCGAGCGGCGTGTAGCCGTCGCCGCCCTTGTTGCGCAGGTTGGAGCCCTTGTCGGCGGCGCGGAGGTCGTAGAGGCCGAAGTCGTTCGCCGCGGTGACGGCGTCGACGTGCGACCAGCCGTCGGCGGGGGAGACCCAGCGCGCGGCGGTGCCGATGCGGATCGCGACCTCGCCCTCGAAGGCGAGGAGCTCGGTGCCCAGCGGGCGCTCGATCGTGCCGCCCGTCGCGGCGAGCGACGAGCCGGGCTTGAGGAAGTAGGACGGCTGGTGCGGCGTCCGGCCCCGCTGCGCTGCGCGGGACGGGTAGTTCAGGTGGACGGCGATGATCTTGCCGGGCTTGGGCTGGTCGTCGGTGACCACGGGCACCCCACTGTCGGTCGAGGCTGTCATGTCGTATCTCGGATGATATACGATCTCGCGAACTGCACCACCCCCCGCGGACTGACAGAGAGGTCTTCCGGACATGACCACCGGCATCGCAGCCACCCCCAGCGACACCGAACGTCGCGAGCTCCGACGGGTCGCCTTCGCGACCGTCATCGGCACCACCATCGAGTGGTACGACTTCTTCCTCTACGCCAGCGCGGCAGGCCTGGTGTTCGGCACGCTGTTCTTCGAGCCCGCCGGCCCGGGCGCGGCGACCCTGCTGTCGTTCGCGACGGTGGGGATCAGCTTCCTGTTCCGCCCGCTCGGCGCCTTCCTCGCCGGCCACTTCGGCGACCGGATCGGCCGCAAGGCGATGCTCGTCGTCACCCTCATCCTCATGGGCGGGGCCACGACGCTCATCGGCGTGCTGCCGACCTACGACACGATCGGGATCGCGGCCCCCGCGCTGCTCGTGCTGCTGCGCATCCTCCAGGGCCTGTCGACCGGCGGCGAGTGGGGCGGGGCCGTCCTCATGGCCGTCGAGCACGCTCCCGACGGCCGCCGCGGCCGCATGGGCGCGTTCCCGCAGATCGGCGTGCCCATCGGCCTGCTGCTGGCCTCCGGCGTGCTCGCCCTCATGACCGGCGTGATCTCGCCCGGCGACGCGTTCGTCCAGTGGGGGTGGCGCATCCCGTTCCTGCTGAGCGTGGTGCTCATCGTGGTGGGGATCGTCGTGCGGCGGTCGGTCGAGGAGAGCCCGGTCTTCCTCGAGATCGCCGAGAAGAAGGCGGCGGCGAAGACGCCGATCCTCACCCTGTTCCGCAGGCACTGGCTGCTGGTGCTGCTCGCCGCCCTCACGTTCGCGGGCAACAACGCCGCGGGCTACATGACCACCGGCGGCTACCTGCAGAACTACGCGACGACGCCGGTCGCCGACGGCGGGCTGGTCGGCATGGACCGCACGCCGGTGCTGCTCGCCGTGGCCGGCGCGTCCGTCGTCTGGCTCGTGTGCACCTTCGCCGCCGGCGCGGTCTCCGACCGGATCGGGCGCCGGAACACCTACATCATCGGGTGGGTGGCGTTCCTCGCCACCGTGTTCCTGCTCTTCCCGCTGGTGAACACCGGCAACCCGTGGCTGCTGTTCCTCGGCGTGTCGCTCTTCGCGATCGGCAACGGGTTCACGTACGGCCAGCAGGCGGCCTACTTCGCGGAGCTGTTCCCGGCGTCGATCCGGTACTCCGGCGTGTCCATCACCTACGCGATCGGTGCGATCCTGGGCGGCGCGTTCGCCCCGACCATCGCGGCCTGGCTCGTGCAGACCACCGGGACGGCGACGTCCGTCGCGTTCTACATCGCGGGCGTCATGGTGGTGGCGTTCGCCGCCACGCTGCTGCTGCGCGACCGCACCGGCATCCCGCTCGGCCCCGAGCACGAGGACGAGCAGGCGGCCAGCCCGATCTACGGGGTCTCGCGGGCCTGACGACGGCGGAGGGGCCCGGTCACCGCAGCTTCTTGCGCACGCTGAGGTACTTGCTCTCGGTGGCCGGGCCCCAGGTGCCGGTGGCGGACACTCCCACCACCCGCTGCAGGGCGGCGACCGCCTTGTCGTGCGCGGCGCGGGACTTCGGGCCCCACTTGCCATCCGCGGTGACGCCCACCGCGCGCTGCGCCGTCTTCACGCCGTAGGGGAACTTCGTCCCGTGCATGCGGGAGGCGGCGCGGATCGCCTGCAGGCGCTGGTCGGTGCTCGGGCCCCACAGGTTGTCGCGCTGGGCCAGGGGGAAGTGGGCCACCTGCTGCAGTCGCTGCGTCGTGCGTGAGCCCGCCGGCGCGAGCACGGTGCCCCGGCCGTAGTTCGACGTCGTGCCGACGTCGACGTGCACGTGGTTGCGGTGGCTGGCGGCCGACCCGACCGTCCCGTCCCGCGCGTAGATCACGCCGAGGCCCATCGAGTCCGCCACCTTGATCGCGGTCCGCGCCCGGGTGCGCTCCGAGGAGGGCGCCCCGGCGGGGCCGTAGTTGAGGTCCGCCGCCAGGCCGTCGTAGTGCCAGGAGTTCTTGGAGTGCGCCCCGCGGGTCACGCCGCCGTACGACGGGTGCTCGGAGACCCGGAACCCGTAGGCCCGAGCCCAGCTCAGGTAGTGCCGGAGCATCGTGGACGAGCTCTTCTGGCGCCCGATCCCCAGGGCCAGAGGGCCCTCGGCGGGGCGCGCGGCCGCGCCCGAGCGCTCGGGCGCCTGGGGTGTGGCGACCACGGGCGTCGCGCCGAGCGGGGCGAGCAGGACGGCGCAGACGCCGGCGGCCGCGAGGCGTCTGTGCGGCCTGTCGGCGCGGTGGGCGCGGGCGGGGACGGTCGGTCGTGAGCTCATGGCACCTCGCTCCTCGGCGTGACGACGAAGGGCTCCGATGCACCTGGTCGCCCTGGGCCACCATGCATGCGCATCGACGGTTCTGCCAGGCGACCGTGTCCCCTCAGCCGCCGAGGGCCTCCCGCACGGCGCTCGCCGAGGCGGAGAGGCGGGCGGCGATCTGCGCGTGGTCGAGCGGGCTGGCGACGTGCACGACGGCGACGGCGGCGGGCCCGCGACCGCGCAGCGCCAGCGGCACCGCGACCGACTCCAGGCTGGGGATCACCTCGTCGTGGCTGGTGGCGAACCCGCGCTCCGCGGCCTGCGCGACCGTGGCGTGCAGCGCCTCGGAGGCACCCGCGGGCCACTGCGCGGGCGGGAGCAGCGTGAGGATCGCCTTGCCGGGCGCGCCCACCGTGACCGGGTGCCGGGTGCCCGGGCGCTGCGCCACCGGGGCGACGGCGTGCCGCGGCTCGACGCTGACGAGCGTCACGCACTCGTCGTGGTCGAGGACGGCGAGGAAGCACGTCATCCCCAGCTCGTTCGCGACGGCGGTGAGCTCGGGCAGCGCCTCGGCCTGCAGGTCGTGGGCGACGCCCGCGGCCAGGGCGGCCATCCGCGCGCCGAGCGCGACGCCCCCGTTCGCGTCGCGGACCACGAGCCCGTGGTGCTCCAGGGTGCGCAGCAGCCGGTACGCGATCGAGCGGTGCACGCCGAGCGTCGCGGCGACGTCGTCGATGGTCAGGGGCGCGCGGGCGTCGGCGAGGACCTCCAGGATGCGGATGCCGCGGCTGAGGGTCTGCGACGGCGGGGGGCCTGCGTCGGGCATCGTCGTCCTTCCGGTGGGCTACGCTGCATTCAATAGTAGAACGTCGTGTTCGAATATAGAACACGAACGCAGCGAACGCCACGCCCGACACGGAGGTCGAGCGGCGCATCGACGACGATGAGGAGAGCTCGTGCAGTTCCACCACCACGGTTACGTCTCCGGCGACCCGCGGGTGCTGCCGCCCGCCGGCACGGGCGTGGACCGGCCCGACGAGCTGCCCGACGAGGTCGACGTCCTCGTCGTCGGGTCGGGGCCGGCGGGCATGCTGCTCGCCGCGCAGATGTCGCGGTACCCCGGCGTCACGACCCGCCTCATCGAGAAGCGCGAGGGGCGGCTGGTGCTCGGTCAGGCCGACGGCATCCAGCCGCGCAGCGTCGAGACGTTCGACGCGTTCGGCTTCGCGGAGCGGATCGTCGCCGAGGCCTACAACATCGGCTGGATGAACTTCTGGGGCCCGGACCCGGAGAACCCCCGGAACATCGTGCGCACCTCGCGCACCGAGGACTACGGCCTCAAGATCAGCGAGTACCCGCACCTCATCGTCAACCAGGCGCGCGTGCTCGACTACTTCGCCGAGGCCGCCGCGCTGGGCCCCGCCCGCATCGTGCCCGACTACGGCGTCGAGTTCGTCGGCCTCACCGTGCACGACGGCGACGAGTACCCCGTCGAGGTGCGCGTCCGGCACGTGGGCGGCGAGCGCGCGGGGGAGGAGCGGACCGTCCGCGCCAGGTACGTCGCCGGCTGCGACGGCGCCCGCAGCGCGGTGCGCGAGGCGATCGGCCGCAAGCACGTCGGCGAGTTCGCGGCGCACGCCTGGGGCGTGATGGACGTGCTCGTCAACACGGACTTCCCCGACTGGCGCACCAAGTGCGCGATCAACTCGGAGGCCGGGAACATCCTGCTCATCCCGCGCGAGGGCGGATACCTCTGCCGCGTGTACGTGGACCTCGGCGAGGTCGCCGCGGACGACCACCACCGGGTGCGCAGCACGCCGGTCGAGGAGATCGTCCGTCGCGCCAACGAGATCCTCACGCCCTACGCCCTCGACGTGAAGGAGGTGGCCTGGCACAGCGTGTACGAGGTCGGCCACCGTGTCACGGACAAGTTCGACGACGTGCCCGACGGCGAGGAGCACCGCATCCCGCGCGTCTTCCTCACCGGCGACGCCTGCCACACCCACAGCGCCAAGGCCGGGCAGGGGATGAACGTGTCGATGCAGGACGGGTTCAACCTGGGCTGGAAGCTCGGGTCCGTGCTCACCGGCCTCAGCCCCGAGTCGCTCCTCGCCACCTACTCGGCCGAGCGGCAGCCCGTCGCGCAGCAGCTCATCGACTTCGACCGGGAGTGGTCGAGCCTCATGGCCCGCAAGCCCGAGGAGATCTCCGACCCGCAGGAGCTGGCCCACCACTACCTCGCGACGTCGGAGTTCCCCTCCGGCTTCATGACGCAGTACGGGCCGTCGTCGATCGTGGCCGGCGGCGCCCGGCAGGAGCTGGCCACCGGGTTCCCGCTCGGCAAGCGGTTCAAGTCCGCCGAGGTGACGCGGGTGTGCGACGGCAACGCCGTGCACCTCGGCCACCACGCCAAGGCCGACGGCCGGTGGCGGGTCTACGCGTTCGCCGACGCGGCCGCGCCGGGCGAGGGCTCCGCGCTGGCCGCGTGGGCGGCCTGGATGGCGTCCTCCGAGTCACCCGTCTCCCGGTTCACGCCCGAGGGGGCTGACGTCGACGCCGTCCTCGACGTGAAGGTCGTCTACCAGCAGGGCTTCCAGGACGTCGACCTCGCCGCCGTGCCCGGCGTGTTCCTCCCGCGGACCGGCCCGCTGGGCCTCACGGACTGGGAGAAGGTGTACGCCGCCGGGCCCACCGTGTGGACCGCGGACGACATCTTCGCGGAGCGCGGGCTGTCCCGCGACGGCGTGGTCGTCGTCGTGCGCCCCGACCAGTACGTGGCGCACGTGCTGCCCCTCGACGCCACCGACGAGCTGGCCGAGTTCTTCGCCGGGGTGTTCGTGGGCCGTTGACGACCAGCCGGCCTTGCGCCGGTTGGTACCGTCCGAGCCATGCTCGTCCGCCATCGTGGTGCCACGCCCACCGTCGACCCGTCGGCGTACGTCGCGCCGACGGCGGTGCTGATCGGCGACGTGCACGTCGCCGCCGGCGCGCGGGTGCTGCACGGCGCCGTCCTGACCGCGGAGGACGGCGCCGTCGTCGTCGGCCGCGACACCGTGGTGATGGAGCAGGCGCTCGTGCGCGGCCGCCGCGGCCACGACGCGCGGCTGGGGGACGCCGTGCTGGTGGGTCCGCACGCCCACGTGAACGGCAGCACGGTCGAGGACGAGGCGTTCGTCGCGACCGGGGCGGCGCTGTTCCCCGGCAGCCGGATCGGGGCCGGCGCCGAGGTGCGCATCCACGGGGTGGTGCAGGTCAACACCGTGCTCCCGCCCGGTGCGCTCGTCCCGATCGGCTGGGTCGCCGTGGGCGACCCGGCCCGGATCCTGCCGCCCGGGAGCCACGACGAGATCTGGGCCGTGCAGCGCGAGCTCGACTTCCCGGGGACGGTCTACGGGACGGCGCGGGACACGCCGATGCGCGAGACGATGCGGCGCCAGTCCGAGTTCTACGGCGCGCACCGCGACGACGAGGTGCTGCCGGAGTGACGCACCGGAACCACCCCGCGACCGCCTGATCCCGGGCCGCCGGCACGGCAGGACGACAGGGTCGTGCCGCCGGGCGAGACACGTCCGCACGCGCGACGACGCGGCGTCGTGCCGATACTGGTGGGCGACCCAGGAAGCGCCCAGCGGCCGAGGAGGCCCCGCGATGGCAGACCTGATGATCGACTACATCACCTCCCTCGACGGATTCGGGTCCGCCGACGGGTGGCCCGGCCTGTGGGGGATGGGCGGTCCGGACTACTTCGCGTTCCTCGAGGAGGACGGCCGGCAGGAGTACACGACGCTGCTGGGCGCCACGACCTACCGGCTGTTCGCGAGCTTCGCCGAGACCGGCGAGGAGGAGCTGGCCGAGGTCACCGCGCGCCCGAAGGTCGTGTTCTCCGGCACCCTCACCGAGCCGCTGGGGTGGGCGAACACGACGCTGGTCGCCGGCGACGCCGTCGAGG
Source organism: Isoptericola sp. NPDC056605 (assembly GCF_042792795.1). Taxonomy (NCBI): domain Bacteria; kingdom Bacillati; phylum Actinomycetota; class Actinomycetes; order Micrococcales; family Promicromonosporaceae; genus Isoptericola; species Isoptericola sp. NPDC056605. The sequence continues at coordinate 107,939 of NZ_JBHTVT010000003.1, read as the reverse complement.
CGGTGCGCGCCATGAAGCAGGACGACGTCCCCCTGCGGACGATCGGCAGTCCCGGCCTCGCCCGCTCGCTGCTCGTCGCGGGACTCGTCGACCGCGTCCGCGTCGTGGTGTTCCCCGTCGTCAACGGCACCACCGGCCACGACCGCCTGTACGACGGCTGGCCCGACGTCCGGCTGGAGCTGCTCGACAGCCGCACCCTCGACGGTCGGCTGCAGCTCCTCGAGTACGCGCCGACCGTGCTGGACGGCCCGCCCGGCGTGGGCTGAGACGCTCGCCGGCGGTGCCGGTGCCCTCTCAGCGGGTGCGGTTCACCCGCAGGATCTCCTCCTGGTACGGCGCGACGACGGTGGGCGACACGCGGCAGTCGAGCATGAGGAACCGGCGCTGGTCGACGGGCTCGAGCGCCCAGGTGCCGAGGCGGTCGAGGTCGGCGAGCCGGCGCACGACGACGCCCTCCGCGCCGACGGCGGCGGCCAGCGCGGCGAAGTCGGTCTCGGGGATGCGCATGGGCTCCTCGGCGAGGCCCTGGCGGCCGTAGACGTGCACCTCGGCGCCGTAGACGGCGTCGTTCCACACGACCGCGACGCCGCGGCCGCCGGCGGTGCGCACCGCGGTCTCGAGGTCGGCCAGGGCCATGAGCCCGCCGCCGTCGCCGGTGGTGAGCACGACGGTGGCGTCCGGCTGGGCGGCGGCGGCGCCCGCGACGCTGGGGAAGCCGAGCCCGATGGACTGGAAGGCGGTGCCGACCATCATCATCCGGTCGGGCGACGCCACGGACCAGTACATGTTGGCCCAGCCGATGAAGTGGCCGCCGTCGGAGACGACCACCCGGTCGGCGGGGAGCAGCGCGCCGACGCGGCTCGCGACGCCGCGGGGGTCGAGCCGCCCGTCGGCGGCGAGGCCGTCCGCGGGCCCGGTGTCGTAGGTGCGGGCGGCGGCGACGCCCACGGAGTCGCGCCAGCCCGACGGGGCGGCGTCGAGGGCGCGCAGCTCGTCGAGCAGCGCGCGGGTCACGAGCGCGGCGTCCCCGCGGACGAACGAGCCCACGTGGCGGTGCGTGGCGGCCTGCGCCGTGTCGACCTGGACCACGCGGGTGCCGGGGGAGAAGAGCTCGCCGAACCGCATCGTGAACTGGTTGAGCGACGCGCCCACGACGACGGCGACGTCCGCCTCGCGGACCAGGGCCATCGCGCCGTCGGCGCCGAACCCGCCGGCGACGCCGAGGTCGTACCGCGCGTCGGGGAAGACGCCGCGGCCCAGCGCCGTCGTGGCGGTCAGGGCCCCGGTCGCGGCGGCGAGCTCGCCCAGGGCCTCGCCCGCGCCGGCGAGCCAGGCGCCGCGGCCCGCGAGGAGCAGCGGGCGCTCGGCCTCGGCGAGGGCGTGCGCGAGGTCGGTGATCGCGGCGGCGTCGAACGGGCCGGCGGGTGCGAGCGGGCCGGGGAGGGCGGGCTCGGGCGCGTCGGGGACCGGGCCCGCCTCGAGCGCGGCGACGTCGTAGGGGATGGCCAGCACGACGGGCACCCGGTAGGTGAGCGAGTGCTCGACCGCGATGACGGTGGTCGCGGCGGCGTCCGCGCGCCCGACGGTATAGGTGCGCGCGCCGACGGCGGCGGCCAGCGCGATCTGGTCCACGTCCCACGGGCGCGGTCCCGACGTCGGCTCGTCGCCCGCGAGCAGGACGAGCGGCACGCGGGCCTGCGCCGCCTCGGCCAGCGCGGTGAGGGTGTTGGTGAAGCCCGCGCCGTACGTGACGGTCGCGGCGGCGATGCGGCCGGACGCGCGGAAGTAGGCGTCGGCGGCGACGACGCCGCCGGCCTCGTGGCGGACGGCGGTGAACCGGGCGGGGGTGGTGCGCTCGACGTCGTCGAGGAACCAGGCGTTGCCGTTGCCCATCACGCCGAAGACGTGGTCGACGTGCTGGGCGAGGGTGCGGGCGACGTGGGCGGACACGGTGGGCACGGGGGCCTCCAGGGAACAGTGACGGATGTGGCGTGCGTCCGTATGTGTCCCGTGCGGTCCCGACGTCGGGTCCGACGTGCTGGCCGTGCAGCGGTGACTGCCGGTGACCGGGCTGCCGTGCGCCCCTTTTTCGAGCGCAAGGCGGCGCAGGTCCGCCTCGACGCCGCGAGTATATCCACGGGACCGGCGCGATCTCTGCCGGGGTCTTGTGGGCGCCCACCGTCAGGCGTAACTTACCGTAAGTGGCTACTGACGTATCCGGGTTCGCCGCGCTGGCGGACCCCACGCGGCGCGAGATCTTCGAGCGCGTCGCGGCGCGGCCGTCGTCGGTCGGGGAGCTGGCCGCCGGGCTGCCCGTGAGCCGCCCGGCCGTCTCGCAGCACCTGCGCGTGCTCAAGGACGCCCGGCTGGTCGCCGACGAGGCCGTCGGCACACGCCGCGTCTACCGCGCCGACCCCGCGGGGCTCGCGATGCTCCGCGAGTACCTGGAGCTGTTCTGGCGGCGCTCGCTCGCCACGCTCGCCTCCGTCGCAGAGGAGACCTCCCATGACCACGCCGACCCGACCTGACCCGACCCGATCCGGCACCGAGGCCTCCCCGGTCTCCGTCGCCGTGGACGTCGCGGCCCCGGTGGAGCACGTCTTCGACGTGTTCACGCGTCGGACGTCGACCTGGTGGGACGCCGCCCACCACCTGCTCGACGGCACCGTCGCCATGGACGTCGAGCTCCGGCCCGGCGGCTCGATCACCGAGGTCGACGCCGCGGGGAACCGCTGCACGATCGGCCGCGTGCTCGTCGTCGAGCGGCCGGCGCGGTTCGCCTTCACGTGGGACGTGTCCCCGCGCTGGGAGGTCGAGACCGACCCCGCACGGTGCAGCGAGGTGCACGTCGCGTTCACGGCGCTCGACGACGGACGCACCCGCGTCGTCCTCGAGCACCGCCACCTCGAACGCCACGGCGGCGGATGGGAGGGGATGCGGGACGCCGTCGGCGGCGCCGACGGCTGGGCCGTCGACGTGCGACGCCTGGCGGAGGCCGCGGGCGCCTGACGGCTACCGGTCGAGGAACAGCTCGACCACCGGCACGGCGACGTCCGGCCGCGCGGTGGGCAGGTGCAGCGTCAGGGTGCCGGGCGGCTGCCCGCCGGGGATCGTGTTGAACGCCTTCTGGTCCGGGTCGGTGCGGCTGGTGCGCAGCTCGGAGCCGTCGTGCAGCAGCTGGGCGTAGCCCACCCGGTCGGCGAGGTCGCGCAGGTGGACGTGACCGAAGGGCCACGCGAACAGGTGCAGGTACAGGCGGTCGTCGCGCTGCGTGAGCACGGCGCCGGGCGGCAGCCCCGGCGCGACGGCGGCGGCCAGCTCGGGGTCGGCGGGGCCGGCACCCGTGATCGACCGGCCGTGCAGCCGCGTCCACGCACCGAGCGCGGCGAGGGTGGCGGCGTCGCGCGGGGGGATCGCGCCGCGCCCGTCCGGGCCGACGTTCAGCAGCAGGTTGCCGCCCTTGGACACGGTGTCCACGAGCATGCGCACCAGCAGGTCCGGGTCCTTGAACTTCGTGTTGTCGCGGTCGTAGCCCCAGCTGCCGTTGAGGGTCTGGCAGGCCTCCCAGACGACGAGCTCGCCGCCGTCGTCGCGCATCGGCTCGGCGGGCTGGTACTGCTCGGGCGTGACGAGGTCGCCGGGGATGCCGAGGCGGTCGTTCACCACCGCCTGCGGCTGGAGCTCGCGGACCATGGCGAGCAGGCCCTCGGCGTCCCAGTCCTCGGGGCGCTTGCCCGGCCAGCCGCGCCGGTCGCGGGTGTCGGTGAAGTCGAAGAAGACGTAGTCGACCGGGCCGTAGCCGGTGAGCAGCTCGCGCACCTGGGCGTGCAGGTACTCGCGGTAGCGGGCCATGTCGCGGCCCTCGTTGAGCGCGTGGGCGTCGGGGTCGTCGCGGCGCGGGTGGTCGGCGTCGACGGTGTAGTCGGGGTGGTGCCAGTCGAGGAGCGAGTGGTACAGCCCGAGCCGCAGCCCCTCGGCGCGCACGGCCTCGGCCAGCTCCGCCACGAGGTCGCGCCCGCGGGTGCGGGCGATGCTGTAGTCGCTGACCGCGGAGTCCCACAGGGCGAAGCCGTCGTGGTGCTTGGTGGTCAGCACCACGTACTTCATGCCGGCGTCCTTGGCGGCGCGGACGAGGGCGCGCGCGTCGAACAGGTCCGGGTCGAACACCTCGGCGTAGCGTGCGTACTGCTCGACGGTCATGCGCTCGAAGCTCATCACCCACTCGTGTCGGGCGGCCGCGGAGTAGAGGCCGAAGTGCACGAAGAGGCCGAAGCGGGCCTCGGTGAACCACGCCTGCTCGGGGCGCAGGGGCGGGGCGGCCGTGGTCATGCGGATCACTCCTCGTCGAGCGGGCGGGTCCGGCTCGGAGCCGGTCGAACAGCGCGCGCAGAGATATGACGTCTGTGCGGTGCGATCCGAGGATACTCGCCGATGCCGGGGCTGGCGCAAGCGGTCTGGACGCCTATACATTGGATGAATCAGTCTGCAGGCCGAGGGAGTCCGGATGTCCGACGTCGTCGTCGACGCGCACCACCACCTGTGGGTCCGCGCGCGGCACCCGCAGGGCTGGATCGACCCCGCGACCATGGCCGCCATCGACGCCGACTTCACCCCGGCCGACCTGCCCGCCGCCGCCCACGGCGTCGACGCCACCGTCGTCGTGCAGAGCGTGAGCACGTGGGCCGAGACCGAGGACCTGCTCGACGTCGCCGCCTCGCCCGAGGGGCGCGCGGCACGCATCGCGGGGGTCGTCGGCTGGGCCGACCTGTTCGACCCGGCGCTCGAGGACCGCCTCGCCGCGCTGCGCGACGGGCCGGGCGGCGACCGGCTCGTGGGGATCCGCACGATGGTGCAGGCCGAGGCCGACCCCGACTACCTGGACCGTCCCGACGTGCACGCCGGCATCGCCGCCGTCGGCGCCGCGGGCCTGCCGTTCGACCTCGTGGTCCGCGCGGACCAGCTCGCGTCGTGCGCCCGCCTCGCCGCGGCGCTCCCTGACACCCGGTTCGTGCTCGACCACCTGGCCAAGCCGCCCCTCGGTGCCGGCAACCCCGGCGCGGGCGACCTGAGCGCCTGGCGCCGCGACCTGGCGGCGCTCGCGGCCCGCCCGAACGTCGTCGCGAAGCTGTCCGGGCTGGTCACCGAGGCGCGCTGGGACTCGTGGACCACCGCGGACCTGCGCCCCGCCGCCGACCACGCGCTCGACGTCTTCGGCCCCGACCGCCTCCTGCTCGGCAGCGACTGGCCGGTCTGCCTGCTCGCGTCGGGCTACGGGCGCTGGCTCTCCACCGCCGACGAGCTGCTGTCCGGCCTCGCCCCCGACGAGCGCGCTGCCCTGCGCGGCCGCACCGCCGTCGCCACCTACGGCCTCGCGGTCGAGCACGTCACCACCACCCGCACGAAGGAGCACCCGTGAGCACCGCCCCCCTCGAGAACCCGCCGGAGTTCGCCGGCATCCGCGCGATCGTGACCGGCGGCGCGTCGGGCATCGGCGCGTCCGTCGTGCGCGCGCTGCTCGCGCGCGGTGCGCAGGTCGTCGCGATCGACCGCACGCGTGACGGCGTGCCCGACGGCGCGGGCTCCCAGGTCGCCGACGTCACCGACGACCCGGCCGTGCGCGCGGCCGTGGAGGGCGCGGCGGCGGAGATGGGCGGCATCGACGTCGTCGTGAACAACGCGGGCATCGGCGCGCAGGGCACGGTCGCGGACAACGACGACGCCGAGTGGCTGCGGGTGCTCGACGTCAACGTGCTCGGGATCGTGCGCGTGACCCGGGCGGCGCTGCCGCACCTGCGGGCGTCGGAGCACGCGGCCGTCGTGAACACCGCGTCGATCGCGTCGTGGTCAGGGCTGCCGCAGCGCGCCCTGTACTCCGCGAGCAAGGGCGCCGTGCAGGCGCTGACCCTCGCGATGGCCGCCGACCACGTGCGCGAGGGCATCCGCGTCACCTGCGTGAACCCCGGCACCGTGGACACCCCGTGGGTGGGCCGCCTGCTCGACTCCGCCCCCGACCCCGCCGCCGAGCGCGCCGCGCTCGCGGCGCGCCAGCCCACCGGGAAGCTGGTGAGCCCGGAGGCCGTGGCGCACGCCGTCTGCTACCTCGCGAGCCCGCTCGCGACCGCCACCACCGGCACCGCGCTCGCCGTCGACGGCGGCATGCACGAGCTGCGGGTGCGCCCGCCGGAGCAGGCATGACCGCGATGCCCTCCCGGGAGGTCCGGGAGACGGGGGTCCGGCTGACCGGCCTCGGCTACGGCGCGGCACAGGCCGGCAACCTCTACCGGCAGACGACGGACGAGGAGACCCGGGCGGCGTTCGACGTCGCGTGGGAGGCCGGCGTGCGGTACTTCGACACGGCGCCGCACTACGGGCTCGGGCTGTCGGAGCGGCGCCTCGGGGCGAGCCTGGCCGGCCGGCCGCGGGACGAGTACGTCGTGTCGACGAAGGCGGGGCGCCTGCTGGTGCCCTCCCCGGAGACGGCGCACCAGAAGGACCCGGACATGTTCGACGTGCCCGCCGCCACGCGGCGGGTCTGGGACTTCTCCCGCGACGGGATCCTGCGGTCGCTCGAGGCCAGCCTGGAGCGCACCGGGCTCGACCGGGTCGACGTCGTGTACCTGCACGACCCGGACGACCACGAGGAGCAGGCGTTCGCCGAGGCGGTCCCCGCGCTGGTGGAGCTGCGCGAGCAGGGCGTCGTCCGCGCGATCGGGGCGGGGATGAACCAGTCGGCGATGCTCGCGCGGTTCGTCGCCGAGGCCGACGTGGACGTCGTGATGTGCGCCGGCCGGTTCACGCTGCTGGAGCAGCCCGCCCTGGCGGACCTGCTGCCGGCGGCCGTCGAGCGCGGCGCGGCCGTCGTCGTCGCCGGCGTCTACAACTCCGGGCTGCTGGCCCGCGACGTCGTGCCCGACGACGCGACCTACGACTACGCGCCCGCCCCGGCCGCGCTGCTCGACCGCACCCGTCGCATCGCGCAGGTGTGTGCCGACCACGGAGCGACGCTGCCGGAGGCCGCGCTCGCCTACGTGCGCACGCACCCGGCCGTGGCGAGCACCGTCGTCGGGCTGCGCACCGCCGACCAGGTGCGGCAGGCCGTGGACCGGCACGCCGCCGTCGTCCCCACCGACCTGTGGACCGACCTGGTGGGCCAGGGGCTGCTCGCCCCCGAGGCCCACCCCGACGCCTTCGCGTGACGCTCCGTCCGCACCGCCGCCCGCATGGCGGGACGGATGTGACCGGGACGCGACACCGGCGCATGATCGAGGCGCCCCCCAGAGAGAACAGAGGACATCGATGCAGCTGCTCCGCCTGGGCCCGGTGGGCCAGGAGATCCCCGCCGTCAGCAACGACGGCGCCACCTACGACCTGCGGCCGCTGACCGCCGACGTCGACGGCGGCTTCCTCGCCGCCGACGGCATCGCGCGCACGCGCGCCGCCCTCGCCGCCGGCGAGCTGCCCGTGCTCGACGGCGCGGACGCCCTGCGCGTCGGGGCGCCGATCGCGCGACCCACCGCCGTCGTCTGCGTGGGCCAGAACTACGCCGCCCACGCGCGGGAGTCCGGCGCCGAGCCGCCGCGCCTGCCGATCATCTTCTTCAAGCACCCCAACACGGTGGTCGGCCCCGACGACACGGTGCCGATCCCGCCCGGCTCGGACAAGGTCGACTGGGAGGTCGAGCTCGCGATCGTCGTCGGGAAGCAGGCGAGCTACCTGCCGTCGGCCGACGCGGCGCTCGAGCACGTCGCCGGGTACACCGTGGTGGACGACGTGAGCGAGCGGGCCTGGCAGCTCGACGACTCGCTCGGCCAGTGGTCGAAGGGCAAGTGCGGCCCGGCGTTCCTGCCGACCGGCCCGGCGCTGGTGCCCGCCGACGAGGTGGACACCGCCGACCTGCGGCTGCGCTCGTTCGTCAACGGCGAGCCCCGGCAGGACTCGTCGACGACGGACATGATCTTCGGCGTCGCCGAGATCGTGCACCACCTGTCGCAGTACATGACCCTCGAGCCGGGCGACCTGATCTGCACCGGCACCCCCGAGGGCGTCGCGCTGTCCGGCCGGTTCCCGTACCTGGCCGACGGCGACGTCGTCGAGGTCGAGATCGACGGCGTCGGCCGGCAGCGGCACGCCTTCGCCGACGCCCAGGTCCCGGCGCGGGTCTGACGTCGTGCTGCGCTACGAGCTGTTGCACCCGGGCCTCGTCGCGGCGCTCGCCGCGGCGGGGCACGGGTCGCGGGTGCTGCTCGCCGACGCGAACTACCCGCACTCCACGGGCGCCCGCCCCGGCGCGGCGCGCGTCCACCTCAACCTGCGGCCGGGCCTGCTGACCGTGGACCAGGTGCTCGAGGTGCTGCTCGACGCCGTGCCCGTCGAGTCCGCCGCCGTCATGGTGCCCGGCGGCGTGGCGGGCGACGTCGTCGCCGCGGGGGAGGAGATCCCCGCGCACACCGGCTACCGGGCGATGCTCGGGGCCGACGTCGGCTGGGACGAGCTGGACCGCTTCGCGTTCTACGACGCCGCGCGGTCCGACGACGTCGCCCTGCTGGTCGCCACCGGCGACCAGCGCGTCTACGCCAACCTGCTTCTCACGATCGGGGTCCGGTCCCCGTCCGCGTAGCGTCGTCGAGGGGCTCCGCCGGGTCGGCGTCGACGAAGTCGACCAGCATGTCGAAGCTCATCATCTCGAAGATGTCGCGGACCAGCTGCGGAGCACCGACCACCCGCGGGTGCGGACCGTTCTCGCACGCGAGGACCACGAGGCGCACGCCGGACGAGTCGATGAACGTCACCCTGCGCATGTCGAGGGTCTTGCGACCCTCGCCCGCAGCCTCCAGCGTGGCGTAGACCTCGTGGGCGACGGCGACGTCGATCTCGCCCCACATCTCCCACCGAAGTCCGTCGTCGCTCAGATTGATGCCACCGTGGGCGGCCATGTTCCGTTCCTCTCACGCGCGTCGCCTGCTGGTGACCGGTGGCTTGATCGCAGGCGACGTCCAGTCTAGGTGCGGCCGCCGGGGCCCCTGTCCCGCGGGGTCAGTCCTCGGTGGCCTCCGGGCCGGGCAGGGTCTCCTCGACGTCGAGGAGGTGCGCGGCCATGCGCACGCGCGCGGCCTCGGCGTCGCCGGCGGCCAGGGCGCGCCAGACGGCCTCGTGGTCGCGCTGGGTGCGGGCCTCGGCGCCCTCCTCGTGCAGGCCTCGCCAGAGTCGTTCGCGCGCGGTGCGGCCGGCGATCGCCTCGACGAGGGCGGTGATCACGGGGTTGCCGCCCTGGTCGGCGACGATCCGGTGGAACGCGGTGTCGGCCTCGATGAAGGCGGGGTGGTCGACGTCGTCCTGAGCGAGGGTGCGCGCCGCCCGGTCGAGGACGGCGCGGGCCTCCTCCAGCGCCTCGGGCGTGATGCGGTGCGCGGCCAGGCCGGCGGCCTCCGTCTCGAGCACGCGGCGGACGGCGTGGAACGGGCGGGCGCTGGTGTCGCCGTGCAGGTCCACGACGAACTGCAGCGACGACATGAGCCGGGCGGGGTCGAGGCTGGTGACGTACGTGCCGTCACCCTGGCGGGTGTCGAGGACGCCGAGCACGGTGAGGGCGCGCACCCCCTCGCGCAGGGAGCCGCGGGAGACGCCCAGCCGATCGGCGAGGTCCTTCTCCACGGGGAGCCGGTCGCCGGGGCCGAGCTCCCCGCCGGTGATCATGCGGCGGACGCCGTCGACGACCTCATCGGTGCGGGACATGTCGTGGATTATGGCCCAGTTCGCGCCCGGCTGCACCGATTCCTCCGATGAATCCGGGGGTGTGCCTCCTGCGTGGCCCCGCCGTGGTCCGTAGCCTGGCGCGATGGTGGACCTCACGCAGGACCGGCTGCTCGACCTGGAGCGACAGGGGTGGGACGCGCTGTGCCGGAGCGCCGGGGGCGCGTTCTACGGCGACCTCATGACGCCCGCGGCGCTCATGGTGCTCGTGGACGGCTCGGTGCTCGACCGCGACGCCGTCGTCGCGTCGCTCGACGGCGCGCCGCCGTGGGACTCCTACGACCTGCGCGACGTGCGCCGCGTCGGCCTCGACGGCGGCGCCGCCGCGCTCGTCTACCGCGCGCGGGCCGTGCGCGGCGACGACCCGCCGTTCGTCGCGCTCATGGCCAGCACGTACGTCGTCGTCGACGGCGAGCCGCGCCTGGCCCTCTACCAGCAGACAGCGCTGTGAGCGGACGTGCGGCCCTGCCTCCGCCGGGAGACAGGGCCGCACGCCCGCTCACACGCTCGGGTGCAGCCGTCAGGCGGGGACGATGAGCCCGGCGGTCTGGGTGCGGGCGCGCTGGAGGCGTGCGGCGACGTCCTGCCAGTTGGCGATGTTCCAGACGGCCTTGACGTAGTCGGCCTTGACGTTGAGGTAGTCGAGGTAGAAGGCGTGCTCCCACATGTCCAGCATGAACAGGGGGGTGATGCCGACGGGGACGTTGGCCTGCTGGTCGAAGAGCTGGAAGATCGCGAGGCGCTGGCCGATGGAGTCCCAGCCGAGCACGGCCCAGCCGGAGCCCTGGATGCCGGTGGCGACGGCGGCGAACTGGGCCTGGAACGTCGAGAACGAGCCGAAGGCGTCCTTGACGGCCTCGGCGAGCTCGCCCTCGGGCTGGCCGCCGCCCTCGGGGGAGAGGTTGTTCCAGAAGACGGTGTGGTTGGTGTGGCCGCCGAGGTTGAACGCGAGGTTCTTCTCGTGCAGGTTCACCGCGGCGTTGTCGCCGGACTCGCGGGCCTCGGCGAGCTTGTCCAGGGCGGTGTTGGCGCCGGTGACGTAGGCGGCGTGGTGCTTGTCGTGGTGCAGCTCCATGATCTTGCCGCTGATGTGCGGCTCGAGGGCGCTGTAGTCGTAGGGCAGGTCGGGCAGGGTGTAGACGGGCATCTCGTCCCCTTCGTCGTCGCGGATGTCGTTGCTGGTCACGCTACGACCTGAACCCTTGTTGAGGTCAACGTGTTCCGGGCAACGTGTCCCAGGTCACCACGGTCACGACGTCCACGCAGCGCCGCCGGCGAAGCGGAACTCCGCCACGGACTCCGGGCGCATCTGCGTGGAGTAGCCGGGGGCGGTCGGCACGACGTACGACACGCCCTCGCCGAAGTCCCGCACCAGGCACGGGTCGGTGAAGTGCTCGTGCAGGTGGTCGACGAACTCGGTGATCCGCCCGTCGAGCGACCCGGAGACGGCGACGTAGTCGAGCACCGACACGTGCTGGACCATCTCGCACAGGCCGACGCCGCCGGCGTGGGGGCAGACGGGGACGCCGAACTTCGCGGCGAGCAGCAGCACGGCGACGATCTCGTTGATGCTGGCGAGGCGCCCGGTGTCGAGCTGGCAGTAGTCGGTCGCGCCGGCCTGGAAGAGCTGCTTGAACATCACGCGGTTGTGGCAGTGCTCGCCCGTCGCGACGCGGACGGGGGCGACGCCCTCGCGCACGGCGGCGTGGCCGAGGACGTCGTCGGGCGACGTGGGCTCCTCGATCCACAGCGGGTCGAACCGCTGGAGCGCGCGGACCCACTCGATGGCCTCGGGCACGTCCCACACCTGGTTCGCGTCGATCATCAGCGTGAGGTCCGGCCCGAGCTCCTCGCGCGCGATGCCGAGCCGGCGGACGTCGTCCTCGAGGCGCGCCCCGACCTTCAGCTTCACGTGCCGGTAGCCGGCGTCCACGGCCTCCCGGGTGAGGCGGCGCAGCTTCGCGTCGTCGTACCCGAGCCAGCCGGCGGACGTCGTGTACGCGGGGTAGCCGCGGCGCTCCAGGTGCGCGATGCGCTCGGCCTTGCCGGGCTCGGCGGCGCGCAGGATCTCCAGCGCCTCGTCGCGGGTGAGGGCGTCGGAGAGGTAGCGCAGGTCGGCGACGTCGACGAGCTGCTCGGGCGTCATGTCCGCGAGCAGCCGCCACACGGGCTTGCCGGCGCGGCGCCCGGCGAGGTCCCAGGCAGCGTTGAGCACGGCGGCCAGCGACAGGTGCACCACGCCCTTCTCCGGCCCGAGCCAGCGCAGCTGGCTGTCGCCGGTGAGGTTGCGGTACGTGGCGCCCAGGTCGCCGACGACGTCGTCCACGTCGCGCCCGACGAGCCGGTCCGCCTGGTGCCGGGCCGCCAGGGCGACGACGTCCGTGCCGCGCCCGATGGTGAAGGTCAGGCCGTGACCCGCCAGCGGCTCGCCCGCGGCGTCGGTGCCGTCGGTGCGCAGGACGACGTAGACGGCCGAGTAGTCGGCGTCCGCGTTCATCGCGTCCGAGCCGTCGGCCGTGCGGGAGGTGGGGAAGCGGACGTCGGTGATCTCGACGTCGGTGATGGTGGGCATGCGCACCTCTTCGTGGCGACAGGGCTGAAACATCAGATGACTGCCCCCTACCGTAGCGGCGAGGCGCCACGACCGACAAGAAGTCTCTCCCGATCAAGGGTGAGAGATCCGAGGAATGCGGCATAGGCTCGGTGCGCTCACGAGAAGTCACCGACGACGAATGGAGAGCGATGACGGAGCGGACGAGACGAGCACTCGTCGTGCGCGGCGGCTGGGACGGGCACTCCCCGGAGGCTGCGACGGATCTGTTCCTGCCCTTCCTGCGCGAGCAGGGGTTCGAGGTGCGGGTCGAGACGGACAACGAGGTGTACGCCGACGCCGACACGATGGCAGCGACCGACCTGGTGCTGCAGTGCGTGACGATGTCGCAGATCAGCGGCCCCGCCCTGCAGGGGCTGCGCGCGGCCGTCGAGGCGGGCACCGGCCTGGCGGGGTGGCACGGCGGCATCGCCGACTCCTACCGGGCCAGCTCGGACTACCTGCAGCTGGTGGGCGGACAGTTCGCCACGCACCCGGGCAAGGAGCCGCACCTGCGGGTGGGCGACGGTTCCGACAACTTCCTGCGGCACACGGTCGAGCTCACCGACCTGGGCCGCGAGCACCCGATCACCGCGGGGCTGGACGACGTCGAGCTGGAGACCGAGCAGTACTGGGTGCTGCACGACGACCTCATCGACGTCCTCGCCACCACCACGCACCCGGCGCCCGACTGGCACCCGTGGCACCGCCCGGTGACCTCGCCGGCGGTCTGGACGCGGCAGTGGGGCGCGGGGCGCGTGTTCGTCGCGACGCCGGGCCATTCCGTGGACGTGCTCGAGAACCCGAGCGTCCGCACCATCGTCGAGAGGGGACTGCTGTGGGCGAGCCGGTAGGGATCGGCATCGTCGGGCTGGGCGTCATCTCGCGCCAGTACCTGGACACGCTGGCCGGGCACCCGCGCGCGCGGGTCGCGGCGGTGACGGACCTGGACCGGTCGCGGGCGGAGGCCGTCGCGGCGGAGCTGCCCGGGGCGCGGGTGGCCGCGGACCTGGACGCGCTGGTCGCGGACCCCGACGTGTCGGTCGTCCTGGACCTCACGACGCCCGGCGTGCACGCGCACGTCGCGAAGGCGTGCGCGGCGGCCGGCGTCGACCGCTACGGCGAGAAGCCGCTCGCGGTGGACCTGGCGGCGTCGCGCGAGGTGATGGCCGCGGCGTCGGCCGCGGGCACCCGCGTGGGCTGCGCCCCGGACACCGTGCTCGGCACCGGCGTGCAGACCGCCCGAGCCGCCGTCGCGGACGGCCGGATCGGCGCGCCGACGGCCGCCGTCGCCACATGGGTGTCCCCGGGGCACGAGCTCTGGCACCCGAACCCGGACTTCTACTACGCACCGGGCGGCGGGCCGCTGCTCGACATGGGCCCGTACTACCTCACGAGCCTGGTGCAGATCCTGGGACCGGTCGCGTGGGTGCAGGGCGCGGCCTCGCGGTCCCGGGACGAGCGCACCATCGGCTCCGGCCCGCGGGCGGGGGAGCGCGTGCCGGTCGAGGTGGCGACGCACGTCACCGGCGTGCTCGGCCACGCGAGCGGCGCGCTGTCGACCGTGACGGTGAGCTTCGACGCCGTCGGCTCGCACGCGCGGCCGATCGAGGTGCACGGCACCGCCGGCTCGCTCGTGGTGCCCGACCCCAACCGGTTCGACGGCGACGTCGAGCTGCGGTCGCTCGGCGGCACGGAGTGGGAGGTGCTGCCCCCGAGCGCCGGCTTCGTGGGCGCCGGCCGCGGGATCGGCCTGCTGGAGATGGTCGGGGCGGCCGGGCTGGACGACGCGTCGGGTGCGCCGCGCGCCGGCGGCGACGTCGGGCTGCACGTCATGGAGGTCATGACGGGACTGCTCGACTCCGCCGGGTCCGGCGCCCGCGTGCAGATGACCACCGCGCCGGCCGTGCCGCCGCTGGTCCCCCTCACGCCGTCGTCCGTCTGGCGCGGCTGAACCCATCGAGCACGGGATCCGTCCCGCCATCCACGTGGATGGCGGGACGGATCCCGTGCTCGAATGCTTCCAGGTCAGCTCGTGGGGGAGATGCTCATCTCGCCCGCGGGGCCCTGCCGGTAGACGGTGAAGTACCCGTCGGTGGCCAGCGGGTTGTCGGCCGCGTCGTCGAGATAGCTCCACACGGGCTCGCCGTCCACGCGCAGCACCACGCGGGTGCCACCCTCCACGTCGACGGCGCCGAACGTCACCTCGTGGGTGGAGCCCGGCTCGATCACCGTGTTGGGGAACGTGTCGACCATGAAGACGGCGGGGCTCCACTTCTGCATCTCGATGACGTCCTCCTTGATGACCACGAGGTAGCCCGAGCTGCTGTTCGTCCACACGGGGTCGCCGGCGGTCTTGGACCGCACGGAGAACCCGAACCAGCCGCCGTTGAAGGCGCCGACGGACGTGTCGAACCGGAGCAGCTCGTCGCCGAACTGCTTCGGCTTGAAGCTCCACGCGCCGCGCGGCGCCAGGTGGGCCGCGCCGTCGGCCACCGTGACCCCCTCGCCCGGCGCCCAGGCGGCGGGGTCGAGGATCTCGGCGCCGAGCGACGTCACCGGGTGCTCCGCCGCCCGCACCGTCACGGTGGACGACGCCGCGAGGCCGGGCACCACGGTGGACGTCGCCGTGATCGTGGCCGTGCCGGCGGCGACGCCGCGGACCACGCCCTTCGCGTCGACGGTCGCGACGGACTCGTCGCTCGACGTCCACCCCAGGCCGGTGCGCGTGGCGTCCGCGGGGGTGAACGACGGCGCGATCGGGTGGGTCTCGCCCGGCTCGATCGTCGCCTCGGACGGCGCCAGGGTCAGGCCGTCCGGGTCGACGCCCACGAGCGAGAACCGCACGTCGTCGAAGTCGAGCGACGTGAAGCCCTGCACGTAGAAGCCGACCTTGCCGGCGCCGGCGGGCGCCGGGTTGGCCCCCGCGACGACCTCGTCGCCGTCGAGCAGCACGCGCACGCCGCCCGCCGTCACCACGACGCGCACGTCGTACTGCGTGGACGCCTTCAGCCCCTCGCCCGCGGGGAGCGTCACCTCCTTCACGGTGCCCCACGCGGAGTCGAAGATCGTCCACGTCGAGCCGGCCGCCGCGTGGCGGTAGCGGACGTACCCGCCCGGCGTGCTGCCGGTGCGGTCGTAGACGAGCATCTGCCCGCCCTCGGGCACCTCGGCGGGCGTCGTCACGGTGAAGTCGAGCGCGTACTCCGAGAAGGAGCGGTCGAGCTGGGAGTTGGCGCCGTTCTTGATCCGGTAGACGTGGTCGCCCGTGCCGTCGTCGACGATCGCGCGGTTCGGGTCGGTGGCCCAGCCGTTGCCGCCCGTCTCGAAGTCCGTCGAGTGGAGCACGCCGTCGCCGGCCGCCACGGTCACGGTCATCTCGTCGCGGACGCCCGCGTCGGCCTTCGCCTCCGCGGTCACGGTCACCTCGCCGGGCGCGACGGCGGTGAGGATCCCCGCGGCGCTGACGGTCGCGACCTCGGGGTCGCTCGAGGTGTACGTGACGGCCTGCCGGGTGGCGTTCCATGGCACCGCCTGGGCGGCCACCGACACCTCGTCGCCGAGCGTCACGGCCAGCTGGTCCGCCGGCAGCACCAGCGACTCCAGGGCCACGGTGTCCGGCGTCTGCGACTGGCCGACGTGACCGTCCGTGCCGATCTCACCGAACGGGATCGCCTCGAACCCGGGGATCTGGTCGAAGACGGCGGCGTCCTCGCGCAGCGTGAAGTCGCCGTTCGCCGCGTCGACGAACCCCGGGTCGGCGTCCGTCACCCAGTTGGCGTCGTCGCCGGTCCCGTAGTTGAGGAGGTTCTTCGTGTCGAGCGCGCCTTCGGCGTTGACGTCGGGGTTGCGCGCGCGGTCCGGGTTCCACACGACGTTCTTCGCGAACGTGGAGTTGTTCGGGAAGTAGTGGTTGTCCTCGAAGAAGTGGCCCAGCTCGGGGTACTTCTCCAGGTACGGCGTGCCGACGAAGTCCTTGTTGTCGGCGAACACCTTCTCCCACTTCGGCATGTAGACGCGGTCGACGGTGTTGCCCTCGCCGTCGCCCATCCACTGCGTGTAGTTGTCGTACGGCACGGTGGTGTCGACGAACACGTTGTTCGTGGCGTCGATGTGGTCGGCCGAGCCGGACTTGATCGCGTCGTTGCCCATGTCCACGAAGACGTTCTGGCTGATCTCCAGGTCCCACGTGAAGTTGTCGGCGTAGATGCCCTCGACGCCGTGCTTGGTGAGGCCGACGTCGTGGAAGTAGTTCTGCCGGAACACGTGCCCGCGCTGCTGCGGCGTCTCGCCCGAGTTCATGTAGATCGCGCCGAGGTCCTGGAACGTCTTGCAGACGTCGTACACCTCGTTCTGCTCGAACAGGTGGTCGTTGCCGTGCACGATGACGCCCGGGTGCGGCGCGTCGTTGATCTCGTTGCCGCGTGCGACGTTCCCGACGCCGTCGAACATGACGCCCGGGTTGTACGCCTTGTGGTAGTAGGCGAAGTCGTGGATGTGCGAGTCCTCGACGCGGTTGCGGCCGGGCTCCAGGGTCGTCTTGTCCCCGCCGGTCAGCACGACGCCGACCCCGCCCACGTGGCGGATGTCGCTGGAGACGACGGCGTGGTCACGACCGCCCCGGTTCACCGGGATGCCGTCGTACGTGTACCGCCCCGGCGAGTTGATGGAGACGCCGCCGTCGGCGAAGTTCTGCACGTCGCTGTTCGAGACCGTCACGTGGCTGCCGCCGAGGACGACGACGCCCAGCGCCCGCCCGTACTCGAGCACCAGGTCGTCGAACGTCACGTACGACGCCCCGTCGGTCCGGATCATCGGCTCGTCCAGCGTCGTGACGACGGGCGCCCCGCGCTCGGCCAGGAACGACGCGTTCGGCACCAGGTAGAGCATCCCGGTCTCGCGGTCGATGTAGTACTCGCCCGGCGCGTCGAGCTCCTCGAGCAGGTTCTGCGCGAAGTGGAAGTCCGGGTACCAGGTCTTCATGAGCCCCGACATCTCGCCGTACCGCAGCGTGATGGTCCGGGCGTCCGTGTCGATCGACTCGACCTTGTTGTACGACCACTCCCAGCTCTGGCCGAAGATGCCGTCCATCCAGACGTCCTCCGCCTCGCCCCAGTACTGCGGGCGGTCGTAGGAGTAGCTGAACGTGCCGCCGCGCTCCTGCAGGTCGGCGTCGTCCTTGGTGGGGCCGGGGTCGACGATCTTGTTCATCTGGACGGTGTCCTTCGCCGCGCCGGCGTTGGGCCAGCGGGCGAGGGTCATGTCCTCGCCGTCCACGTACAGCTCCATGGGCGGCGTCGTCGAGACGTCGTTGGCCTTCCAGTAGCCGTGCCGGCTGAGCTGGCCGTAGTCGTCGATGCCGAGGTCGCGCAGGTCGATCTGCAGGACGTCGTCGTGCGCGGACGTCTCGATGATCCGGTCGAGCACGGCCTCGTCGGTCACGGGGGAGAAGCCGTCGTAGGGCAGCTCCTTGCCGCCCGAGATCGTGGCGCGCTCGCCGGGGTAGGAGCGGTAGGTGATGGGGGCGTCCGCGGTCCCGGAATCCTCCTCACCGAGGAGGAAGGACTCCGAGCGCTCGTACGTGCCCTCGCGGAGGTACACGGTGACGCCCTTCTTGCGCTGTCCCTTCGGCAGCTCGCGGATCGCGTCACGGGCACCCTCGAGCGTGGCGAGGGGGCGCTTCTGCGTGCCCTTCGCGCCGTCCCGGCCGTCGGGGGAGACGTAGAGGACGGTGCCGGCCTTGGCCTGCGGGGCGGACTGCGGGGGCGGTTCGGCATGTGCTGCCGTCTGCGTCCCTGCGACGAGCAGGGACGTCAGCAGCAGAGCTGACAGTGGTCGCTTCATTGCGAGTGCTCCGACCTCTCGTGTGGTCACGGGGTTCTCGGGGCGACGCGGGTGCGGCGCGCCCGGATCGTCAAGCACCGGCAGGTTACATTAATCGATAATCGCTGACAATGCGGCGACGGTGGCCCCGACCCGCTACGGTCGGACCCGTCCGCCACTCGAAGGAGAGCTCATGACCAGCAGTGCAGCCCCCGGACGCCTCGTGTTCGTCGGGGACTCCATCACCGATGCGGGCCGCGACCGCGCGGACGAGGCGTCGCTCGGCGACGGCTACGTCTCCCTCGTCGCGGCGGACCTGCCCGACGCCGTCGTGCTCAACCTCGGCATCGGCGGCAACCGCGCCGCCGACCTCGAGGAGCGGTGGGAGCGCGACGTCGCGCCGACGGCGCCCGACGTCCTCACCGTGTACGTGGGGGTCAACGACACCTGGCGCCGCTTCGACTCCGACGACGCGACGAGCGCCGAGGCGTTCGAGGCCACCTACCGGCGGCTGCTCGCGCGCGTGCCGGGCAGCCCGCGGCTCGTGCTGGTCGAGCCGTTCCTGCTCCCCGTGCGCGACGAGCAGGAGGGCTGGTTCGAGGACCTCGACGGCAAGCGGGACGTCGTCGCGCGCCTGGCCGCCGAGACCGGGGCCGCGCTGGTGCCGCTGCACTCCCTGCTGACCCGCGCCGCCCGGGACGCCGGTGCCGCGGCCCTCGCCCCGGACGGCGTGCACCCGACGCCGCCAGCGTCCCGGATGATCGCGGACGCGTGGCTGGCGGCGTACGCTGACGACGCACAAACGATTGTCGATAACGACCCGAGGAACGACGTGAGGCTGCAGGGATGACGGACGCGCTCAGCTCGATCAGCGGCCTGGAGCGCGGGCTGCTGTCGGACCAGATCTACGACCTCGTGAAGTCGATGATCAAGACGTCCCAGCTCGAACCGGGGGAGCAGCTCGTCGAGTCGCAGCTCGCCCGCCGCCTCCAGGTCAGCCAGGCGCCCGTGCGCGACGCGCTCAAGCGCCTCGCCCACGAGGGCCTGGTGACGCACGTGCGCCACCAGGGCAACTTCGTGGCGCAGTACTCCGACGAGGAGGCGCAGCAGGCCAAGCAGGCGCGCGTCGCCCTCGAGGCGCTCGCCGGCCGGCTCGCGTGCGGGCAGCTCGCGGCCGAGACCCGCTCCAGCCTGGAGAAGGTCATCGACGAGATGCACGGCGCCGTCGACGCCGCCGACCTGCCCGCGTTCCGCGAGCTCGACTTCGGCTTCCACCGCGCCGTCATCGAGGCCAGCGGCAACACCTACCTGCCGCGCATGTGGGACATCATCGAGCCCAGCCTGCGGTCGATGCACCTGCTCGGCGACCCCGAGTTCACGGGCGACTGGCACCAGGTGGCCGACTGGCACCGCAGCCTGCTCGACGTCCTCGACGACGGCGACGCCGAGGCCGCGTCCACGCTCTTCGAGGCGCACGCGGCGGGCACGCTGCTGGACCAGGAGACCGGCGCGGGCGACGACGGCGCGACGGCGCGGACGGCTGAGGGCTAGGTCGTCCAGCCCGTGGCGGCGGCCCACGCCTCCGCCCGGGCGGTGATCTCGGCGATCAGCCCGCCCTTGGCGTCGGCGTAGTCGTTCATGCTCGGCCAGTCGCGGGCCGCGAGCTCGCGCTTGAGCGCGGCGTAGGCGGCGTGGTCGTCGGCGTCGTGCCGGAGCCGGTCGCGGAACAGCAGGTGGTTCCGCTCCCAGTCGCTGCCGGCGGCGCACACGTGGACGTGCACGTCGCGCTCGGGCGTGCGGACCAGGCGGTGGCCGGGCTCCCGCACGCGCAGCTCGTAGCCGGCCGCGAGCAGCGCGGGCAGGTAGGCGCCCTCGTCCTCGACGTCGGGCACGCTGACGTCGATGTCGA
This sequence comes from Isoptericola sp. NPDC056605, assembly GCF_042792795.1. Lineage (NCBI taxonomy): Bacteria > Bacillati > Actinomycetota > Actinomycetes > Micrococcales > Promicromonosporaceae > Isoptericola > Isoptericola sp. NPDC056605. The sequence continues at coordinate 87,867 of NZ_JBHTVT010000003.1, read as the reverse complement.
CGATCGGCTTGGCAGCGAGCCCGGGCACCGACGTCGACCCCACGTGGTCCACCCGCACCGCGACCGGGCCCAGGGCGCCGAGGATGCGGGCGCGCTCCCGCTCGAACCGCGCCGGCCAGGCCGGGTCCGGCTCCACGAGCACGATCTCGCGCTTCTCGACCCCGCCGATCAGCTCGACGTCGTCGTGCGGGCCGCCGCTCATGCCTGTGCCTCCCACTCCGGCGCGAGCACCGACCAGACCTCGATGTCCTGCCGCACGCCCCGGTGCTCGTGGTGCTCGCGCAGCACGCCGTCGCGGCGCATCCCCAGCCGGCGGGCGACGGCGATGCTCGGCGCGTTGCCCGACGCCGCCCACCACTCCACCCGGTGGATGCCGCGCTCGCGGACCGCCCAGTCGATGATGACGCGCGACGCCCGCGTCACGAGGCCCCGGCCCGCGGCCGCCGGCTCCAGCCAGCACCCGGCCTCGGCCGTGCCCTGCGCCACGTCCATCGTGCGGAACAGGACGCCGCCCACCAGGGTGCCGTCCAGCCAGATGCCGTAGAGGCGCCCGGTGTCGGTGGCCGCCTTCTGCGCGTACGACTCGAGGAACGACCGGCTCGAGGCGAGGTCCGTGATGCGGTCCGCCAGGCCGACGAACCGACCGACGAACTCGCGGCCGCGGTCGATCGTCGCCAGCAGCTCCTCCGCGTGCCACGGCTCCAGCGGACGCAGCTCCGCGCCGTCGTCGCCCAGCGACCTCGCGAACATCGTTCCTCCCGTGCGTCACGGCCGGCGCGGCGCCGGCACCGTCGCGATCCTCCCACGGCGTCGACGGCGGGCGAGGCGGCGGGCGGCGCGCGCGTAGGGTCGTCGCGTGAACCGGACCGACCGGCTGTACGCGATCGTCGAGGAGCTGCGGGCGGTCGCTCCCCGCCCGCGGAGCGCGTCGTGGTTGGCGGCCCGGTTCGAGGTGAGCCGGCGCACCGTGGAGCGGGACATCACCGCGCTGCAGCAGGCCGGGGTGCCCGTCTGGGCCGAGCCGGGGAGGACCGGCGGCTACTGCCTCGACCGCTCCCGGACGCTACCGCCGGTGAACTTCAGCCCCGACGAGGCGGTGGCCGTCGCGGTCGCCCTCGGTGGCCTGGCCGGGACGCCGTTCGCCGCCGGCGGGTCGACCGCGCTGCGCAAGATCCTCGCGGCCATGCGCGACGACGACGCGGCCGCCGCGCACGACCTCGCATCCCGCGTGCACCTGCTCGGCACGCCGGCCGACGGACCCGCGATCCCCGGCGTCCTCGCGGACGCGATCTCCGCGCGTCGGGTCCTGCGGTTGCGGTACACGGACCGGGAGGACGCCGCGACCACGCGCGACGTCGAGCCGCTCGGGTTCGTCGGGTCGTCCACCGGGTGGTACCTGCTGGCGTGGTGCCGGCTGCGCGACGGGATCCGGGCCTTCCGCCTCGACCGGGTCGACCGCGTCACGGCCACCGCCGAGCGCGCGCCCCGGCGCGTCGTCCGGCCCGAGGACATCCAGGTGCCGGACGGGGACCTGCGGACGCTCACGCTCCTGGGCTGACGGTGCCGAGGGGAGGCGCCCCGAAAACACCGACGTCGGGGTGTCGCGGAGCCGGCGCAGGCTGGTCGGAGCCGCGGGGAGCCTGCGGCGCTGACCGCACCCCGACCGGGAGGACCACCACCATGACCCACGCCAGCAGCCTCGCCACCAGCCTCGTCTCCGTCCGCCTCATCACCGACGACGTCGAGCGGCTGACCGCCTTCTACGAGCGGCTCACCGGCGTCGTCGCTGACCGCCCGTCGCCGGAGTTCGCCGAGCTGCGCACCCCGCACGGCACCCTCGCCATCGGCAGCACCGCCACCGTTCGCCTGTTCGGGCCGGGCTCGGCGGCACCCGCCAGCAACCGCACCGCCATCGTGGAGTTCCGCGTCGAGGACGTGGACGCGGTGCACGCCGGGCTCGACGACACGGTCGAGGTCGTCACCCCGCCGACCACCATGCCGTGGGGCAACCGGTCGCTGCTGGTGCGGGACCCGGACGGGACGCTGGTGAACTGCTTCGCCCCGGTGACCGCGGAGGCGCTGGCGCGGTTCGCGTAGGCGTCGCTCACCCCGCGGCGACGCCGTAGAGGCGCGCCGCCGTCCCGGACCAGACCGCCGTCGCCGCGGCGTCGTCGAGCGGGGGGAGGGCGGCGGCGGTGCGCTCGACGATCTGCGCGTACGGGGCGACCCGTGCGGACATCGGCCAGTCGCTGCCGAACAGCAGCCGCCCGGGGCCGAGCAGGTCGACGGCGACCCGGGCGGCGGCGGTCGTGCGCCCGGCGTCGTCGGGAGCCGTGGTGTGGACGCCAGACAGCTTGGCGTGCGCGCGGGGGCGGACGGCGACGGCGGCGAGGGCGTCGCGCCACGACGCGTCGGGGTCGCCCGTACCGAGGCCGAGGTGGCAGACGACGAGGTCGAGGTGCGGGTGCCGCCCGGCCAGCGCGGCGACGGCCGGGAGCTGGTCCGGGCGCACCAGCGTCTCGAGCACGCGGCCCGACGCCGCGAGGCCTTCGCACAGCGCGTCCATCCCGGCGACGTCGGACAGGTCCGCCGCGCCGCCCGGGACGGCGAGCCGGATCCCTGCGACGGGGACGCCGTCGTCGAGCAGCGGCTGCGCCATGCCGGCCCAAGCGCCGGGGTCGTCGGGGCGGGCGTCGTACTGCAGCACGACCGGGCCGGGCAGCGGCCCGTGCCCCGCCGACTGCCGCGCGAGCCAGCGTGCCTCGCCCTCGGTGTCCGCGGCCTGCACGGCGACGGCGGCCCGGACGGGTACCGGCGACGTCGCGACGGCGCGGGCCAGGTCCTCCGGGCCGACGCCGGCGGGCAGATCCAGGTCGTCCCGGAACCACGAGATCCGCGACGCGGCCGTGTCCCACAGGTGCACGTGCGCGTCCACGACCCCGTTCACGCTCTCGCCGAACAGGCGGTTGACACCGTTATGCGGTGCCATGCGACCCGATAACGGTGTCAACCGCCTGTTCGGCAGAGCTCGCGATCGCGTCGAGCTCCGTCCACAGGCGGTCGGGGACGACGGCGTCGGCGGCGTCGGCGAAGACGTCCACCTCCGCGGGGGTGCGCGCGCCCACGACGACGGCCTCGACGCCGGGGACGAGCAGCGGCCAGCGGACGGCGGCGGTGGGCAGGTCGACCCCCTCGCGGTGGCACGCGGCGGCCATCCGCAGCGCCTGGTCCACCTGCTCCGGCGACGCCGGGTGGTAGTCGAAGAACGGCGCCGCCACCGGGTCGGCGAGCACCCCGGAGTTGTAGACCCCCGCCGCGACGACGCCGACCCCGCGCTCGCGGGCGGCCGGGAGCAGGTCGTCCAGGGCGGTGCGGTCGAGCAGGGTCACCCGCCCGGCGGGCATGACGACGTCCAGCGCGCCGGCGGCCTCGCGGACCAGCCGCGCCACGGGCGCGTTCCGCCCCATCCCGACCCCCACGGCCCGCACGACGCCCTGGTCGCGCAGGTCGAGCATCGCGGGCAGGGCACCACGCAGCGCCTCGTCCACGTCGGCCGGGTCGTGCAGGTACAGCAGGTCGACGCGGTCGGTGCCGAGCCGCGCGAGGCTGCCCTCCAGCGACCGCAGCACGCCGTCGCGGCCGAGGTCGCCGACCGTCGTGCCGCCCGGGCCGCCGGTGCCGCCCGACGGGACGGGCGCGCCGTCGGCGTCGACGATCACGCGACCCACCTTGGTGGCGATGACGACGGAGTCCCGGTCGACGCCGGCCAGGGCGTGCCCGAGCCGCAGCTCGCTGACGCCCTCGCCGTAGTGCGGCGCCGTGTCGAAGAAGCGGAGGCCGCGCTCGAGCGCGCGGCCGACGGTCGCCTCGGCGTCGGCCTCGGCGACCGGCGTGAAGAGGTTGCCGATCGGCGCGCAGCCGAGGCCGAAGGACGACGCGGCGAGCGTCGCCGCGACGTCCCCGGCGGCGTCGGCCGCACCCGTCGAGGTCAGCGGGCGGAGCCCTGCGCGGAACGCCATGCCTCGAACTCCCCTCGGGTGTCGGGGGTCAGGGGGTAGTAGTCGCTCAGGCGGGCGCCCTCGTCGAGGCGACGCCGGCTGAAGACCTCCCACTCCTCGTGGTCCTGCGCGGACTCGACCACCTGGTCCGCCATCGCGCGCGGGACGATGACGGGGCCGTCGTCGTCCGCGACGACGAGGTCGCCCGGCATGCACAGCACGCCGCCGACGGCGACGGGCACGTCGTAGGCCCAGGGGAACAGCTCCGACTGCGAGGCGTAGTGCGGCGTGACGCCGGTCGACCACACGGGCAGGCAGAGGTCGGCGATCTTGCCCGAGTCGCGGATGCGGCCGTCGACGACCATGCCGGCGCCGCCCTTGCGCTGGAAGTAGCGCGCGAGGATGTCGCCCACACAGCCCGAGAACCGGCTGCCGTACGCCTGGATCACGAGCACGTCGCCGGGCTGCACGGCCTCGAGCACGTGCCACAGGGCCGTGTGCCGCTCCACGTACTCCTGCTCGTCGCCGGCGGCCAGGTCCTCGCGCTGCGGCATGAACTGCAGCGTGAGCGCGGAGCCCACGACGCGGTACCCGGGCCTGAGCGGGCGCGGGCCCTCGACGAACGAGTGCCGGATGCCGAGGCCGTGCAGCTTCGCGCAGGCCGTCGCGGACGAGACCTGGCCGAGCCGCTCCAGCGTCTCGACGTCCGCGCGCTCGTAGGACCCGCCGCGCACGGGCAGCGTGATCTCGGGCCGCACGAGGCCGGCGCCGGGGTCGGTGGGCACGGTGTCGACGGGCGCGAGGGCTTCGGTCATGGTCGGGCTCCTTCGTGGTGCAGGCGGTGCTGGTGGCGCGGCTGCTGGTGACGCGGCGCGCTGCCGGCGGGTGCGGTGAGCAGCACGACGTCGGCGCGGTGCGACGGCGGCAGCTCGACGAGCAGGTCGGGCGCGTCCAGCGGGAGGGTCGCGGCGGTCCGCATGCCGGCGCGGCCGGCCGACGCCGTGGACGGGCCGGGCCAGACGCCGCCGTCCTCGCCGCGCGTGACGACGCCCGTCAGGCGCTCCTCGCCGAACCGCGACGGCCGCACGCGCACGCGCCGGGCGTGCGTGGGGGACAGGTTGACGAGGCTGAGCTCGACGCGGCCCGTGCCGTCCGCGTCGCGGTCGAGGCCGGAGACGAGCGCCGCGACGTCCGGCGGCAGGCCGGGGCGGCCGCGGTCGGCGTCGGTGTAGGCCACGGCGGCGAACGGCAGCCCGCCGTTGTACAGCGTCTGCGGGGTGCCGGTGATCAGCTGCCCGAGCACCTCCGTGACGACCGGGTTGGCGCGCTGCCAGAAGTGCAGGTGCACGGTCTCGGGGTCCACGGGCTCGGCGTCCATCACGGCGACGCGGCGGGCGAGCTGGCCCAGTGCCATCGACAGCGCGCGCTCCGGATAGTCCGGCAGCGAACCGTCGAGGAACGCGAGCCACGGCCCCTCGTGCCCGGCCTCCACCTTGTCGCGGAACGGTCGGACCTCGTCGGAGCCGGGGATGCCGTCGAGCACCCGGTCCAGGCGCTTGCGGTCGGCGTCGTCGCGCGTCCACCACCACAGCCAGGTGGGCAGGTCGAGCTGGAGCGGGCCGAAGTCGAACCAGCCGTCGGCGCCGAACCGGTACGGCACGAGCGTGGCCGGCTCGGCGGCGTGCGGGCCCAGCCGCTCCAGCCAGCTGCCGCGCAGGCTGAACGGGGTCTCGGTGACGGGCGCGGTGATCGCGTGGTCCAGCGCCGTGTCGAGCATGGTGCGCACGAGGTCGAGCGGCCCGTCGTCGCGTGCCCCGGAGGCCCCCGAGACGAACGACGCGTTGATCGCGCCGATCAGCGTGCTCATGCCGACCGAGTGCAGGCCGTGCGGCCAGGTCCAGCCGTAGTGGCCGCCGTACCAGGCGCCGTCGTGCAGGCCGCCGACGACGCCGTCGGGCGCGACGTTGTCCGGCATGAGGCCGCCCGCCGCGGCGGCGCGCTCGCGCCAGCCGTCGACGTACCGCGCCACCCACGCGGCGGACGCGGCGTCGCCGTCGTACAGCCAGCGGTTGACCACGAGGGACGTCGCGGCGAGGTTGACCGCGGTGTCACCCGCCGCCCGGCGCTGGAGCTCGTCGCCCATGAGCCGGGCGTGCGCCGGGTCCTCCAGGTCGGACCACCGCGTGATCTCCGGCAGCCCGTGCAGCGGCAGGCCGTACGCCTCCATGTAGTCCAGCGACGCCGGGTACGTGAGCCACTCGGTGCCCAGCCCGGGCAGCGGGCCCCGCGCGCCGTTGTGCGGCGCGGTGACGATGTTGCGGGCCGGGTCGTAGTTGCCGTGCGCCGGGTCCGTGTACAGGGCGGCGAACCGGCGGGCGCGCTCGGCGAAGCGGTCGTCGCCCGGGTCGGCGGCGCACAGGCCGTAGAAGAACAGCAGCGACTCGCCCTGGTGGAACCAGTCGTACCCGTTCTCGTACTCGCCGGTGAGCATGCCGCCCTCGGTGAGCTGCGCCGTCACGCCCTCGAAGTGGTGCTTCGCGGCGGCGAGCACCTCGTCGCTGCCGCCCAGGGCGTAGAACGCGGGCCAGTTGAAGAACGGCTCGTACAGGTCGTCCACGCCGTCGCGGTGCTCGAAGCCGCCCGCGTGCAGGATGCGGCCGTCGGGCCCGGTGTACCGCGCGGAGAACAGGCGCCAGGCCTCCTCCGTCGCGTCGAACAGGCGGCGCTCGAGCACGGCCCAGGCGGGGACCTCGTGCAGCGGCGTCGTGGGGACGCGGGGGTCGGTCGTCTCGCTCATGTCGGCCTCAGCCCTTCGTCGCGCCGGCGACCAGGCCGCCGATGATGTGCCGCTGCATGAGGACGAAGAACAGGATCGCCGGGCTCACCGCCAGCAGCAGGGTCGGGAAGACGGTCGTGTAGTCGGTGGAGAACTCGCCCACCGCCGCGTACACGCCCGTCGTCACGGTGTAGATGCCGGAGCTCGGGCCCAGGATGATCTGCGGGCTGACGAAGTCGTTCCAGACGCTGATGGAGTTCAGCACGACGATCGTCGCGACGACCGGCTTCATGATCGGGAAGATGCACGACCAGAACGCCCGGATCTTGCCAGCCCCGTCCAGCGCGGCCGCCTCGTCGATGTCGCGCGGCACGGTGCGCAGGTAGGCGGCGAACAGGAAGATCGTCACGGGCAGCGTCGCCGCCGTCTCGAACAGGATGAAGCCCGGGATCGTGTTGATGAGCCCGAGCACCCGCAGCACGAAGACGACGGGGATCAGCGTCACCTGGCCCGGGATGAACAGGCCGGACACGAAGAGCAGCAGCAGGCCCAGGTGCCACTTCGACCGGCCGCGCGCGATGACGTACGCGACGGGCGCGGCGAGCGCGATGCCGCACAGGTTCACCAGCGCCACGAACAGCAGCGTGATGCCGTAGGCCTTCACCACGTTGAACTTCTCGCTGGTGAGCGCGGCCTGCAGGTACTCCAGGCTGAACGTGTCCGGGGTGATCGCCAGCGGCGAGGCGATGATCGCGTCCTGCGGCTTGAAGGCGTTGATCACCATGATGTACAGCGGCACGAGCATCACCAGCGCGCCGAGGCCCAGCACCACCCACTTGAGGATCGTGCCCGCGCCCGGGGCGGGCCGGCGTCGGGACCGCGACGTCGGGCGCGGCGCGCTCGGCGCCGGGGCCGACGGCGGGCTCACGGGGGTCGTCGGGTGCGTCGTCGTCGCCATCAGTCGGCCACCTTCTTCTCCGCGCCGCGCCGGGCGAACGTGACCGCGAGGCCCAGCACGGCGGTGACGAGCAGCAGGACCACGGACTGCGCCGCGCCGAAGCCGAGCTCCGAGTTCGCGAACGAGTCCCGCAGGATCTGGTACACGATCGTCTGGGTGGACCCGGCGGGGCCGCCGTCGGTCAGCGCCAGCACGATGTCGTAGACCTTGAGCAGCCCCACCAGCGTGAGCACGAGGTTCACGGTGAACACGGGGGCGATGAGCGGCAGCGTCACGTTGCGGAACTGCTGCCACTTGGAGGCGCCGTCCACGGTGGCGGCCTCGTAGTACTCGGTGGGCACGGACTTGATGCCCGCGAGGAACAGGATCATGTTGAAGCCGAAGTGCGACCACACGATCGTGAGGATCACGCTCGCCTTCGCGAACGCGACCTCGGTGAGGAACGGCACCGGCCCGACGCCGAGGTGCCCCAGCAGGCCGTTCACCGCGCCCTCGGGGGAGAGCATCGCCGACCACAGGAACCCGATGATCAGCGCGCTGATGATGTACGGGTAGAAGAAGATCGTGCGCAGCAGCGTGTTCGCGCGGCCGTTGCCGGCGATCAGCGCGGCGATGAACAGCCCGACGCCGTTGCACAGGACCGTGCCGCAGAACGCGACGACCGCGGTGAAGACCGCCGCGTCCACGGTGCGGGGGTTGCGGAAGGCCTCCGCGTAGTTCTCGAAGCCGATGAACGTGAAGTTCAGGCTGTAGCCGTTCCAGTCGGTCAGGCTCAGCACGAACGCCAGGACCATCGGCACGATGAACATCGCCAGGAAGACGAGGACGGCGGGGCCGCCCATGACGATGCCGGGCAGGCGGTCGCGCCACACGCGCGCCGCGGGGCGTCGACGCACGGGCGGGACCGTGCGCGTCGCGGTGAGGGTTGCCATCGCAGGGCCTTCCATGGGTGGTGCGGGCCCGGGGGCGGGGGGGGCGCCCCGCCCCGGCGGGGGGGGGGCGGGGCGCGGGCCCCCATGGGCGGGGCGCACCCACCCGCCAAAGCGGGGTCGGCCCTGTAGGGGGGGGGGGCCCCCAAGAGGGGCAGC
>NZ_JBHTVT010000003.1:0-79037 GCF_042792795.1 Isoptericola sp. NPDC056605 | reverse complement strand
GGCCGCCCCCCCCGGCCGCGGGGGGGCGGCCCCGCGCGGGGGGGCCGGGGCGCGGGGGGGGGGGGTTTGGGGGGGCCCCCCGCCGCCGGGGGGGGGGGGGGGGGGGGGGGGGGGGCCCCCCGCCCCCGGGCGGGTGGGGTGCGGTCGGCGTCAGCCGATCGTCGAGGCGAACCAGCCGTCCATCGCGGTGTCGACCTTGTCGGGGGCGGTGCCGCCGATCAGGGCCTGCGTCTGCGCGTTGATCTCGTCCGAGTAGCCGGTGGGCAGCGTGCGCTCGCCGTAGCCCTGGCCGGTCGGCGTGTACGCCTCGGCGGGCGTGTCCGCCACGATCTGCAGCAGCTCCTTGCCCAGGTCGTCCATCTCGTACTCGTAGCCGTCGCGGAAGTTGCCGTCGACCTCGAGCTGGCTGGCGACGGCGTCCTGGTCGGTGACGAGGAACTCGACGAGCTTCGCCGCCGCGTCCTGGCTCTCGCTCGCCTTGAGGATCGAGTACGGGCTGGCGATGTTCGCGCCCATGGCCGGGCTGGCGACGCCGTCGACGGCGGGGGCGCGGAAGACGCCGATCTCGGCCTTCTCCTCCGCCTTCGCCTCGGTGCCGGCGAACCAGCTGCCCATCGGGTAGATCGCGCTCTTGCCGGAGAGGAAGGCCTGCTCGGCGTCGGGGTACTTGATGCCCAGCGCGTCCTTGGGGACGTAGCCCTTCGCCACCCAGTCGGCGTAGGTGGCGACGGCGTCGCCGTACGTGTCGGAGAAGGTGGCCTCGCCCGCGCTCATCCGGGCGAACCACTCCGGGTCCTGGCCGATGACGGACGGGAGGCCGAGCGTCTGCAGCGAGTGGCTGGTCGCCCAGTCGCCGCTGGTCTGGATCGGGGTCCAGCCCGCGTCCTTGAGCTTGCCGAGCGCGGCGGTGAGCTCGTCGACGGTGGTCGGGACCTCGGCGATCCCGGCCTCCTCGAACGCGGTCTTGTTGTAGAACCACAGGCTCTGCAGCTGGAAGCCGATGCCGGCCATGTAGTACTTGCCGTCGATCGAGTACTGGTCCGCGAGCGGGCCGGACGTCGCCCAGTCGTACTGGGACAGGTCCACCAGCTCGGGGGCGAGGTCGGTGGTCGGGGGCAGCGACTGCACGACGTCGGGTGCGTCGCCCGCGGTGAGGAGGCGGGGGAGCGCGGCGGTCACGCCCTCGGCGCCCGGGTTCTGGATGACGACGTCGACGTCGGGGTTCGCGTCCTCGAACGGCTTGACCAGCTCGTTCCAGTACTCCTCGGTGAGGTTCGGCGTGACGTTGACGAGCATGCTCACCTCGGTGGTGCCGCCGGAGCCGCCGTCGTCGTCGGAGCCGGCGCAGCCGGTGAGCGCGAGGGCGGCGACCGTGAGCGTGCCCACGCTCGCCAGGGTGCGGTGCTTGATCATCGTTGATCCTCTCGGGTTGCCGCCCGCCGGGAACGCTGCTTCGCGTCTCCGGGCGCTCGGGCTGACGACTGTGGATGACGTCCGGTGTGGAGGGACGTCTGGGACACTAATCGATAATCGTTGGATTGGGAAGAAGGTGCCCGGGACAGGTGATCTCACACCGGGGGCGTCCCGGGGCGCGGCCCGCCGCCCATAGGCTGGACGGGTGACCTCCGCAGCCCCCGCCGTGCAGCGGCCGGGCGGTACCCCGAGCGTGCCGCCGCGGCCCTGGTGGCTCGTCGCCGCCGGGCCCGCCGCCGTCCTCGCCGCCGTCCTCGCCGTGCTGTGCGGCGGAGCCTACTCGGGCGCGTTCCAGGCCCTCAGCGGCTTCACCGACCCGGGCGCGATCGTGCGCTACGGCCTGCCCGTGACGACCGTGCTCACGGAGCTGGGCGTCTCCGTGACGATCGGCGCGCTCCTCGTCGCAGCGTGCCTGGTGCCGCCAGGCCGCACCCAGACGCGGGTGCTCACGACGGCCGGCGCCGCCAGCGCCGTGTGGGCCGTGGCCGCCGTCCTCCAGCTCGTGCTGCGGTACGCGAACATCTCCGGGACCTCGCCGGCCTCGCCGGCGTTCGGGCAGGGGCTCGCGCAGTTCGTCACCGACCTCGACCTCGGCCGGCTCTACCTCGCGATCATCGTGGTCGCCGCGCTCACGTCCGCGCTCGCGATGGCGGTCCGCGGGCCCGTCGGCGCGCTGTGGACGACGGTCCTGCCGCTCGCGGCCCTCGCCATGCAGTCCACGACCGGCCACGCGTCCGGCGCCGCGAACCACGAGCTCGCCGTCGGCGCGATGCTGCTGCACCTGGTCGGCGCCGCCGTGTGGGTGGGCGGCCTGGGCGCGCTGCTCGTGGCCGTGCTCACGCGGGAGGAGGGGCGCGACGAGGGTCGCACCGCCGCGGCCGCCGTCGCGCGCTTCTCCCCGGTAGCGGGGTGGTGCTTCGCCGCGGTGGGCCTCTCCGGCATCCTCAACGCGTGGCTCCGCATGGAGTCCTGGGGCGACCTGCTGACCCCGTACGGCGTGCTGCTGCTCGTCAAGGCGCTGCTCATGGTGGCGCTGGGCGGGTTCGGGTTCGCGCACCGGATGTGGGTCGTGGACCGGCTCGGCCGGGCCGGGTCCGCCGGCGCCGTCCGCCGTCTCTTCTGGCGGCTGCTCGCCGTCGAGCTGCTCGTCATCGGTGCCGTCTCCGGCGTCGCCGTGGCGCTCGGGTCCACCGCCCCGCCCGTCCCGGACGAGGTGCCGGTCGACGTCACCCCCGCCTTCCAGCTCACCGGCCAGGCGCTGCCGCCCGAGCCGACCATGGCCCGCTGGTTCACCGAGTGGAGCCTCGACCCGCTGCTGGCGTTCGCGTGCGTGGCGGGCCTGGTCGTCTACCTGCGCTGGGTGCTGCGGCTCGCGCGCCGGGGGGACAAGTGGCCCGTGGGGCGCACCGTGTCGTGGTGCCTGGGCATGGTCGTGATGTTCTGGGTGACCAGCGGCGGCCCGGCCGTGTACGGGCACGTGATCTTCAGCGGCCACATGGTGCAGCACATGATCCTCGCGATGCTGGTGCCGCTGTTCCTCGTGCTGGCCGCCCCGGTCACGCTGCTGCTGCGCGCCATCCCGGCCCGCAAGGACGGCAGCCGCGGGCCGCGCGAGTGGGTGCTCGGCCTGGTGCACTCCCGGTTCGGCCAGTTCATCGCCCGGCCCGTGGTGGCCGCGGTGCTCTTCGCCGGCGGCATGATCGCGTTCTACTACACGCCCGCGTTCGAGTTCGCGCTGCGCAACCACGCCGGGCACGTGTGGATGATCGTGCACTTCACGCTCGTCGGCTACCTGTTCGCCAACGCGCTGGTGGGCGTCGACCCGGGCCCGAAGCGCCCGCCCTACCCGCAGCGGCTGCTGCTGCTCTTCGCGACGATGGCGTTCCACGCCTTCTTCGGCGTCGTGCTCACCTCCGGCACCTCGCTGCTCGTCGCCGACTGGTTCGGCAACATGGGCCGGCCGTGGGGCCTGCCCGCCATCGAGGACCAGCAGCGCGGCGGCGGCGTCGCGTGGGGCATCGGCGAGCTGCCGACGCTCGCGCTCGCCATCGCCGTCGCCGTGCAGTGGACGACGTCCGACGAGCGCGAGGCGCGCCGCCGCGACCGCAAGGCCGACCGCGACGGCGACGCCGAGCTCACCGCGTACAACGAGATGCTCGCCAAGATGGCGGACCGCGACGACACGACCCCGCCGAGGTAGTCCACGACCCCGCGAGGTAGCGCGGAGCTACCTCGCGGGCTTGCGAACTACCTCGCGGAGGACTGCACCACCTCGCGCGAGTCCGTCAAGAGCTCCACGTGCACCGGGACCGGCTCGCGGGTGTCGGGGTCCGGGACGGCGGCGCCCACGACGCGCCGCACCGGCACGTGCCCGCCCCACCCCCCGGCGGCGACGTCGGCCGGGTCGTCGACGGGCGCGCCGGCACGGGCCTTCATCGACGCCTCGCGCAGGGGCACGGCCAGCACCGCCGTCGCGGCGAGCTCCTTGCGGGTCGCGGGGCGCAGCGTCGCGGACCGGCCCGGCGCCATGTGGTCGACGATCGCGTCCAGGGCGCGGGCGCGCTCGGCGTCGTCCGTGACGAGGCGTGCGGTGCCGATTACCACCGCCGACCGGTAGTTCATCGAGTGGTGGAAGCCGGACCGCGCCAGCACGAGGCCGTCGAGCTCGGTGACCGTGACGCAGACGGTCGCGTCGGTCGCCCCGGCCAGCCAGCGCGCCGCCACCGACCCGTGCACGTACAGGGTGCCGTCGTCGTCGGGGCCGTCGAGGTCGACGGCGTAGGCGCAGGGCAGCACGACCGGGTGCCGGTCCGCGCCCTCGCCGACGTCGACGCCGAGGTGGGCGACGAGCCCGTCGGCGAGCAGGGCGTGCAGCGCGGCCCGGTCGGCCACGGCACGGTTCCGGCCGCGCCGGACGGTGGACCTGGGGGTGGGGGAGAGGGCGTCCATGGCACTACCGTGAACCCTGGGTGGCCCGTCGTCACGAGCCATTCCTCGCACGTTTCGACAGGCCACTTTCGCCAGGCCGCATTGCTAGGCCACTTTCGGGGGCCGCTGTCGCCCGCCCCGGTCAGGAGTCCTGATGTCCGCGCTGCCCGTCCGCCTCGACCGCGGCGGCCGCGACCCGCTCGGCGCGCAGCTGTCCGCCCAGGTCCGCGACCTGGTCTCCCGCGGCACCCTGCGGCGCGGCGACCGGCTGCCCAGCACCCGTGCGCTCGCCGCGGACCTCGGCGTCGCCCGCTCGGTGGCCGAGCAGGCGTACGACCAGCTCATGGCCGAGGGGTGGCTGACCGCACGCCGCGGCGCGGGCACCTTCGTCGCCGCCGACGCCGTGCCCCGTCCCACGACCGGACCGCGACGGGCCGCCGGGCCGGCCACCGGCCTCGTGCGCCTGAGCACGGGCGAGCCGTGGATCGACCCGCGCCACCGCGCGGGGTGGCGGCGGGCGTGGCGGGAGGTGTCGGCGACCGCGCCGCCGCGGGGGTACGACGACCCGTGCGGTCTGCCCGACCTCCGGGCGGCGCTCGCGGAACGCCTCGGCCGGACCCGGGGCCTCGTCGTGGACGCCGACGAGGTGGTGGTCACCGCCGGGACCACGGCCGGGTTCCGGGACCTGCTCGGCGTGCTGCCCGCGGGGCCCGTGGGCATCGAGGACCCGGGCTACCGGGCCGCCGTCGCGACGGCGCACGCCGTGGGCCGCACCGTCGTCGACCTGCCCGCCGAGGCCCGCCACGACGAGGGCGCCCTGCGCGGGCTGGCCGCCGCGTACGTGACGCCGGCGCACCAGCACCCGCTGGGACGGGTGATGCCCGCCGACGACCGCCGCGCGCTGCTCGCCGCGTCGCGGGCCACGGGAGCCGTGGTGGTCGAGGACGACTACGACTCCGAGCTGCGGTACGACGTGGCCCCGGTGCCGGCGCTCGCGGCGCTCGGCCGGGACCGGGTCGCCTACCTCGGCACGGCGTCGAAGTCCGCGCCGCCCGGGCTGCGGATCGGGTGGCTGGTGCCGCCCCCGGCGATGCTCGACGACGTGGTGCGGCAGCGCGGCGTCGTGCACGACGTCGCGGCGTGGCCCACGCAGCGGGCCCTGCTGACGCTGCTGCGCGACGGCTGGCTCGACGCCGTCCTGCGCACCGCGCGCCGCGTGTACGCCGAGCGGGCGGCCCGCGTCGCCGCGGTGCTGGCGCCGCACGCCGCGCCGGCCGCGACGTCGGCCGGCATGTACTCGACGTGGCTGCTGCCGCAGGACGCCGCGCTGTCGGCCTGCGACGCCGCGCGGCGGGCGGGCTTCGACCTGCCCCTGCTGTCCGACCTGTGCCGCACCGCCGGGGACACCGGCGTCGTCGTCGGGTTCGGCGGGGTGGACGACGCCGAGCTCGAGCGCGCGCTCGCCGCGATCCGCGCGGGGCTCGGCGGCTGAGGACTACAGCAGGCCGTCGACGACCTTCGCCGCGAGGCCGAGCGCCGTCGTCGTGCCCAGCCCGTCCGCGACGGTCACGGTGGTGACGCCCGGTGCGGGGTCGGTGACGACGAACGGCGTGCCGGCGAACGGCCCGCGGCGCGGGCGGGGCACCGCCAGGTCGGGCACCGACCAGCGTCGCCGCACCTCGACGGGCCGCCCGAGCAGGGCCTCGGCCTCGCGCAGCAGCAGCGAGTCGGCGGTCTCCGACCGCTCGGGGTCGCGGTCGAGGCCGGCGCCGTCGCGGCGGTCGGCGTCCGTGCGACGGGCCTCGCCGAGGAGCAGCGTGTCGCCGTGCGGGGTGAACGCGAGGTGGACGCCGGCATCGAGCAGCTCCGGGGCGCTCGTGCGCAGCCGCTCGCGCACGTCCGCCAGCGCGGGGGAGTGCGCGGTGGCGGCGTCGCGCAGGAGGGTCGTGCCGCCCAGCACGGCCGGGCCGGCGGCGTCGTGCCGGCGGCCCGGCGTCGCCACCCGGAGCACCTGCCGCACGTCGGGCCGCAGCCCGGCGCGCGCCGCCTCGTCGGGGAAGAACCGGTCCAGGTCGGGTCCGACGGCGACCAGCACCCGGCGCGCCACGACCTCGCCGCGCGACGTGCGCACCAGCGTGCGCCCCGTGCCTGCCTCGAAGGTGAGCGCCGTCGTCGACCACGCGACGTCGGCGCGCGGCCGGGAGCCGAGCGCGGCGGCGAGCGCCCGGAGGGCGTCTCGCGGCTCGACCCGCAGGTCGAGCGGGAGGAACGCGCCGCCGACGACGTCGCCCGCGCTCGTCAGCCCGGCACGCCGGCCTGCCTGCGCGGCGTCGAGGAGCAGCGCGTCGCCGTCGCGGGCGGCCACGAGGTCGTCCAGCACCGCGAGCTCGTCCTCGGAGCGCGCCACGACGACGGCGCCGGTGTCCTTGACCCAGAAGCCGGCCTCCCGGCCGAGCTTCAGCCAGCGCTCGCGCGACGCCAGCGCGCACGACAGCGTCGCGGCGTCCTGCGTGGTGACGGCGACGTGGCCGCTGCGCCGGGCGGACGCGCCGTCGGGCCGCGGGTCGCGCTCCACCACCAGCACCGAGTGCCCGCGGGCGTGCGCCTCCAGGGCGTGCGCGAGCCCGACGATCCCCGCCCCGACGACGACCAGGTCGGCGGTGGCGGGCAGCGGCGGCAGGTGGGCGGCGCGGGGCGACGGCGGTCTCACGACCAGACCGTGCCCGATCGGGCGTCGCCCGCTCAACCGCAGGAGGCGCCCCCGCGAACAAGTTCAGCGAACGTTCATCCGGTGTTCCCCGTGGCCGCCGCCCGACCGCCCGGGGGGCGCGGGCTGTGGTAGACCGGGCGCGTGAGCCAGGACGACGACGCCCCCACGCCCTTCGACGACCTCGACCGCTACCTGGAGCTCCCGCGGGTGGGAGGGCTCGCGCTGAGCCCGGACGGCACACGCCTCGTCACGACCGTCCAGACGCTCGACGCGAAGCGCACCGGCTGGACGACCGCCGTCTGGGAGGTGGATCCCGCCGGCGTCGCCCCGGCGAGGCGGCTGACGCGCAGCCGCAAGGGCGAGTCGTCGGCGGTGTTCGCGGCGTCGGGCGACGTGCTGTTCACGTCGGCGCGGCCGGACCCGGACGCGGAGCAGGACGACGACGAGCCGAAGGCGGCGCTGTGGCTGCTGCCCGTAGGCGGCGGCGAGGCGCGGGTCGTCGCGACGGCTCCGGGCGGGGTCGGCGGGGTCCTCGCGGCCCGCGCGGCCGACGTCGTGTCGGTCTCCGCGCCGGTGCTGCCGGGCGCGGCGGGTCTCGCCGAGGACGCGGCGCTGCGCAAGGACCGCACGGACCGCAAGCTCTCGGCGATCCTGCACGCCGGCTACCCGGTGCGGCACTGGGACCACGACCTGGGCCCGGACGAGGAACGCCGGTTCGCGGGCTCGCTCGGCGGTGGTGACCGGCTCGAGCTGCGCCCGCTGACCGGCCCGGGGCGTCAGCTCGACGAGCACGAGGCCGACCTGACGGCCGACGGCACCACGCTCGTCACGACGTGGGGCGTGGCCGACCCGGGCGCGGCGCGGCGGGTCACGCTGGTCGCGGTCGACACGGCGTCGGGGGAGCGCCGGACGCTGGTGGACGACCCGGACGCGGACGCCTTCGCGCCGGCGGTGTCGCCGGACGGGCGGTGGGTGGCGTTCGGGTCCGAGACGATCACGACGCCGGAGCAGGCGCCCGAGGTGCGGCTCGGCCTGGTCCGGCTCGACGACCAGGACGGCGAGCTCGCCGCACCCGAGATCCTCGCCGACGACTGGGACCGCTGGCCCACGTCCGTCGCGTGGCTGCCCGACGGCTCGGGGCTGGTCGTGACCGCCGACGAGGACGGCCGCGGCCCGGTGTTCCTGCTGACGTTCGGCGCGGGCGGCCCGGGCGGCCAGGAGCCGGTCACGGTGGAGCGCGTGACGAGCGACGACGCGTCGTTCAGCGACGTCCGCGTCGCTCCCGACGGCTCGGCGCTGTACGCGCTGCGCAGCAGCTATGCGGCCCCGGCGGAGCCGGTGCGGGTCGATCTCGCCGCCTTCCTCGCGACCGGCGCCGCCGGCGGGCGCACCCCCGTCGCCGCCGACGCGCTGCGCGGGCCCGTGCCCGCCCCCGCGCTGCCGGGCACGCTCACCGAGGTTGAGACGACGACGGCGGATGGCGCGCGGGTGCGCGCCTGGCTCGCGCTGCCCGAGGGCGCTGCCGCGGACGCGCCCGCGCCGCTGCTGCTGTGGATCCACGGCGGCCCGTTGAGCACGTGGAGCGCCTGGAGCTGGCGCTGGAACCCGTGGCTGATGGTGGCCCGCGGGTACGCCGTCCTGCTGCCCGACCCGGCGCTGTCCACCGGGTACGGGCAGGACTTCGTGCAGCGCGGCTGGGGCGCCTGGGGCGGGGCGCCGTTCACCGACCTCATGGCGATCACCGACGCCGTCGAGGCCCTGCCGGAGGTGGACGAGAGCCGCACCGCCGCGATGGGCGGGTCGTTCGGCGGGTACATGGCGAACTGGGTGGCCGGGCACACCGACCGCTTCCGCGCGATCGTCACCCACGCCAGCCTGTGGGCGCTGGACCAGTTCGGCCCCACCACCGACCACGCCTACTACTGGCTGCGCGAGATGACGCCGGAGATGGCGGAGGCGAACAGCCCGCACCGGTCCGTCGCGGACATCCGGACCCCGATGCTCGTCGTGCACGGCGACAAGGACTACCGCGTGCCGATCGGCGAGGGGCTGCGGCTGTGGCGCGAGCTGCTCACCGACTCGGCGCTGCCCGCCGCCGACGACGGGACCACCGTGCACCGGTTCCTGTACTTCCCGGACGAGAACCACTGGGTGCTGGCGCCGCAGCACGCGAAGGTCTGGTACCAGGTGGTGCTGGCGTTCCTGGGCGAGCACGTGCTGGACGAGGGGCCGGAGCTGCCCGCCTTCCTGTAGCCGGCCGGCGGCGGGCGGTCAGGCGGGGGTGACGATGAGGTCCACGAGGACCTCGAGCATGGCGCTCGCGTCCTTGCGGGCGGTGACGGCGGGCAGCATCGACGCCCGCTGGCCGGCCTCGTGGGCGCCCAGCAGCAGGTCGATGGCCACGTGGTCGTCGACGGCGAAGCGCAGGCCGAGGGCGGCCATGACGCGGTTCAGCGCGGCGATCATCTCCCCGCGGAGCACCTGCTGCTGGTCCACGTAGCGCTGCGCGATCTGAGGGTCACGCAGGGCGAGCAGCTCGAACTCGAGCTCCATCACGCACCACGACGTCTTGGCGGCGGGGTCGGGCAGCACGGACGCGATGACCTCCCGCACGGTGGCGCGGAACCCCTCGGGCGTCTGCAGGGCCGCCGGGTCGACGGTGGTCACCGCGCGCTCGAGGGCGCCCAGGTGGCCGCGCGCCTCGCGCTCCGTGAGCGCGAGGAACAGCTCCTCCTTGCTCGCGAAGTTCGAGTAGAAGGCGCCGCGGGTGAAACCGGCCGCCTCGCACACCGCCTCGATCGACGCGGCCTGGACGCCCACCTGCGCGAACACCTGGAACGCGGCGTCGAGCAGGCGCTCGCGGGTGCGCTCGCGCCGGGGCGAGCGACCGGGACCGACCGTAGCCTCGTCGGGAGTCACGCTCTCGGTGGTCAGGGGGTCCTCCTCGGGATGCTGCCGGTACCGGCACGGTGCGGGCGCCGCGCCCGGCCGGGCCCACTCTAGCCAATACAGCGACGTATCGGATACGTTCGTGCATCGGATACAGTGCCGTATCGAATCCCTGCTCCGTCGTCCCGGGAGAGCCTGTGTCCTCCGTCCTGTACTCCCTCGGCCGCTGGGCCGCCCGGGCCCGGCGGCTCGTCGTCATCGGCTGGGTGCTGGTGCTCGCCGTCGTCGGCGGAGCGGCCGGCCTGCTCTACCAGGGCTTCGACAACTCCGTGACCATCCCGGGCACCGAGTCGCAGGACGCGCTCGACAGCCTGTCCGCCACGTTCCCGCAGGTCAGCGGCTCCTCGGCGCAGATCATCGTCGTCGCCCCCGACGGTTCCACGATCGACGACGACGCGGTGCGCGGACCGATCACCGACACCGTCGACGACCTCGGCGAGCTCGACCAGGTCGCCGCCGTCACCTCCCCGTACGACGACCAGATGGCCGCGTCGGTCAACGACGACGACACCGCCACGCTGCTGACGATCCAGCTCGACGGCGACCAGTCCGTCATCACCGAGGACACCAAGGACGCGCTGCACACCGCGAGCGACGACCTCGCCGCCGCCCTGCCGGCGGGGTCGCAGACCAGCCTCGGCGGCGAGCTGTTCAGCGTCGAGTTCCCGGCCCTGAGCATCATCGAGGCGATCGGCGTCGTCGTCGCGCTCGTGGTCCTCATCATCACGCTCGGCTCGTTCGTCGCGGCCGGCCTGCCGCTGGTGAACGCGCTCATGGGCGTGGGCGTGTCGATGCTCCTGCTGCTCACCGCCACCGTGTTCGGCCCGATCAACTCGACGACGCCGATGCTCGGCCTCATGCTCGGCCTCGCGGTGGGCATCGACTACGCGCTGTTCATCGTGTCCCGGCACCGCGAGCAGCTCGCCGACGGGCTCGAGGTGGACGAGTCGATCGCGCGCGCCACCGCGACGGCGGGCTCGGCCGTCATCTTCGCCGGCCTCACGGTGATGATCGCCCTGGTGGGCCTCGGCGTCGCCGGCATCCCCTTCCTCACCGTGATGGGCATCGCCGCCGCCGTGGCGGTCGGCATCGCGGTCCTCGTCTCGCTCACGCTGCTGCCCGCGCTGCTGTCCTTCTCCGGCGAACGGCTGCGGCCGCGTGCCCCGCGCGCCGCCCGCAAGCCGAAGGGGAAGGCCAAGCGCGCCGCCGCGCCGGCCGCGGGCGTCCACCGCAACCGGTTCTTCGACGGCTGGGTGCGAGGCGCCACCCGCTTCCCGGTCCTCACGATCGTGCTCGTCGTGGGCGCCATCGCCGCCCTCGCCTGGCCGGCCACGAACCTCCGCCTCGCGCTGCCCGACGCCGGCACGCTGCCGGAGGACAACAGCGCCCGCGTGACCTACGACCTGGTGGGCGAGGAGTTCGGCGAGGGCTTCAACGGCCCCCTGATCGTGACCGGCTCGATCGTCACCAGCAACGACCCCGTGAAGCTCATGGACGAGCTGGGCGACGAGATCGGTGACCTGCCCGGCGTCGCCGACGTGCCGCTCTCCACCCCCAACGAGACCGCCGACACCGGCATCGTCCAGGTGGTCCCGGAGGGCGGGCCGACGTCGCAGGAGACCAAGGACCTGGTCAACGAGATCCGCGACCAGCACGACCACTACCTCGACAAGTACGGCGTCGACCTGTCCGTCACCGGCTTCGCCGCGGTCGGTATCGACGTCTCCGACAAGCTCGGCGCCGCGCTGCTGCCGTTCGGCCTGGTCGTCGTGGGCCTGTCGCTCGTGCTCCTGACGATGGTGTTCCGCTCGATCTGGGTGCCGATCAAGGCCTCGCTCGGCTACCTGCTGTCCGTCGGGGCGGCCTTCGGCGTGGTGACGCTCGTGTTCGAGAACGGCGTCCTCGCCGACGCGCTCAACGTCACGAAGCTGGGCCCCGTCATCAGCTTCATGCCGATCATCCTCATGGGCGTGCTGTTCGGCCTGGCGATGGACTACGAGGTCTTCCTCGTGTCCCGCATCCGGGAGGACTACGTGCACGGCGGCGACGCCCGCCGCGCGGTGCGCTCGGGCTTCCTCGGCTCGGCCAAGGTGGTCACGGCCGCGGCGGTGATCATGTTCGCCGTCTTCGTCGCGTTCGTGCCTGAGGGCGACATGACGCTCAAACCCATCGCGCTCGGCCTCGCGGTCGGCGTGCTCGTGGACGCGTTCGTCGTGCGCATGACGCTCGTGCCCGCCGTGCTCCATCTCCTGGGCGACCGGGCCTGGCACATGCCGCGCTGGCTCGACCGCGTCCTGCCCACGTTCGACGTCGAGGGCGAGGGCCTCACCAAGGAGCTGCGGCTCGCGTCGTGGCCGGAGCCCGACGCCACGGACGCCGTCGCCGCGCGCGACCTCGAGGTCGCCGGGCCGGAGGGGAGCGACGCGCCCGTCGTGGGGCCGGTGAGCGTGCGGGTGCCCGACGGCGGCGCGCTGTGCGTGCACGGCGACGCCGCGGCCCCCGTGTCGGCGCTGCTGCTCGCCCTCGCCGGGCGCATGTCGCCCGACGCCGGGGCGGTCAAGGTGACCGGTCTGGTGCTGCCCGAGCGCGCGATGACGGTGCGCGGCCGCGTCGCCGTCGTCGACGCCCTCGCCGAGCACGGTCGCCCCGCCGCGACGGTCGACGCCGCGGTGCGCGACGGCGCGCGGGTCGTGGTCGTGGACCGCACCGACGCCGTCGCCGACCGCCCGGCCCGCGAGGCGCTCGCCGCCGCGCTCGCCCGGGCGCAGCGCGGCGGGACGGCGGTGCTGCTCGGCGCCAGCGGCGTCGCCGCGACCGACCTGCTCGACGACGGCACCGGCCGCGAGGTCGCCGTGCTCGACGTCGGCGCCGGCTGGGGCGCGCCGAGCGTGCTCACCGGCGCGGACGTGCCCCCGCCCCCGCCCGCGCCCGCCGACGAGCACCACCCCGCGCCCGGGGAACCCGACCCCGCGGCCACCGACGAGATCGACGACCCCATCGAGGGTGACACCCACGTGCAGGAGGTGCGGGCATGACCGCCCCGACCATCGACACCCGGACACGCCGCGACCCCTGGCGCATCGCCGCCGTCGCGCTGCTGCCGATCATGGTGCTCGGGCTGCTGCTCGCGGCGCTGTGGAACCCGCAGGACCGGCTGGACCAGGTGCCGGCCGCCATCGTCAACCTCGACGAGCCGGTCGAGGTCCAGGGGCAGACCGTGCCGCTGGGCCGCCAGCTCGCGTCCGGGCTGGTCAGCGGCGGCGAGACCGCCGACGGGGCCAAGGCCGCCCAGCCGGCCGAGGACGCCACGAACTTCGACTGGACGATCACCGACGAGGAGTCGGCCGCCGACGGGCTCGCGAACGGCACCTACGCCGCCGTCGTGACCATCCCGGAGGATTTCTCCGCGGCCGCCACCTCGTACGGGAACGACGACCCGTCCGAGGCCCGGCAGGCCACCATCGACGTCAGCACCCCGCCCGGCGGCCGCGTGGCCGACGACGCGCTCGCCCGCGTGGTCGCCGCCACCGCCACGTCCGTCATGTCGAGCACGCTCACCGAGACCTACGTCGACAACGTGCTGGTCGGTTTCAACGAGCTGTCCGACGGCATCGGGCAGGCGCAGGACGGCGCCGTGCAGCTCGCCGACGGCGCGGGCCAGACGCAGGACGGCGCCGACCAGCTCGCGGACGGCGCGGGCCAGGTCGCCGACGGCGCGGGCGACCTCGCCTCGGGCGTGGGCGAGCTCGGCACCGGCGCGGACCAGCTCGCCTCCGGCGCGGACGACCTGGCCGGGGGCGCGGACCAGCTCGCCGGCGGCGTCTCGCAGAGCGCGTCGGGCGCGGACGGCATCGCGAGCGGGGTCGAGGACCTCGCCGCGGGGACGAAGGGGCTGGCCGCCGGCGCGAGGGACCTCTCCGACGGCCTCGCGCTGCTGTACGACGGCACCCCCGAGACACCCGGGGTCTCCGCGTTGCCGGAGCAGGCGCAGCAGCTGGCCGACGGGTCGGCGGGCGTCGCGGTCGGCGTCGACGGGCTGGTCGACAGCCTCACCGGCGCGGCCGGCACGGCCGACGACGCGCTGGCGGACCTGGCCGACCGGCTGGGCTGCGACGGCACGCCGGGGGAGCTGCTCCCGCCGGAGGTCGCGGACCTCCTGACTCCGCAGCAGCTCGAGGAGCTCGGCAAGGCTCTGGCCGGCCAGAGCGCCGACGCGTGCGCGCAGATCGAGGAGGCCCAGGCGGGCCTCGCCGCGCAGACGGACCAGCTCGGGCAGCTGCAGGACGGCGCCCGGCAGGTCGCGGACGGCAACCAGGCGATGGCGACCGGCCTCGGCGAGCTCGCCGGCGGCGTCGACGACCTGTCCGAGGGTGCCGACGGCCTGGCCGGCGGCATGGAGGAGACGGCGTCCGGCGCGGGTGACCTCGCGGCAGGTGCCCGGGGCCTCGCGAACGGGCTCGGCTCGCTGAGCACCGGCGCCTCCACCCTCGCGGGCGGTGCCGGGGAGCTCGCCACCGGCACGCAGGGGCTGGCCTCCGGCGTGGACGAGCTCGGGGGCGGCGCGAACCAGCTTGCGACCGGCACCGAGGGCATCGCCTCGGGCGCCGGTGACCTGGCGGGCGGCGTCGGGCAGCTCGCGTCGGGCGCGGACGACCTGGCCTCCGGGCTCGACGACGCGAAGAACCAGATCCCGACGTACACGGACGACGAGCGTCAGACGCTCGCGTCGGTGGTCGCGGAGCCCGTGGCGGCGCCGTCGGCGTCCGGCATCAGCACGGGGGCGTCGGGCCCGCTGTTCGCGGTCGTGGCGCTGTGGCTGGGGGCGCTGGCCCTCATGACGGTGTTCCCGCCGGTCATGGCGCGGGCCCTGGGCTCGACGCGTGACTCGGTGCGGCTGGCCCTGTCCGCGTTCTGGCTGCCGGCGGCCGTCGGGGCCGGGACGGGCGCGCTGATCGGCGTGATCCTCGCGGCGGTCGAGAAGCTCGACGCGGGGGGATGGGTCGGGTCGATCCTCGCGGGGGCGGTCGCGTCGGTGGCGTTCGTCGCCGTGCACCAGGGCTTCCTCGGCTGGCTCGGCAACCTGGGCCGCGGCATCAGCCTGCTGATCGCCGTCCTGCTCATCGCGACGGGCGTCGTCGCGACCGTGCCCGCCGCCCTGCAGGGGCTGGTCGATGCGCTGCCGATCGGTGCCGCGCGCGACGCCCTGACGGCGGTCGTGGTGCCCGCGGCCGGCGGTCTCGGGATGGGCGTGACCCTGCTCGTGCTGTGGGGGCTGGGTGGTCTCGCGCTGGCGGCCCTCGTCACCGCGCGGGGCCGGCGGCTCGGGGTACGGCGCCTGCTGCGCGCCTGATCCCGCGGGCGGCGGTCGTCAGGAGCGCGACCGCCGCACCACGAGCGTCACCGTCCCCGCCACGAGGAGCAGGACGGCGAGCAGCAGCAGGCCGCCGCCGAACCCGGTGACCGGCAGCGAGCCCCACGGTCCACCTGACGTGCCCGGACCGGCGTCTCCGCCGTCGCTCCCCGGGGCGCCCGGGCCCGCCGACGGGGGCGTCGTGGGCGCGGTGGTCGGCGTCGCCGACGGGCTGGGCGACGGCGACGGGCTGGCCGTCGGTGTCGGGGTCACCGAGGGCGTCGGGCTCGGCGAGGGCGTCGGTCCCGCGTCGTCGTCGTTCGCCACCGTGCAGGTCACGACCGTGCCTCCGGTGAGGGTCACCGTGTCGTCCTCGACGGCGAGCGGGTCGCCCTCGGCGGCGCACGTCCACCCGAGCGACGTGTAGCCCGCGGGCCCGTCCTCGGACAGCGCGTAGTCGCCGGGCGCCACCTCGGCCCCGGTGACCTCGTCCGCGCCCGTCACGCCCGTGACGGGCGTCGGGCCGTCGGCCGCCAGCGTCCAGTCCTCGGGCTCGGCCGTGCCGCCGTCGTCGTTGACGACCTCCTTGACGAGCGTCAGCCTCGCGCCTACGGCCCGGTTGGTGAGCAGGCAGTCCGCCGACTCCGGCCAGACGAGCTCGATCGTGAACAGCCGGTCCCCGACGCGGTCGCCGCCGTCGCTGATGCGGCACACCTGGTCGACCAGCTCGTAGCCGAGCGGCCCGTCCTCGGTGATGAGGTATTCGACGCCGGGTCGCAGGAAGACCTCGTCACCGGCGAGGGAGCCCGTGACCGTCTGGGGTCCGAGCCCCTCCGGGAGGTCGTCGCCGAGGGGCGTCGCGGTGAGCTCCCAGTCGCCGGGCACGGCCGTGCCGCCGAACGAGTCGTCCACCGCCTTGCGCAGGCGCAGCGGGGCCGTGTCGTTGTACGCCGTGCACTCCACGTGCGTGCCGAAGAACACCTGCACGCCGCCGTTGAGGCCGTCCGAGAAGCCGGGCACGGGGTTGCCGTCGGCGTCGATCTCCCGGCACACCCAGCTGCCGGACGAGCCCGGCCTCGGTGTGGCCGTCGGGTCGACGAACTGCGCGTACCGCGGGTCGCCGCCCGACTCCGTCAGCGTGTACAGGGCCTGCGGGATCACATCGCCCTCGACGCCCGTGGTGCCGTTGAGCGCTTCGGCGCCGTCGGGGTCCAGGGCCGTGAGCGTCCACTGCTCCGGTGTGGCCGGGCCGCCGCCGCGCACCTCCTTGACCAGGGAGAGCTGCGTCGTGCACTCCACCTCGTTGGTCACCAGGAACGTGTTGACGCCCTCGTCGAGCGTGAACGACCCGCCGAGCTCCCCCTCCGCGCCGCCCGGGCCGGTGACCGAGCTGTCGGTCAGCGTGCAGAAGCGCGGCATGCCGGCGCCCGTCTCCCCGAGGGTCTCGTCGACGGTCACCTCGTCGCCCTCGGCGAACCCGGTGGTGCCGGCTCCGCCCCACGGCACGGAGGCGCCGTTCAGCAGCGCGCCGGCGGTCAGCTCCGACGGCTGCGAACCGTGGGCTACCGGGTCCGCGCCGTTGATCGACCACTGCTTGTCCACCACCACCGACGCGGGAGGCACCGGCGACTCGTTGTACACGGTGCAGGTGAGGACGGAGCCCTGGTCCACGTCGGCGGTGAACTCCGTCCCGTCGTCGCTGCTCTCCACCGGGACGACCTGCGGCTCGCCCGGCTGCGAGATGTCCCGGCAGACGGCGTTGTCGAGCGTGCCGTCGTCGTCGCCGTCCGTCGGGTGCGGGACGAAGCCGCCCTGCAGCGTCTCGGTGATGGTCACCGACCCCGAGCCGGTCTCGCCCGGGAAGCCGAACTGGAAGTTCACGCCGCCGGTCGCGTCCGTCACGGCGGTGGTGTCCCCCTCGGAGACGGCGTCCCCGTCGAAGGCGGCGTCGAAGGTCCAGCCCGGCATGAGCTCGGCCCCGGTGATGTCGCCGTCGGGCGTGCCCGGCGGGACGACCTGCTTGACCACGCTGATCGACGGGGTGCAGCCGGCCAGCGCGATCGCCCGCAGCTCGGCCCCCGCCTGGGCGTAGTCGGTGGTGCGGAAGTAGTCGGAGCCCTCGACGGGGCCGGAGATGGCCACCAGGTTCTGCCGGCTGCCCTCGGCCGTCAACCCGTCGCCGACGCCGAACGCCACGACCCGGGTGCCGGCGACCTTGAGGGCGTTCGCCGAGAAGATCCCCCGCTCGGTCTCGCGGAACCGGGTGTTGCTCCCGTTGCCCTGGCCGTTGCCCCACAGCGTCGGGTTCCCGTCGGTGAGGACGATGACCATGTCGTACTGGGCGGCCTCCGGCACCACCTGGTACAGGCCCTCGTCCCAGTTGGTGGCACCGCCGGCCGTGTACCCGTTGATCGAGGCGGTGAGCGCGGCGGCGTTGGTCGCGCTGGAGACGGGGGTGCGCGGCACGTTCGCGTTGTTGCTCGTGTTGGCGGGGGCGGTGTTCGCGAACGTGTACAGGCCCATCGTCGACGGCGTGCCCGTGAGCGCGCCGACGAACTGGGTCGCCGCCGCCTTGAGGGACGTGATCTGACCGGCCACGGAGCCGGACACGTCGGTGACCAGCGCGACGTCGATGCCGCACTGCTCGGGCGCCGGCGGGTTCGAGCGGGACGACTGCCAGACGCCGCCCGAGGCCGTCGGGCCCGCGCCGGTCGACACCATGAAAGGGGTGGTGCCCGGCGCGCCCGTGGAGGAGTACGTCACGCCCGCCTGCATGGCCGGGGTGAGGAAGCGGTACGGAAGGGACGTCATCGACGCGGTGGTGCCGGTGCCGAGCGCCGCGTTGGTCGTAAAGCCGGCGGGCGCGCCCGTCTGCTCGACGAGGAAGTACCGCCCGCGGTTGCCGCCGCTCCCGGTGGCCGTGTCCGTCTGCGGCACGACGAAGCTGCAGTCCCCGTCGGCGTCGGAGGTGCAGAAGCCCCAGTCGTCCGTGACGAGGTCGCCCGCGGCACCCGCCTGGTTGCTGTAGCGCAGCTGGAGCCCGACGCCGGGGAGGAGGGAGACCTCCGACGTCGACTGCCGGTCGGCGCCCGTCTTGACGGTGATGACCGACGTGGTCGTCGTGACCGGCGGCACCTCGGCACCCGCGAGCGGCGGGGCCGTGGCCCCGGCGACGAGCAGCCCGACGATCCCCAGGCTCGCGACCGCAGCGGCCACCCGCGAGGTCCGGCGGGTCCGTGCGGTCGTCACGTCGTGCGTCATGCGGCCTCTCCTCCGAGCGATGAAGAAGGTCAGGACCCGCAAAGGCCCCACGTCGGCGAGGGATGGGCCTGAGGCTTCACCGTGCCACGGCCCCCGCGATACCGCGCGCCGAGCAGCGGCGACGCGGCCTGCGCCGCGCTCAGAGCCCGTGGCTCGCGCGGGCGGCGGCGCGCTGCCAGCGGAGCACGAGGACGGCGTCGGCGCGTCGTCGCGCGGCGTGGCCCAGGTGAGCGACCTGGCGGTGCTCGAGGAGGGCGTGCAGGTCGTGGTCGAGCGCCCAGGTGAGGGCGCGCCGGACGTCGTCGAAGTCGGGCGCGAGCAGGGCTGGTGCGGGTCTCACGCGGGGAGAGATGTCCGACTCGCCGGTTTGTGACATCGGGGTGTGTCACCGGTCTGCACCAGACTCGCCGCATGGACCTCACCCAGGCGCGCGAGACCAAGGCACAGCTCAGCGACTTCGCCCGTGACCTGGCCGAACGGCACGGCGTGCCCGCCAGCCCGTACGCGGTCGGCGACGACGCCACCCCCGCCGACGTGGTGCGCGCGCCCACCCTCTCGCTGGGCCTCGCGCCCCAGGGCGACGGGGGCTTCGGCATCGCCGTGCGCTACCGCCTCGGGGTCCCCACCGCCCGGTCGTTCGTGCGCAAGCTCGCCGCCGAGGCGGGCGACGCCGTCGACGTGCGCCGCACCGGCCGCATCCGCACCCTCGGGGCGCAGGTCCGCCCGCCCGTCGCCACGGCCCGGGCCCTCGGGGAGACCGACCGGGTACGGCCGTTGCGCCCGGGCGTCTCGATCGCCCACGTGGACGTCACCGCGGGGACGCTCGGTGCGTTCGTGGTGAAGGCGGACGACGCCGCGCGGTACGTCCTGTCCAACTTCCACGTGCTGGCGGGGTCGCCGTCCGCTCAGGTGGGGGACGTCGTCGTGCAGCCCGGCCCGGCCGACGGCGGCCGCGCACCCCAGGACCGGGTCGGCACCCTCGCGCAGGTGGTGCCGCTGACGCCGGGCGAGCCGGCCACGGTGGACGCGGCCCTCGCCGTGCTGGACGACGGGGTCGAGATCGACCCGACGTACCCGGTGGGCACGGTGACCACCACGGCCGTCGCGGTGGGCGGCGAGGCGGTGGCGAAGATCGGGCGCACCACGGCGCACACGCAGGGCCGGGTCACGGCCATCGAGATGGACGACGTCGTCGTCGGGTACGGCGACGAGCTCGGCGCGCTGTCCTTCGACAACCAGATCGAGGTGGAGGGCACCGGCGGCGCGTTCTCGCGCGGCGGCGACTCCGGGTCGCTGGTCTACCGCGAGGACGGCGTCGCGCTCGGCCTGCTGTTCGCCGGCTCCGAGACGGGCGGCGCCGACGGCACCGGGCTGACGTACTGCAACCCGGTCGACGCCGTCCTCGAAGCCCTGGGCGTCACCCTCGTGCCGAGGTAGTCCACGATTCGCCGAGTTGCTCGAGATCTGCCGAGGTAGTTCGAGCCCTCGCGAGGTAGCGAACTACCTCGCGGGCCTGCGAACTACCTCGGCAGATCTCGAGCTACCTCGGCGGGTGCGTCAGCCCCAGGTGAGCAGGTCCTCGCCGTGCTCGACCATCGTGCCGACCTGCGCGAGGTGGTCGACGGCGTCGGGCGTGGCCTCGAGCGCGACGACGGGGCAGACGGCGGACTTGCCGCCGTCGCGCACGGCCGCCGGGTCCCACGTGACCAGCACGGTGCCGCGCTGCACGGCGTCGCCCTCGGACGCGTGGGTCGTGAAGCCCTCGCCGCCGAGCTTGACGGTGTCGATGCCGAGGTGCACGAGCACGGCGCGGCCGTCGTCGTGCTGCACGACGAACGCGTGCGGGTGCAGCTTGACGATCGTGCCCGTGATGGGCGCGACCGCCTCGCCCCCGCGGACGCCGTCGGGCTCGATCGCGAGGCCGGGGCCGACGAGGCCGGCGGAGAACACCGGGTCGTCCACCTCGGACACGTCGACGACGGTGCCGGTGACGGGCGCGAGGACGGTCAGCGCCGTCATCAGCGGAGGTCCTCGATGTCCGAGGCGAGCGTGTCGGCCTCGGGGCCGACGATGACCTGGATGGCGACGCCGGAGCGCACGACCGCGATGGCGCCGGCCTTCGTGAGGTCGGCGTCGATCACCTTGGCGGGGTCCTCGACCTCGACGCGCAGCCGGGTGATGCACGGCTCGAGGTCGATGATGTTGTCGTCGCCGCCGAGCGCGTCGAGGATCTGCTGTGCCTTGCTCATGATGCTCCTTGGTGGGGTCCGGGTGGAGATTCCGGGGGGCGTGGGGTGCGGGGCCGCGCTCACATGAGCTCGGCGAGGTCGGAGGCGATCGTGTCGACGCGCGGGCCGACGACGACCTGCACGACCCGCCCGTTGATCATCACGCCGAACGCGCCGGCGCGCTTCAGCAGCGCGGCGTCGACGAGGGCCGGGTCCTTGACGAGGGACCGCAGCCGGGTGGTGCACGGGTCGATCTCCTCGATGTTCTCCACCCCGCCGAGGCCGGCGAGGATCGAGGCGGCGAGCTGTGCGTCGGGGTCGGGCGTGCTCATCGGGGGCTCCCTTCGGGGATGCGTCCGGGGCGTTCGGAAGGCTGGACGGGGCGGCCGGCGTCGGTGCCGGTGCCGGGGTCGGCGGACCGCGTGCGGGGGACGAGCGTGGGCCGTGCCTCGCGCAGGGGCACGAAGACGCTGTACCGGTCGCCGCGGTAGCAGGCGCGCGAGTACATGACGGCGGCGTCGCCGCCGAAGGTGCGCCGGGCGGTGCGCATGACGGCGCGCGAGCCCTGCATCTGCAGGGCCTCGAGCTCCTCGGGGGTGGCGTCCGCGGCGGTGATGACCTCCTCGCCCCAGGTGGGGTCGAGGCCGCGCTCGCGCAGCGCCGCGTAGATGCTGTCGGGCACGCCGCCGGACAGCAGGTCGGGGGCGAGGTCGACGGGGATCCACGACTCCTCGACGCTCATCGGGTTGCCGTCGGCGGTGCGCAGCCGCACCACGTGGTGCACCGGGGTGCCGACCTCGCGGTCCAGCGCCTCGGCGACGACGGCGGGCGCGGGCAGCTGCTCGCGCCGCAGCACCGTGGCGCCGGGGACGAGGCCGCGGCGCCGCGCCTCCTCGCCGAACGTCGTCAGGCGCATCTCGAAGTCGGCGCGCGGCGGGGCCACGAACGTGCCGCGGCCCTGCGCGCGCTCCAGCACGCCCTCGGTGACGAGCGCGTCGATCGCCTGGCGCACGGTCATCCGCGACACGCCGAACTTCTCGGTGAGGCTGCGCTCGGACGGGATCGCGTCGCCGACGGCGAGCTCGGTCGTGACGAGGTCGGCGAGGTACGCGCGCACCGCGAGGTACTTGTGCTCGCCGGGGCGAGCGCCGTCCCTGACCATCCTCGTGTCCTGTCCTGCCCTGTGATCGGCATCGATCTGCGTGCTGTGCGACATCGGGACCAGTATCGGGCGTCGCGGCCCGCTCCCGGTGCGGTGTCCTCCCCGCCGAACCGCGGGGTTGACACATCATGAGGTCTAGACCACTCTTCCTGCAAGTGGTCCAGACAACCTGCCGGTGGCAGCGTGTGGAGCACCGGCAATGACGCCCCGACGTCGCGACACTGCCGCCGGACGACGCAGGCACGGGCCTGCAGGACACGCCCGCCCCCGGGCCATCCATCGGAGGAGAACCATGACCACGGTCGCAGAGACCAAGCAGAAGCGGAGCATCCCCGGCTTTGCCCAGCTGCAGCGGGTGGGCCGCTCGCTGATGCTGCCCATCGCCTCGCTGCCCGCCGCCGCCCTGCTGCTGCGTCTCGGGCAGCCCGACATGCTCGGTGGTCCCGCGGGTGTCGCCGGCACCTTCTCGTGGATGCAGCCGGTGGCCGACGTCCTCGGCGCCGCGGGCAACGCCCTGTTCGCCAACCTGGCGCTGATCTTCGCGCTCGGCGTCGCGGTCGGGTACGCCCGCAAGTCGGACGGCTCCACCGCGCTGGCCGCGCTGATCGGCTACCTCGTCTTCACGGGCGTCACCGACGTGCTGTCCCCGTACGTCCTCGGCCTGGACGACAAGGGCGAGCAGCTGATGATCGACTACGGCGTGCTCGGCGGCATCGTCATCGGTCTCACCGCGGCGCTGCTCTACCAGAAGTACTACCGGATCAAGCTGCCCCAGTACCTCGCGTTCTTCGGCGGCCGCCGCTTCGTCCCGATCGTCACCGCGGGGATGTCGGTGCTCATCGCCGTCGTCGGCGCGCTGATCTACCCGGCCTTCAACTGGCTGATCAACGACCAGATCGGCGGCTTCGTCACCGGCTCCACCGTGCTGGGCGCCTTCGTCTACGGCACCCTCAACCGCCTGCTGCTGCCGATCGGCCTGCACCACCTGCTCAACTCGCTGCCCTGGTTCCAGTTCGGCTCCTACACCGACGCGTCCGGAGCCGTGTGGAACGGCGACATCGCACGCTTCCTGCACGGTGACCCGACCGCCGGCACGTTCATGACCGGCTTCTTCCCGATCATGATGTTCGCCCTGCCGGCCGCGGCGCTCGCCATCATCCACACGGCGAAGCCGAAGAACCGCAAGGTCATCGCCGGTGTCATGGGCTCCGCCGCCCTGGTCGCGTTCGTCACCGGCGTCACCGAGCCGCTCGAGTTCGCGTTCGTCTACGTCGCCTACCCGCTGTACGCGATCCACGCGGTCCTCACCGGCACCTCGATGGCTCTCGTCAACGCGCTCGGCATCCGCGACGGCTTCGGCTTCTCCGCGGGCGTCATCGACTACCTGCTGAACTTCCGCATCGCGGAGATGCCGCTGCTGCTGATCCCGATCGGGCTCGGCTACGCGGTCCTCTACTACTTCCTGTTCCGGTGGGTCATCACGAAGTGGAACCTGCGGACCCCCGGGCGCGAGGACGACCCCGAGGCCACGGCCGCGGTCGTCGGCGACCAGGCGGTGACCGACCAGAAGGAGGCCGCCGCGGTGCCGGCCGGCGGCGCCCCCGGTGGCGAGGGCGCCGCGAAGGAGAAGGGCTCCGTCTGATGAGCACCACCCTCACCGGTGCCCCGGTGAGCCCCGGGCGGGCGGCCGGCGTCGTCGTGACGATGCCGGCCCCCGTCCCGGAGCCCCCCGCGGCGGCCCTCGACACGTCCGACGGCTCCGGTGCCGACGACGCGGTGTCCCGCCTGGGCGCCGCGACGTCCGCCGTCCGGGACCGCCTCGCCGCGCAGGCGGCGCAGGCCACGGGGACGGCGGCGGACGTGCTCGCCGTGACCGCCGCGATGGCGGCCGACCCCACACTCGCGTCCGACGCCGAGCGGCGCGTGCGCGAGTCGGGCGCGACCCCCGAGCGGGCCGTGTGGGACGCCGCGAACGCGCTCGCCGCGCAGCTCGAGCCGCTCGGCCCGCCGCTGAGCGAGCGGGCCCGCGACGTGCGCGACGTGCGCGACCGCATCGTCGCCGAGCTCACCGGGGTGCGGCCGCCGGGCGTGCCCTCGCCCGGCCACCCGTTCGTGCTGGTCGCCGAGGATCTGGCGCCCGCCGACACGGCGACCCTCGACCCGGAGGCGGTCGTCGCCATCGTCACCAGCGGCGGCGGCCCCACCTCGCACACGGCGATCCTGGCGCGCGCGCTCGGCATCCCCGCGGTCGTCGCGGCCCGGGGCGCGGAGGACCTCGCCGACGGCGAGACCGTCGTCGTCGACGGCGGCGCCGGCACCGTGCTGCAGGACCCGTCGGACGCGGAGGTCGAGGCCGCGCGCAGCGCGGTGCGCGTCGAGCGCGAGTTCGACGGCCACGGCCGCACCGCCGACGGGCACCGGGTGGAGCTGCTCGCCAACGTCGCAGACCCGGAGGCCGCGCAGGCCGCCGTCGCCGCGCACGCCGAGGGCGTGGGCCTGTTCCGCACCGAGTTCTGCTTCCTCGGGCGTGACGTCGAGCCGACCGTCGAGGAGCAGGTCGCCGCCTACCGCGGCGTCCTGTCCGCGTTCGCCGGCCGCAAGGTCGTCGTCCGCACCCTCGACGCCGGGGCGGACAAGCCGCTGCCCTTCGTCACCGCCGACGACGAGCCCAACCCGGCGCTCGGCGTCCGCGGCCTGCGCACCGCCGTCGCCCACCCGGAGGTGCTGGACCGGCAGCTCCAGGCGATCGCCGCGGCCGCCGAGGCCGAGTCCGCGGAGGTGTGGGTCATGGCGCCGATGGTCGCCACCACGGACGAGGCGCGGTCGTTCGTCGCCGCGTGCGAGGCGCACGGGCTGCGGCGCGCCGGCGCGATGATCGAGGTCCCCGCCGCCGCGCTGCGGTCGCGGTGGGTCTTCGAGCACGCCACGTTCGGCAGCATCGGCACCAACGACCTCACGCAGTACGCGATGGCCGCCGACCGCATGCTCGGCGACCTCGCGGCACTGTCCACGTCGTGGCAGCCCGCCGTCCTCGAGCTGGTGCGCGCCACCTGCGAGGGCGCGCACTCCCGCGGCCGCCCGGTCGGCGTGTGCGGCGAGGCGGCGGCCGACGCCGTCCTCGCGCCCGTGCTCGTGGGCCTCGGCGTGAAGTCGCTGTCCATGACGCCGCGGGCGCTCGCGGACGTCGCGGCGGTGCTGGCCGAGGTGTCGTTCGTGCGGTGTCGCGAGCTCGCCCGCGTGGCCCTGGAGCAGCCCGACGCCGACGCCGCCCGGTCCGCCGTGCGGCGCGAGCTGGTCGACGTCCTGGATCCCCTCGGCCTCTGACACCGACCCGGGTGCGGTGAGCGGGCGGGTGGCCCACCTCTCGACGAGAGGGGCCGCCCGCCCGCTCACGCCATCAGGCGAAGAGGGCCGTGCCGTACTTGAGCAGGACGACGGCGGCGAGGAGCAGGAACCAGGCGGCGGTGAGGATGCCGAACGCGCCGGAGCGCACCAGCGACATCGCCCACGACTGCATCCGGGCCGGCCAGTAGAGGTTGTCCTCGAGGATGTTCCAGTGCAGCATCGACGCGAAGACCAGCGTCGTGGAGACGGTGATCGTCAGGCACCACGGGCAGAGCGCGCCGATGACGAACATCGACTGCCAGAACAGCCAGTACGCGAAGACGAACCCCAGCAGGTAGACGGTCTGGGCGGCCGTCATGAACCAGCGCGGGAACCGCACGCCGGCCAGGCCCGCGACGGCCACGGTGATGACCACGGACTCGGCGATCAGCCCGAGGAACGCGTTGGGGAAGCCGAACAGGCTGGCCTGCCACGACGTGCCGACCGTGCCGCACGAGATCACGGCGTTGATGTCGCACGCCAGCGCGGCGTCCGGGTTCGCCGCGAGCTCGACGGCGTCGACCGACAGCACGAAGGCCGCGACGAGCCCGACGAGCGCCCCGACGAGCATCTCGCCGAACAGCCAGCCGGCCGAGTGGAAGAACCCGCTCGGCCGGGCGGGCCTGTCCGTCAGGCCACCGCTTCCTGCGACAGGAACTCGACGAGGGCGTCGAGCGCGGTGCTGGCGTCGTCGCCGTCGGTCTCGGTGCGCAGCACCACCTCGTCGCCGACCGAGGCGCCGAGGGTCATGATCCCGAGGATGCTCGCGGCGTCCACGGCGTCGCCGCCGGCGGTCTTGGCGATCTTCACGGGCACCGGCTGCTGGCCGGCCTTCTGCGCGAA
Organism: Isoptericola sp. NPDC056605; assembly: GCF_042792795.1. Lineage (NCBI taxonomy): Bacteria > Bacillati > Actinomycetota > Actinomycetes > Micrococcales > Promicromonosporaceae > Isoptericola > Isoptericola sp. NPDC056605. Next base: position 52,749 of record NZ_JBHTVT010000003.1, on the reverse strand, counting down.
GAGCGCGGCCGGGCGGGCGTGCAGGCCCTCGGTGATGGCGACGACGACGGTGCGTTCCATGGGGTCCTCCGGGACGGTGGTCTGGACCAGTTCATCGTAGGGACGAGCCGCCGGGTTGGGAAGTCCCGCGCGCGCGGTCGATCGCCATGCCCACGGAGTCGAGCAGCCGCTCCAGCGAGGCCTCGAACGGCGTGGCCTCCGCGTCGAAGCCGCCCGCGTCCCAGATCCGCAGCATGGTGGGGTAGCGCTGCGGGTCGAAGTGGTCCACCCAGAAGCTGCTCATCGACGTCCAGTACTCGTCGTTGCTCTGCCCGGAGGCGTCCTTCTCCGCGGACTCCGCGACGGTCGAGCGCGCCAGCCCGCGCACGAACGCGTCGACGAGCCCGACGATCTCCACCACCTGACGCTCCGGCAGCCCGGTGTCCACGAGCGTGCGCAGCCCGCACTCCTGCGCGTCGAGGACGGACGGGGTGAGGGGCAGGCGCCACATGTTGGTCTGCAGGATCCACGGGTGGCGCTGGAACAGCTCCCAGTGCGCGCGGGCGTACGCGGCGAGGCCGTCGCGCCAGGTCGCCGTGGCGGGCGGCAGCCCGAGCTCGGCGAAGGCGCGGTCGATCATGAGGTCCAGCAGCTCCGTGCGCCCCGGCACGTACGTGTACAGCGACATCGCGCCGACGCCGAGACGTGCCGCGACCTTCCGCATCGACAGCCCTTCCAGCCCGTCGGCGTCGGCGATCGCGGTGCCCGCGCCGACGACGTCGTCGAGGGTCAGCCGGGCCCGGCGGCCGCGGCCCGACGGCTGCGGCGGGTCCCACAGCAGTGCCAGCCGCCGCACGACCTCGGGCGGGCGGGGGACGCCGTCGTCCGGCGGCTGAGGCGAAGTGCTCGACATGGCTCGTCATCCTCCCATCCCGGCGGTCCCGTCCTCGCGCACGGGTCTTGTCGGACCCCCTGGCTAGAGTCGAGACTAGTTCCAGTACAGCGTACGAGAGATGAGGGTGGAAGAGGTGCGGAGATGATTCGAGCACGAGGGCTGACCAAGACGTTCAGCCGTCGCAAGGAGACCGTCGAGGCGGTCAAGGCGATCGACGTCGACGTGGCGGAGGGCGAGCTCGTCGCCTTCCTCGGGCCCAACGGGGCCGGCAAGTCCACGACGCTGCGGATGCTGACGTCGCTCCTGGAGCCGACGGCGGGCGAGGCCACCGTGGCCGGGTACGACGTCGTCAAGAGCCCCGCGCAGGTGCGGGCCCGGCTGGGCTTCATCGGGCAGGGCAACGGCGGCGGCTTCAGCTACAAGGTGGCCGACGAGCTGCACAACCAGGGCCGCTTCTACGGGCTGCCGCCGGAGGTCTACAGGGAGCGCGCCGCCGACCTCATGGCGGCGCTCGAGCTGGGCGGCCTCGAGAAGCGGTCGGTGCAGTCGCTGTCGGGCGGCCAGCGTCGCCGGCTCGACGTCGCGCTCGGGCTGATGAACCACCCGCCGCTGCTGTTCCTCGACGAGCCCACCACCGGTCTCGACCCGCACTCGCGGGCCAACCTGTGGGGGCACATCACGGCGATGCGCGAGCGGTACGGGATGACCGTGGTGCTCACCACGCACTACCTCGACGAGGCGGACAGCATGGCCGAGCGCGTCGTCGTCATCGACCACGGCGAGATCATCGCGGACGCCGCGCCCGACGCGCTCAAGCGTCGGTACGCCGACGACACCCTCACCGTCGTCGTCGCGACCGACGACGGCGGGGCGGTCCGGGCCGCGCTGCCGGACGCGCTAGGCGACGTCGAGCTCACGGCGCAGGACGCCGGGCTGCAGGTGCGGGTCGGCACGGCGCAGGGCGCCGAGGCGCTGCCCGCCGTCATCGAGGCGCTCCGGGTGGCCGGCATCGCCACGACGTCGGCGAGCGCCCGTCAGGCCAGCCTCGACGACGTGTTCCTCAACCTCACCGGCCGGAGCCTGCGCGAGGAGGCGGCAGCATGACCGAGCAGACCCGCACCACCACGACGACGGCGCAGCACGAGGCGCCGCGCATCGTCACGCGCACCGGGCCGGGCAAGTTCGTCTCGGACACGGGGGCGGTCTTCACCCGCGAGATCCTGCTGGTGCTGCGCGACCCGTTCACGCTGATCTTCTCGCTGCTGCAGCCGCTGATCTTCCTCGGCCTGTTCGGACCGCTGCTCACCGGCACGTTCGGTGGTGGCTTCGGCGGCGAGGGAGCGAGCACGGCGGACACCCTGCAGTGGTTCGTGCCCGGGGTGATCGTCATGATCTCGCTGTTCGGCACCTCGATGACCGGCTCGAACCTGCTGTACGAGATCATGACCGGCTCCTACGAGCGGGTGCTCGCGACGCCGCTGGACCGCTCGGCGATCCTCGTGGGCCGCGCGCTCAAGGAGTTCGCGCCGCTGCTGGCGCAGGGGCTGCTCATCGCCGTCGTGTGCATCCCCTTCGGGTTCACGTTCCACGTGCTGCCCGCACTCGCCGGCCTGGTGCTGCTCGGCGTGTTCGGCGTCGGGATCGGGGCGCTGTCGCACGCCCTGGCCCTGGCGTCGAAGAACCGGGAGTGGCTGTTCTGGGGCGTGCAGCAGTCGCTGCTGTTCCCGCTGCTCATCCTGTCCGGGATGATGCTGCCGCTCGAGGCCGGCCCGTCGTGGATGCAGACCGCGGCGAAGTTCAACCCGCTCACCTACATGGTCGACGCCGAGCGCGTGCTCTTCGGCGGCACGTTCGCCGACAGCGCCGTCCTGTGGGGGGTCGTCGCCGCGGCCGCCACGTGCGCCGTCGGCCTGCTCGTCGGGATCCGCGCCACCCGCAAGGCCGTGTGACGTGCTGCGAGCATGACGATGGCCCACCCTCGCTCGCGAGAGTGGGCCATCGTCATGCTCACAGCACTCGGTCAGCGGCCGGTGTTGTTCATCTCGTCGGGGTGGGAGCCGATGCGCTCGCCGCGGTCGAGGCCGGTGATGGAGGCCATGTCGCCGCCGGAGAGCTCGAAGTCGAAGATCTCCAGGTTCTCGCGGATGCGCGACGGCGTCGCGGACTTGGGGAAGACGACGTCGCCGCGCTGCACGTGCCAGCGCAGCACCACCTGGGCGGGGGTGCGGCCGTGCTCGGCGGCGATGCGGGCGAGGGTCGGGTCCTCCAGCACGCGGCCGCGGCCCAGCGGGGACCAGGCCTCGGTGACGATGCCGTGCTCGGCGTCGAAGGCGCGGACCTCCTCGTTGCCGAACCACGGGTGGATCTCCACCTGGTTGACGGCGGGCACCACGGTGCCCTCCGCGAGGATGCGGCGCAGATGGTGCGGCTGGAAGTTCGACGTGCCGATCGCGCGGGTGCGGCCCGAGCGGTACAGCTCCTCGAGCGCTCCCCACGCCTCGACGAACCGACCGACGGCGGGCAGCGGCCAGTGGATGAGGAACAGGTCCACGTGGTCGAGGCCGAGCTCCTCGAGCGACCGGTCGAACGCCTCCAGCGCGGCGTCGTGCTCGTGGAACGCGTTGTTCAGCTTGGTGGTGACGAAGAGCTCGTCGCGCGGCAGCCCGGCCGCGGCGATGGCCTCGCCGACGCCGCGCTCGTTGCGGTACATCTGCGCGGTGTCGATGTGCCGGTAGCCCGCCTCGAGGGCGGTCAGCACCAGCTCGCGCGTCTCCTCCGGCGGGACCTTGAAGACGCCGTAGCCGAGCTGCGGGATCGACGTGCCGTTGTTCAGGGGCAGGGACGGGATCTCGGTGCTCATGTCACCCATCTTGTCGCGGACGAGGCGGTGCCGCAGCGAGATCGCGTCCGCGCCGGTGAGGGGCGCGCCGCCGAGATGACGGCGCCGCGTGATCGATCCCATGGCGCCCGGGGTCGCCGTCCCACGGGTGCCGGGAGCACGCTGGAGGTGTCGTCCCGGCGGCCCGCAGCCGCCCAGTCAGGAGGCCCGATGTCGCCCGAGCAGGCACCGTCCGACCAGGTCGAGGTGTACTTCGCGTCGTCCGCGTCGGGCATGGTGCGCCAGTTCTGCGAGCGCCTCGGCCGCCCCGCCCGCGACCTCGGCGACCGCGCGGTGCGCCGTGCGGTGCCGGACGGTCCGTGGGTGCTGGTGACGCCGTCGTACAAGACCGGCAACCCGGACAACGACACCCTCCCCGAGCCGGTGCGCCGGTTCCTGCGCGACCCCGTGACGCGACGCCGGCTCGTGGGCGTGATGGGGTCGGGCAACCGGAACTTCGGCCCGCACTACCAGGCGGCGGCACGGCAGGTGGCGCGTGCGTCCGGGCGCCCGGTGCTGCTCGAGTTCGAGCTCCAGGGCACGAGGTGGGACGTCGAGCAGGCGCGCGAGATCCTCGCCGCCCTCGACGCCGGGCTGCGCGAGCGGCACGCACGCGTGCCCGCCTGAGACCGCACGACCCGGCGGGGTGGCCGGCGGCGACGGTGCCGCCGCACGGTCAGCGCGGACCGGCCGCCCCGCCGTCAGGGGGAGCGCAGCAGCCGTCGTCGCACCTGTCGTCGTCGCACCCGTCGTCACCTGCGAGGAGCGCCCCGACGGGGGTGCAGCAGGCGTCGCCGCGCCAGGCCTCGACGCCCTCGCGCACCGCGAACCCGGCGATGACGAGCGCCGCGAGCGGGTCGGCCCACGACCAGCCGAGCGTGGCGTTGAGGACGAGCCCGACCAGCAGCACCGCCGACAGGTACGTGCAGATCAGGGTCTGCTTCGAGTCGGCGACGGCGGACGCCGAGCCGAGCTCGCGGCCGGTGCGCCGCTCGGCCCACGACAGGAACGGCATCACCGCGAGGCTGACCGCCGCGAGAGCGATGCCGACGGGGGAGTGGTCCGGGTCGGCCGCGCCGAGCAGCGTGCGGGCGGCGTCGACGGTGACGAACAGCGCCAGCCCGAAGAACGACACCGCGATGAGCCGCAGCGCCGTGCGCTCGCGGCGGTGCGGGTCCGGCGCCGCGAACTGCCAGGCGACCGCGGCCGCCGACAGCACCTCGACCACGGAGTCCAGGCCGAAGCCGACCAGCGCCGCCGACGACGCCGCGCGCCCCGCCGCGATGGCCGCGACCGCCTCGACCACGTTGTACGTGATCGTCGCGGCGACGATCCAGCGCACCCGGCGCTCGAGGAGCGCGCGGCGGGCGGACGGCAGGGGGTGCAGCGGGAGGCTCGTCACCCCGCTGACGGTACACGGATACCTGTACCGTCGACCAGGGCCGGCGGGGGCGGCCCGGATGGCAGGCATGCTGTACCCATGGCGAAGAGTCTCCCCCTGGGCCCCACGGTGATCGACGACGACCGGGAGGTGCGGTTCGTCGCGGGGCCGAACCAGTTCGCGATCAAGCTCAAGGACGGGCACCTGCACGTGCGCGCCATCGACGCCGGCGAGGGCGAGGCCCGGATCACGGTCGCCCCGACGTCCCGGAGCACCCTCGACCTGCGCATCGAACGCCGGTCCCCGCAGGGCCCCGTGGAGGTCGAGGGCCCGACCGTGCGATAGGGGCGCAGGTCACGGCACCCGGACTGCGGCCCTGTCGGCGGGTGGCGCACAATGGAGGGGTCGGAGGTGTTCCATGGTCACGATCGACGAGGCGCGCGCCGCCAAGCCCGCCCTGCGCGAGGCGCTCGAGAGCGTCGAGGGGGTGCGCGGCGTCGGCCTCGCCCAGCGCGGCGACGAGACGGACTGGGTGCTGCAGGTGAACGTCGTCTCCCTCAGCGCGCGCAAGGACGTGCCGCCCCAGGTGGACGGCGTCCCCGTGCAGGTGACGGTGGTCGGCGCGGTCACCGCGCTCTGACGTCCTGACGCTCAGGCGGCCAGCGCCGCGAGCGCGGCCACCTGCTCCAGCAGCTCGTCCGCGCCGACGGTGTCGTCGGGGTCGAGGAGCACCCGCGACACCGCCCCCAGCAGCAGCATCTGCACGAGTGCGCCCTGGGCGTCGGGGACCCCGAAGAGCTCGGCCAGCGCGGCGCGGGCGTGCGCGTTGTCGGCGGCGACGGCGGCGGCCCGCTCCGGGTCGCGCGCGGCGGCCGCGACGAGCTCGAGCTGCACCGCCCAGAGGGCGCGGTCGTCGGCGACCGACGCCATGACCCGCTGCCACACCGCGCGGAACCGCTCGCCCGGCGACGCCCCCAGGTCCTCGGCGCCGATGGCCTCCAACGCGTCGCCCCAGTCGCGCAGGGCGTCGACGAGGGCCGCGTCGAGCAGCGCCTCCTTGCTCCCGAAGTGGTACCCGATCGCCGCGAGGCTCACGCCCGCGGTGGTGGCGACGTCGCGTGCCGACGTGCGGGCGTACCCCTTGTCGCGCAGGCAGGTCCGGGCGGCGGCGAGGAGCGCGGCCCTGTTGTCGGTGGAGCGCATGGTGACCATGCTAGCTCGAACGTCTGAAACGAACGTCTTGCACGATCGTCTAAATTGGGTCTAGCGTGGTGCGCGCCACCTTCCCAGGGTCAGGAGAACTCCCATGAACCGCTCCGTCCTCGTCTCCGGCGGCGGCGTCGCCGGCCTCGCGCTCGCGCACCGGCTCGCCGCCCGCGGCGACGTCGTGACCGTCGTCGAGCAGGCGCCCGCGCCCCGCGACGGCGGCTACAAGGTCGACGTGCGGGGCGCCGCGCTACAGGTCCTGGACCGCATGGGCCTGCTCGACGAGGCGCGGAGCCTGCGCACGGAGGTCCGCGCGGGCACCGTCGTCGACGCCCGCGGGCGCCGGGCCGCCAGCATGGACGGCGACACCTTCGGCGGGCGCGCGCACGACGACGTCGAGCTGCTGCGCGGCGACCTGCACCGCCTGCTGCGCGAGGGGGCGGCCGGCGTCGAGCACGTCCACGGCGACTCGGTCCGGTCCCTGGTGGACACCGGCGACGGCGTGGAGGTGGAGCTCGCCTCGGGTCGCACGGGGCGCTACGACGTCGTCGTCGGCGCCGACGGGCTGCGCTCCCGGACGCGGAACCTGGTGCTCGGACCGGACGAGCGGCACGTCGTCGACCTCGGGTACTACGTCGCCGTGGCGACCGTCCCCAACCGGCTCGACCTCGACCGCGAGGAGGTCACCTACGTGGGGCCCGGCCGCACCGCCCTGGTCTACGCCACGGCGCGGGAGGAGGGCGCGCGGGCGATGTTCCTGTGGTCGTCGGGGCCCCTCGGCCACCGGGACCTCGGGCGCGCGGAACGCGAGCGCCTGCTCGCCGACGCGTACGCCGGCGAGGGCTGGGAGGTGCCCGGCCTGCTGGCCGACGTTCCCGCCTCGCCCGACCTGCTGTTCGACTCCCTCAGCCAGGTGCGCGCCGAGCGGTGGTCGGCCGGCCGCACCGTGCTGCTCGGCGACGCCGCGTACTGCGCCTCGGCGGCGTCCGGGCAGGGCACGAGCCTGGCGCTCGTCGGCGCGTACGTGCTGGCCGCCGCCCTCGACGCGCACGACGACCCCGTCGCCGCGTTCGCGGACTACGAGCGCCGGATGCGCCCGTTCGTGGCGGCGAACCAGGCGCTCGGACCGGCGAACATCAAGCGGATGGTGGTCGCCACCCGTGGGCAGGTGCGCGCCTCGCTCACGATGCTGCGGGTCATGGACAGGCTGCCCGGCAAGGACCGCCTGATGGCCGCGATGACGGCGCCCATCCACAGGGCGGCCAACGCCGTCGAGCTGCCCGACGCCGCCTGAGCGGCGTCACGGGCGATCGTCACCGCGGCGCGTCACTCGCCGCCCGGGGGAGCGCCGATCGCCCAGTTGTAGACGACGTCGAGCTGCTTGGCGAGTCGCCAGACCTCGGCGAGGACGACGACCAGGCCGACCGCCGCGGTGATCAGGCCGAGGTAGTACGGCACGTCGCCGCTCGGGGGCTGCTCGTCCTCCAGGACGACCGTCCCGTCGACGAACATCTGCTGGCCCGCCTGGAACAGGACCAGCCCGACGACCAGCAGGACGATCCCCACCACCAGCGCCGTGGCGGACGGCTTGCGGGGCGGGAACTCGGGGTCGACGGAACCGCCGGCGGCGGGGACGGGAGCTGCAGCGGGCGCGCCGGAGTCGTCGGTCATGGGCACAGTGTGGCGGCCGTCCCGGTCGCCGGGCCGCCGTGACACGGGTGAACCCGGCCGATCCCGCAGAATGGATCGGTGAGCTCCTCCCGACTGCCCCGCGTCCGTGCCTCCGAGCTGGTCGGCCGCGGCTGGCTCAACACCGGCGGCCGCGACGTCACGCTGGCCGACCTGCGCGGCAAGATCGTCGTCCTCGACTTCTGGACCTTCTGCTGCATCAACTGCCTGCACGTGCTGGACGAGCTGCGCGAGCTGGAGGAGCGGCACCGCGACGAGCTGGTGATCGTGGGCGTGCACTCGCCCAAGTTCGCGCACGAGGCCGATCCGGACGCGCTGGCCGCCGCCGTCGAGCGGTACGAGGTGCACCACCCGGTGCTCGACGACCCGGAGCTGGTCACGTGGGGCGCGTACACGGCCCGCGCCTGGCCGACGCTCGTCGTCGTCGACCCGGAGGGGTACGTCGTGGCGCAGATGGCGGGGGAGGGGCATGCGTCGGCGATCGAGGCGATCGTGGACGAGCTGGTCGCCGAGCACGACGCGAAGGGCACGCTGCACCGCGGCGACGGGCCGTACGTGCCGCCCGAGCCGACGTCGGGCACGCTGCGCTTCCCGGCCAAGGCGGTCGCGCTGCCGTCCGGGAACCTGCTCGTGGCCGACGCCGGGCACCACTCGCTGGCGGAGCTCGCGCCCGACGGCGAGACCCTGGTGCGGCGCATCGGCTCCGGCGAGCGCGGGCTCGCCGACTCCCGCGGCGACGCGGCCCCCGACGAGGCACGGTTCAGCGAGCCGAACGGCCTGTGCCGCGTGCCGGACGAGCTGCGCCCGGCGCTCGGGTACGACGTGCTCGTCGCCGACACGGTGAACCACGCGCTGCGCGGCGTCGACCTGGCGACCGGGCGCGTGCGGACGGTGGCCGGCACGGGCGAGCAGTTCATGGTGGGCGGGCAGGAGAACGTCGTCGGGTCGACCGACGCGTTCGACCCGGCCGCGACCTACCCCGCGGCCGCCGTGCGCCTCAGCTCCCCGTGGGACGTCGCGTGGTCGCCGCGCCTCGGCGCGTTCGTCGTCGCGATGGCCGGGAACCACACGCTGTGGGCGTTCGACCCGGTGGCGAGCGACGGTCACGGCTCGATCCGCCTGCTCGCCGGCACGATGAACGAGGGGCTGGAGGACGGGCCGGGCGCCGACGCGTGGTTCGCGCAGCCGTCCGGTCTGGCCGCCGCGAGCGGCCCCGACGCCGCCGACGCGCTCTGGCTCGCCGATGCCGAGACGTCGGCCCTGCGCCGCGTCGTGCCCGCCGCGGACGGGACGGTCGCCGTGAGCACGGCCGTCGGGCAGGGGCTGTTCGACTTCGGCCACCGCGACGGCGCGGCCGGCGAGGCGCTGCTGCAGCACCCGCTGGGCGTGGCGTCGCTCCCCGACGGCAGCGTCGTCGTCGCCGACACGTACAACGGCGCGCTGCGGCGGTACGACCCGGCGGCGGGCACCGTGACGACGCTCGCCACCGGCCTCGCGGAGCCGAGCGACGTGCTCGTCGAGACGTCCGACGACGCGGTCCACCTGCTCGTCGTGGAGTCCGCCGCGCACCGGCTGACCCGGGTCGCGCTGCCCGCCGATGTCGCGGGCCAGGTGCTCGACGGCGGTGCGCACCGAGTGGCGCGCCCGGCGACGGAGGTCGCGCCCGGCGAGCTGCGCCTGGACGTGCCGTTCGTGCCCGCCCCGGGCCAGAAGCTCGACGACCGCTGGGGCCCGTCCACCGAGCTGCGCGTCAGCGCCACCCCGCCCGAGCTGCTGCTCGACGGCGCGGGCGACGGGACCGACCTGGAGCGCGTGCTGGTGCTGAACCCGGACGTCGCCGAGGGCGTGCTGCACGTGACCGCGAAGGCGGCGTCGTGCGACGTCGTCCCTCTCGGCCCGGACGGCGAGCCCGACCCCGACGTCTTCCCCGCCTGCCACCTGGCGCAGCAGGACTGGGGCGTGCCCGTGCGCGTCACGCCCGACGGCGACGCGACGCTCAGCCTGCCGCTGCGCGGCTGACGCGGGCCGAGGCCGCGGCACCCTAGGGTGCCGGTCGTGACCACACCGAGCACCACACCGAGCACCACACCGAGCACCACACCGAGCACCACACCGAGCACCGCCGACGTCCTCGTCGCCGGCCACGCGTCCTGGAACCGGATCGTGCACCTCGACGCGCTGCCCGACCCCACCCCCCACACCGTGTTCGCGCGCGGCGCGTACGACACGGTCGGCGGCACCTCGGCCGGCAAGGCGCTCAACCTGGCGAGCCTGGGGCGCGGCGTCGTGCTGCGCACGGTGCTCGGGGACGACGACGAGGGCGCCCGCGTGCGCGCGGTGCTCGACGACGCCGGGGTGCGCGTGCTCGCGGAACCGTCCCCGGACGGGCGCACCGAGAGCCACCTCAACCTCATGGACACCGGCGGCGGCCGGCTGTCCGTCTACCTGCGCGCGCCCGGCGAGGTCGCCGCCACGGGGCCCGGCTGGGACGCGGCGCTCGCGGCGGTGGACGCCGCCGCGGCCGTCGTCGTCGACCTCGCGGCGCACTCCGTCCCCGTCCTGGTCGCGGCCGCCGAGCGGGGCCGCGACGTGTGGGTGGACCTGCACGACTACGACGGAGCCACCGCGTTCCACCGCCCGTGGGCCGACGCCGGCACGCACGTGTTCCTCAGCTCCGACCGGCTTCCCGACCACCGCGCCTTCATGGCCGAGCGGCTCGACGCCGGGGCCCGGCTGGTGGTGTGCACGCACGGCGCCCGCGGCGCCACGGCCCTCACCGCCGACGGCTTCGTGGACGTCCCCGCCGAACCGGTGGACGACGTCGTGGACACCAACGGCGCGGGCGACGGGTTCTTCGCCGGCTTCCTCGACGCCCACCTGGGCGGGGCGGACCTCGCCGAGGCGCTCGCGGCGGCCGCGGCCCACGCCGCGCGGGTGGTGCGCAGCCCGGGCCTCGCCCCGGTCGGCTGACGCGTCGGCGTGTCGAGCGGCGTGTCGTCGCGGTGATCGCGTTGCCGGTTGCGGCACTGTCAACAGAGGTGTCAGGTCGGCGTCAGGCCAGGCCGACGTCCCGCGCGACGATCGCCGCCTGCATCCGCGACACCACGCCCAGCTTCGCGAGCACGCGCGACACGTGGGTCTTGGCCGTCGCCTCCGTGATCACCAGCTCGTCCGCGATGCCCTGGTTGGACAACCCTCGGCCCAGGGCGCCCAGCACGTCGACCTCGCGCGGCGTGAGGTCCCCGAGCCGGGGGTCCACGAGGCTCGGCGGCCCGGCGGCGGCGGGCATGGCGGCCGGCGCGACGCCGGTCCCCGACAGCTGGGCGAGCACGCGGCGGGTGACCTCGGGCGCGAGGACGCCGTCGCCGGCCGCGACGCGGCGCACGGCGTCGAGCAGCGCGGCGGGCTCCGCCGTCTTGAGCAGGAACCCGGCGGCGCCCGCGCGCAGCGCGCCGTCCACGTACTCGTCCAGGTCGAACGTGGTGAGCACCAGGACGTCCGCGAGGCCCTGGGCGGCGATGGCGCGCGTGGCGGCGATGCCGTCCGTCCCCGGCATGCGCAGATCCATGAGCACGACATCGGGGCGCAGCGCGCGGGCGTTCGTCACCGCGGCGTCTCCGTCGGCCGCCTCGCCCACCACCTCGACGTCGTCCGCCGCGTCCAGGAGCATCCGCAGCCCGGCGCGGATCGCGGCGTGGTCGTCCGCGATCAGCACGCGGACCGTGCCACCTGTGCCGCCCGCCGTGCCGCCTGCCGCGCCGTCCCGGGTCGCTGGCGTCGTCATCCCCTGGTTCCCCCGCTCTCTCGGCCGTTCTCCGCACCGGCCGGCACCCGCGCGCGCACGGCCCACCCGCCGTCGTCCGTCGCGGCGGCCTCGAAGGTGCCGCCGAGCGCCTCCGCACGCTCGCGCATCGTGAGCATGCCCGTCCCGGCGCTGAGCGGCAGCCCGGCCGCGCCGGCGGGCGAACCCTGCCCCGTCGGCGGAGCCGCGTTCCGCACCTCCAGCGCCACCGCACCGCCGCGGGGCCGGGGCTCGCGGGTCAGGCGCACCGTCACCGGCGCCCCGGGCGCGTGCTTGCGGGCGTTGGTGAGCGACTCCTGCGCGATCCGGTACAAGGCGTGTCCGACGGCGGCGGGCAGCTCGGCGCCGGCGACCCCGTCCGGGTCGACGGCCGTCACGACCGTGCCGCCCGCCCGGGCGAGGTCGAGCAGGTCGTCCAGGCGGTCGAGCCGCCCGGGGGCGGCGAGCGGGTCGCGCGCCGAGTCGGCGCGCAGCAGCTCGATCATGGCCCGCATCTCCGTGAGAGACGCGACCGCGCTCGCCCGCACCTGCTCCAGCGCTCCGCGGTCGCGTGCGACGTCCGGCGGGACGGCCAGGGCGGCGCCGGAGTGGATCGCGATCGTCGACAGGTGCGAGGCGATGACGTCGTGCAGGTCGCGCGCCATCGCGGCCCGCTCCGCCCGCACGGCCTCGTGCCGGTCGAGCTCGGCGATCCGTTCGAGGTCCGAGGCGCGCTTGCGCTCCAGCTCCGCCGCCCGGGCGGCCTCGTCGGCCCGTGCGCGCTCCACCGCCGCGAGCTCGGACTTCTGCCGCACGTTGTCGGCCCACCACATCGGGACCAGCAGGATCGCGCCGAACTGCAGGCCCGCGTAGACGAACATCCGCGCGTCCCGGGTCACCTCGCCGACCGCGATCGCACCGCCCACCGCCAGCACGAGCGCCGTGCTCCACAGCCAACGTCGCGCCGTCGGGCCCGTCCACAGCGCGGCCGCGTACAGCAGGTCCCAGAACACGAGCATGATCGCGAGGCTGCCGCCCCACAGGACGTCGACCGCCGTCACGACGGCGCCGCCCGCGAGCGCCAGCATCGGCCGCGACCGCTTGGCGAGGGTGATCGCGCAGCCGACCGCCAGGAGCGCCACCCGCCACCAGGGCTCGGCCCGGGCCGTCAGGGGCGGGTCCCAGGTGTAGAGGTCGACGAGCCCGACCTCGAGGAACAGCCAGCCGAGGAGGAACAGCGTCACCGCGGTCGTGACGTCGCCGCGCCGGTCGTCGCCGCCCCACACCCGCACGAGCCTCCCGAGGAGGGTGGGCGCGGGGCGGTCGGTCGTCACCGCACCATCCCAGCACAGGGCGTCCCGCGGCGGATCGGTCGAAGGGTGTACCCGTGCCGCGTGTCCCGTCACGGTGCAGGATCAGTCGTTCGGGCGACGACGGCGTCCGTGCCGCGCCGCGAGGATCGTCGGCATGGACCTCATCGACGTCGGCGGGCTGGAAGGCGCGGGCCTCGGCGTGCTCGCGGGAGCGCTGGTCGTGCTGGCGCTGATCGACTCGACCAGCTTCGGCACCCTGCTCATCCCCGTGTGGCTGCTCATGGCGCCCGGCCGCCCGCGCCCGGCGCGGCTGCTCGCCTACCTCGGCACCGTCGCCGGCTTCTACCTCGCCGTGGGGATCGCGGTGATGCTCGGCGCGGGCGCCCTGCTGGACCGGTACGGCGACGCGCTGGACTCGCGGCCGGCGATGCTGCTGCAGCTCGCCCTCGGCGTCTTCCTGTTCGCCATCAGCTGGCGCTTCGACGGCAAGAAGGCCGAGGCCCGGGCCGCGCGCCAGGGCGCGAAGCCCGGGCGGCTGGTGCGCTGGCGGGCGCGGGCGATGGGCATCGAGGCGGGGACGACGACGCCCGGCGGCCCCGTGCCGGGCCTGCTGCCCGGCACGACCCCGACGTCGACGGTCGCGGCGCCGCACGCGTCGCTGCTGCCGCTGCTGGGTCTGGCGCTCGGCGCGGTGGCGCTCGAGGTCGGCACGATGCTGCCGTACTTGGCGGCGATCGGCCTCATCACGACGTCGGACCTGGGCACCGGCACGAGCGTCGGCGTCCTCGCCGCGTACTGCGTGGTCATGGTGCTGCCGGCGCTGCTGCTGCTGGGCGGGCGGCTCGTCGCCGCACGGTTCGTCGAGCCGTTGCTGGCACGGCTGGAGAGGTGGCTGTCGAGGAACGCCGCCGAGCTCACGGGGTGGGCGCTCGGGATCCTGGGCGTGCTGCTCGCCCTCAACGCCCTCGGCCGGCTCGGCTGGACCGGCTGACGCGTCAGGCGTCCAGCTCGTCCAGCACCCGCTGGAGGTTGGCGCGTGCGGTGCGCACGTACCCGGCCACCCAGTCGCCCTCGTACGCGCGGGGCACGATCTCCACGACCAGGAGGCAGGCGAAGTACGCCCGGTAGAGCCGCAGGCGCTGCCAGGCGTCGGGGTCGCCCGACCCGGGCGTGCCGTCGCCGACGCCCAGGTCCCCGCCGGCGTCCCGGTACCCGGCGAGCAGGTCCGCGTCCACCGCGCCGGCGCCGAGCTGGTCGGCGCCGACCAGCTCGAACAGGGGGTCGCCCCACAGCGCCCGCTCGGCGTCGATCGCCCCGACCACCGTGCGGTCGACGGGGTCGAGCAGGAGGTTGCCCGGCCACAGGTCGGCGTGCACGAGCCGCGGCGTCGTGACGGCGGCGAGCAGGTCGTGGTGCCGCTCGACGGCGGCCACGAGGCGGCCGGCGGGCAGGTCGACGCCCCAGCGGGCGGCGTCGTCGAGGGCGGCGCGCACCATCCCGGCGAACGCCTCCGGCCAGGTGGCGGCGGCGAGCCCCGACTCGGGTGCCGGGTACCCGAACCGGTCGCGGGCGTCGTCGTCGCGGGCGAGGCGGTGCAGCCGGGCCATGAGGGCGCCCAACGAGCGGCGGGCCCGGCCGGCGGTCGCCCCGTCCAGCTCGAGGGTGCTCCACAGGTCGCCGTCGAGGAAGGTCGTGACGAGGGCGTCGCCGTCCACGTGGGCGCGGGTCGTGTCGAGGTGCAGCACCCGCGGCACGGGCAGCCCGGCGGCGTGGGCCACCCGGTCGACCGCCGCCTCCGTGCCGAGCACGCCGTGCTCGTAGCGCAGCAGGCGGGACGTGTCCGCGCCGGTCACCTTGACCACCACCGTCCGCCCGTCGGCGAGGTCCGCGCGCAGCACGCTCGCGAACAGGCCGCCGCTCAGCGGGATGACGCGTCGCACGACGCCCAGCGGCGCGAGCAGCGCGACGACCTGTGCGTCGGAGACCGCCGTCTTGGTGAGCACGCGCGCGAGCGTAGCGGCTGCTCAGCCCGCGAGGAGCGCGGGCAGCTCGAGGAGGGAGTCGACGACGGTCGCGCGCGCCGCCTCGGGGCGCTCGGCGTGCAGGAAGCCCCACGGGCCGCGCCGGACCAGGATCGGCACCATCCCGGCGTCGGCGGCGGGCAGGACGTCGTTGTCGAGCCGGTCGCCGACGTACGCGATCTCGGTGGCGGGCACGCCGGTGAGCTCGGCGACCTTCGCGAAGAACTCCGGTGCGGGCTTCTGCACGCCCCACTCGTCGGAGGTGCGGATCGCGTCGACGGGCAGGTCCATCGCCTCGAGCGCGGCGCGCGCCTGGGGCGGCTGGTTCCCCGCGACGACGACGGCGAGCCCGGCGGCGCGCAGCGCGGCCAGCGCCTCGCGCACGTCGGGGTAGAGGTCGTCGGCGTCGAAGTTCTCCCGCAGGCCGGTCGGGTCGTCCGTCGCCCACCGCTCGATCTCGGCGGGGACGTCGAGGTCCGGTCGCACCATCTCGAACGCGTGCCGGTGCGACAGGTCGAGGGCCGCGCACCCGCCGAGGATCCCCAGGAACGTCAGTGCGGGCACCCCCAGGCGGTCGGCCCAGCGGGTCCAGATCCGGGTCTCGTCGATGAGGGTCTCGCCGACGTCGAACACCACCGCACGCACCATGCCGCGACCCTATCGGTCGTCGTGCGCGCGGGCGGGGGACAGCCGCTTGTCAGCCTCCGTTCAGTTGCGGCGGCTATCGTGCGGAGCATGGCCGAACCGCGCGAAGCACAGGCAGTCCCCGTGACGCTGTCGACCGCCTCGGTGTACCCACGTCGCGCGGCGTTCGCCTTCGAGGTCGCGGCCGAGCTCGGGTACGACGGCGTCGAGGTCATGGTGTGGTCCGACCCCGCCACGCAGGACCCCGCGGCGCTGCGGCGCCTCTCCGACGAGCACGGCATGCCGATCCGCTCCGTGCACGCGCCGACGCTGCTGGTCAGCCAGCGGGTGTGGGGCCGGTCGCCGGCCGACAAGCTGCGCCGCGCCGTCGACATGGCGGGCGAGCTCGGGGCCCCGACCGTCGTGGTGCACCCGCCGTTCCGGTGGCAGTACAAGTACGCACGGCAGTTCCAGGACCTCGTCCACGAGCTCAACGAGGCCAGCGTCCACGAGGCCGACGGCGTCACCGTCGCCGTGGAGAACATGTACCCGTGGAAGCCGCGCTCCCGCGGCGACCGGGAGCTCAAGGCCTACCTGCCCGGATGGGACCCCGCGGACCACGACTACGACGCCGTGACCCTCGACCTCTCCCACGCGGCGATCGCCCACCAGGACGGGCTGGCGCTGGTGCACGGCTTCGGCGACAAGCTGCGGCACGTGCACCTCGCCGACGGGACGGCGTCGGGCCGTGACGAGCACATGGTGCCCGGCCGCGGCGACATGGCGTGCGACAAGGTGCTGGAGGAGCTGGCGCGACGCGACTACGCGGGCGACGTCGTCGTCGAGATCTCGACGCGCAAGGCGCGCACCGCGAGCGAGCGGCACGCCGACCTGCAGGCGGCGCTGAAGTTCGCGCGGGCGCACCTCGCGCCGGTGCCGGAGCCGTACCAGCCGCCCCCGCCGGAGCACCACCACCTGCCCGCCGACGCCTGGTAGGCCGCCGGGCAGACGGGGGACGGCGGCCGGGCGGAGGGAGCCCTCAGGCCGCGGCGACGCGGGCGCCGACGGCGCGCAGCACGAACGCCTCCGTGGCGCGGATCGCGCGCTCGCGCGCGGCGGGGTCGTCCGGGATGAGCCGGCCCGACAGGCACGCGTTGACCAGCTGCACCGTCGGCTCGATGTCCTGCTCGGGGAACTCTCCCTCCGCGATCCCCGCGCGCAGGATGCGCTTGAGGATGGACTCCACGATCTCCGCGTGCTCGCGGAGCCGCGCCTGCGTGGTGCGCGACAGCACGGTGCGCAGGTCCGGTCCGGGGGCGAGGTGGAAGACGCGGGTGAGCTGGGCCTGCTGGCGGATGTACGTCCGGAGCTGTTCGACGGGATCGTCCACCTCGGCGAGGGCCCGCTCCAGGGTCTGTGCGTACTGCTCGGTCTCGTGGGTGATGAACCCCAGCAGCAGCGCTTCCTTGTCGGGGAAGTGGTTGTAGACCGCGGTGCGACCGACGCCGGCCGCCGTCGCGATGTCGGCCAGCGTCACGGAGTCGAACCCCCGCTCGGACATCAGCGTCGAGAGGGCGGTGAACAGCTTGTGCCGGGTCATCTGGCGGTGCTCGTGCAGGCTCTTCCCGATGATCTTGGGCATGCTGACATCATAGGCATCCGTTGTCAGCACCTCGGGACGCTAGGGTTCCGGTGTGACCGACCCCACCGCACAGCCGGACGGCATCGTCCCGGACATCAAGGACTGGACCTGGGTGCTCGAGCGCCCCTGTCCCGAGTGCGGCTTCTCGGCCGCGGGCGTGGAGCCGTCGGACGTCGGCCAGGCCGTGCGCGAGACGCTGCCCCGCTGGCGCGCCGCCCTCGGCCGCCCCGACGTCGCCGAGCGGCCCCGTCCCGACGTGTGGTCCACGCTCGAGTACGGCGCCCACGTGCGCGACGTCTTCCGGATCTTCGACGAGCGCCTCGCGCTGATGCTCGCCGAGGACGACCCGGCGTTCGCGAACTGGGACCAGGACGTCGCGGCGCTCGAGGGCGACTACGCCCACCAGGACGTCGCGACCCTGGTCGCCGAGCTCGACGCCGACGGCGCGGCCGTCGCCGCGGCGTTCGACGCCGTCGCGCCCGGCGAGGCGGAGCGCACCGGCCGCCGGTCCAACGGCTCGGTCTTCACGGTCCGCACGCTGGGACGGTACTTCCTGCACGACGTGGTGCACCACCTGCACGACGTGCGCGCCTGACGGACGGCACCGCCCGCGCGTCTCCGCAGGTCACACGTTCGCAACACGGTCGTGACACGGGGGTGACGGTGCGACCGGTACGGTCCGCGCCATGGCCTCCGTCCCGGCGCTCGTCCCCGCGGAGCACACCTCCGACCACGTGCTCGTCGTGCCGCGCCCGGCCGACGACGGCGTCGGGCCGAGCCACGACGTGCCCGGGTTGGCGGCGGCCTGGTTCGACGACGTCCGCTGGCTGAGCGAACCGTCCACCGCGGCGCCCGCCCGGCCCGCGGGCGGGGCGCGGTTCCACGGCGTGCGGGCCGCGGCCCGGCCCGCCGCCGGCGTGCTGCGGCTCGGCGAGGAGCACCGCGCCACGGGGCCCTTCCCGCTCGACGCCGACGCGGCGGCGGCGCTGGGGTGCGCGCACCCGGCGGAGGCCTGGGCGCTGGGCCGCGCGGACGGCGCGCTCGACGTCCGGGGCGGCCGGCCCGCCGTGCACGACGACCGCGACGGGATCGCACGGGCGTTCGCCGCGGCGCTGCCCGTGGGGGAGGAGCTGCGGCTCGTCGGCTGGGCGGTCGCGGTGGCCCGGCGCACCTCGGGGCTGCTGCTCGCCGACGGACGGCAGGTGCTGCGCCCCGACCCCGGCGCCTCCGTCGACCTCTCGGTCCGGCCGGCGCGGCCGGTGCCCGCCGGGGAGCTGCTCGAGGTGGTGCGCGCCGTGGTCGCCACCGCCACGCTCGCGGCCGTGCCGGGCGGCCCCGGCCACCGGGTGCTGGCCAGGACGGCGTACGACGGCGACCTGGTGGTCACCCAGGAGGCGGCGGGCGGGCTGCCGCGCGCGCTCGAGTCCCGGTCGTGGCCCGACGGGGCTCCCGCGACCGTCGTCCGCCTGGAGTGGCGGCCGCAGGACCCGTACGAGCTCCAGGTCTCCGACCCGTCGGGCCTGCACGTCATCGCCCGGGACCGGGCGCAGGCCCTGCTGGCGAGGGTCGCGACCCTGCTGCTCGGCCGGGCCGGCGGCGCCGTCCTCGACGACGCGGGGTTCGAGGTGACGGCCCGTGAGCTGGAGCTGCGCCGCGCGAGCCCGACCCCGGGGTCGCGCGCCTGGGTGTGAGGAGCGTCGTCCACAGCCGCTGTCCACAGCCTCTGTCCACAGGGCGGGGTGGACGGTGACCGCCTTCCCGTGGTCCCTCACCTGCGACGTTCCACCGTGGAACGGTGTGCGGTGGGCTCACGTCGGGTCGTGCGGAGGTGCGGGGCCGGACGGACCGAACCCCCGCGGGAACCGCGAGATCCTGCGGATCGTGCGTCGAGCCGGGCGGGGCGGCGCCGGGCCTGTCGCGGGCGGCGCGGCGACCCGGCGGGCGGGTGGGGCGTGTCGCGCCCGGCGCGTCGTCCACAAATTTCTTCCACAGGGCTGTGGGTGACGTGGGGATTCCGCGGGTCGCCCTGTGGACGAGCCTGTGGCCGGAGGATCCACCCGGAAAACCTGCTCCACACCCCTTGCACCGCACCCGTAGCAGGTCTAGAAACGTGCGTACCGGTCTTGCGGAGATCGGGTCGACGATCACCCGAGAGGGCGGCCGCCTGCCCGCTCCACGGGACACGGTCGACCGGAGAACGACGGGCCGTCCCGTACCGCGGTGCGGGTTGTGGGTGACGACACAGGTGCCTGTACGGGGCCGGAAGACCACCCGCGTCCGGCTGTTCGTGGAGAACGGGTTCTGCAGAGGCGACGACGCACCAGGCCTCGACGGGACACGGCGAGCGGTCGGGGTCGTGACGTCGCCACGGCACCCCTGGTCCCCGGGACCGTCGATCAGGGGTACGCGGTTCTCTCCGAGGCCCCCCGGCCGCCCCGGGGGGCCTCGGCATTTCCGGGGCCCTGGGTTCGCCGGCCGCACCGCGCGGCCTACGCTCGGGCCATGAGCAACCTCGAGACGCGTCCCGCCGAGCGCACCTGCACCGCCGGCGACCGCCCGGCCGGCGTCGAGCTGCTGACCGCCCGCGACGTCCCCCTCGGCGGTCCCCGCGCGATGAACGTGCGGCGCACCATCCCGCAGCGGCAGCGGTCCCTCGTGGGTGCCTGGTGCTTCTGCGACCACTACGGGCCGGACGACGTGTCGACGTCGGCGGGGATGCAGGTGCCGCCGCACCCGCACATCGGGCTGCAGACCGTCTCGTGGCTGTTCGCGGGCGAGATCCTGCACCGCGACTCGGTGGGGTCCCTGCAGACGGTGCGGCCCGGGGAGCTCAACCTCATGACCGCGGGCGTCGGCATCTCGCACTCGGAGGAGTCGCCCGCCGCGGGCCGCCCGCCCCGGCTGCACGGCGTCCAGCTGTGGACGGTGCTGCCCGAGGCCGACCGCACGTCCGAGCCGCACTTCGAGCACCACGGCGACCTGCCCGTCGCGACCGCGGACGGCGCGCGCGTGCAGGTGTTCATGGGCGAGCTCGAGGTCGCGGGGGAGCGGCTCGTGTCCCCGGCCCGCACGTACACGCCGCTCGTCGGCGCCCAGCTCGACCTGCCCGCGGGCGGGAGCGTCACGCTGGGGACCGCCCCGGGCTTCGAGCACGCCCTGCTCGTCGACGCCGGCGACGCCCGCCTCGAGGGCGAGGTCGTGCCGCCCGCCGAGCTCGGCTACGTGGCCCCCGGCCGCGACCGGCTCGTCGTGACGGCGGGCGCCTCGCCCGTGCGCGCCGTCCTCATCGGCGGTGAGCCGTTCACCGAGGACGTCGTCATGTGGTGGAACTTCGTGGGGCGCACGCACGACGACGTGGCGCGGGCCCGCGCGGACTGGATGGCGCAGGTCGCCGACTCCGGCGAGGGCACCCCGACGCGGTACGCCGACGGCGCCGCGGGCCGCCGGTTCGGCGAGGTGCACGGCTACGCGAGCGGGCCGCTGCGCGCGCCGGTGCTGCCCGACGTGCGGCTGCGCCCGCGCACCCGGCGCTGACGGCGCGGTTCAGGTCCGGGGGAACGTCACCCGCACGGTGGCGACGCCGGCGGACGTGGAGCGCACGGTGAGCCGCATCGCGCCGGAGCGGGTCGTGAACGACGACCCCTCGCGCAGGGTCGACCGCCGGGCGGACTCCTTGCCCATCGGCACGATCAGGTGCTCGCCGGGATAGGCCCAGGTCGAGCCCCGCCACCCGAGACGGCTCACCGTGACGCCGTACGAGACCGTGTAGTTGCCCGCCGCCCGCCACGGCATGCCGCCGAGGCGCCGGTACGTGGCCCCGGACGGGCGCCGGAGCTCCACGTAGTAGTACTGCCCCGTCTTCGGGTCGACGGCGCGCAGCAGGGTGGGGCGGCTGGTGGTCCGGTGCCGGGCGTCGAGCGTGACGGTGCGGGCGCCGCCCTTCTTCGTGACAGTCACGACGTCGGACGCCGGGAGCACGCCGAGGCGCTTCTTCTGGGCGCCGGACAGCGGGGCGGTGCCGACCGCGGCGAAGTCGGCGCCCATGAGGTCCATCGGGTCGAGCCCCTCGACCGCGCCACAGCGGGAGGACGTGAAGGTCCGGTCCGGGACGCTCCCCGTGCACCAGCCGACGCCCGAGTGCTCCAGGCCCATGTTGTGGCCGAGCTCGTGCGCCAGCGTGGACACCGCCGTCCGGTACTGGGGGTGCGTGAACCGGGAGCTGCGGGTCGCGCCGCCCGGGCCGCCGAACAGGGAGAACGACCAGCCGCCGGGGTTGTCCCGGCTCGCCTTGCTCGGCAGCGAGCCGAGCCCGAGCGTGCCGCCGCACGTCTCCGACTCGCGCGGGCCGCCGGGGTAGTCGCCCCGCAGGTACGGGAAGAGCACCACGAGGTGCTCGCGCGTGCCCGGGCCGCGCGTCGTGGAGTCCATCCAGTCGGCGCCGTAGTGCGCTCGCCCGCCGCGCTTCACCTGCGTGAGGATGCGACCGGTCGTGGTGCACCGGCCGTCGCCGGTCTCGACGCGCTTCACGGCCGAGGAGCGCACGAACCGGACCCGCCCGCCCGACTGCGTCGACCAGTACGTCGACACCTTGGCGAGCAGGGCGTCGACGTCGGCGTCCCGGATCAGCCGCGACGCCCGGGTCTTCGACATCCAGCGCGGCGTCGCGACCGCGACGTCCACCCGGTGCACCCTGCGGTCCGTCTGGGCGGCGGCGGTACGCGCGAGGTCCGGCCGGGTGACGGACGACTGCCAGCGGACCGTGTCGTCGACCACGTCGTCCGGCACCGTGTCGTCGATGCCGGGGGCCTGGGGGAGGGCCTGGGCGGGGGCGTGGGCGACGGCGCTCGGGACGGCGCCCGACGCGGCCGGGGCGCCGACGGCCGCGAGCGGCTCCGCGAGCAGCGCGGCGGTGACGAGGGCGACGACGGTGATCGCGCGAGCCTGCATGGTTCCCCCTGGGCTCCGGATGCGCGCCGGGAGGGCGCGATCGGCCCCAGAAGCGTAGGCACCCACCCTGCGGTGCCGCCCACCGGAGCGGGGGTGACGTGGGCCGGCCGGCGGGTGAAATCGTCGCCCGGGGCGTTCACCCGAGGCGCAGCTCGACCACCGGCACGACCCGGAGCCAGTCCGTCTCGCCCCGCTCGCGGGCGA
The DNA here is from genome assembly GCF_042792795.1 of Isoptericola sp. NPDC056605. Classification (NCBI taxonomy): domain Bacteria; kingdom Bacillati; phylum Actinomycetota; class Actinomycetes; order Micrococcales; family Promicromonosporaceae; genus Isoptericola; species Isoptericola sp. NPDC056605. The sequence goes on along the minus strand of NZ_JBHTVT010000003.1, from coordinate 30,189 downwards.
GAGGCTCGGCCCACTCGGCGAGGACCGGGCCGAGCGTCGCCCACGGGCCGGGGTGCGCGGCGGTGTACGCGCGCAGGATCGCGGCGCCCTCGTCCGGGGCGAGCACGACGGCGCGGGACCGGACGTCGAGCCGCGTGCCGATCGACACGAGCACGCGCGGGTCGGCCCGCACGTTGCGGAACCACTGCGACCGCGGCCCGAGTCCGGCGACGACGACGGCGCGGTCCGGCCCCGGCCGCGCGACGACCTCGAGCACGACGTACCGCCGCTCCCCGCTGCGGCGTCCGCGGTGCTGCATCATCAGCAACCGGCCCCCGGCGAGGAAGCCGAGACCCGCACGGAACATCCCGATCGGGGCGCGGACGAACCAGCGGGTGCGCAGCAGCCGGGACGCGAGGCTCATGCCCGCGAACGTATCGGCGCCGGCCGTCGTCGTCCCGTCGGCGCGGCACCCCGCGCTCGGTCCGGGGACGACGAAGGCCCGGACCGAACGGTCCGGGCCTCGTGGTGGAGCGGGTGACGGGAATCGAACCCGCGCTGTCAGCTTGGGAAGCTGAAGTTCTACCATTGAACTACACCCGCGTAGCAGCACCTGACGGTGTGCGCGCCCCGATCATACCCAACCGGGGGTGATGCTCCGAACCGGTGGCCGGCACGCCGCGGACGGCGTGCCGGCGGCGGCGTCAGAGCGGACGGATGTCCGAGGCCTGGAGACCCTTGGGGCCCTGGGTGACCTCGAACTCGACCTGCTGGCCCTCGGCGAGGGTGCGGAAGCCGCTGGCCGAGATCGCGCTGTAGTGCGCGAACACGTCGGCGGTGCCGTCGGAGGGGGCGATGAAGCCGAACCCCTTCTCCTCGTTGAACCACTTCACAGTTCCGGTGGTCATGGTGTCTTCTCTCGTTGATGCGACGGACCCGCGAACCGGGGTCCGGTCGTCGCACCCGGACGGGTGCGGACGGTGTGGGCGCGGGCTCGGCGAGCGCGCGGGGTGCCGTGGCGGGACGGGGCGTGGAGCCCCGTCGCCTGGGCGAGCGTGGGGACGACGGCGACGGGCCGCGAGAAGCGGTCGTGCACGTGGTAGCCGTCCGGGAGTCGGGTGATCATGCCCCCGTACTCGCCGTCGACCGTCGCGACCCACAGGTCGTCGTCGGCCCGGCGCCACACGGGGGTAGGTCGGGTGCTGCCCTCTGCCGCGGATGCGGACGTGGGCCTGGCGATGGTGGAAGAAGTGATGCTCTCTGCTCTGCTCTCGCTCCGCGTGACGTCGGTGTTCGGTTCGTCGGGCGGAGATCGTCGTGGACGGCGGGACTGCCGTCTGCGCGCGGACCTGGCTTCGATGCGAGGTACCGAAGAGTGCCGGGGTCGGATCCCGCGGCATGCGCGGCACCCAGGGTACACGACGACGCGGCGTGCCCCGTCATCGGGACGACGGGGCACGCGCCCGCCGACCCGACTACCGTGTCCCCGTGCTGCTCTCCGACCGCGACATCCGGGCCGAGCTCGACGCCGGGCGGGTCGTCCTCGACCCCTACGACCCGGCGATGCTCCAGCCCTCCAGCATCGACGTCCGCCTCGACCGGTACTTCCGGCTGTTCGACAACCACAAGTACCCGTTCATCGACCCGTCGCAGGAGCAGCCCGAGCTCACGCGGCTCGTCGAGGTGTCGCCCGACGAGCCGTTCGTGCTGCACCCGGGCGAGTTCGTGCTGGGCTCCACGTTCGAGTCGGTCACGCTGCCGGACGACGTCGCCGCGCGGCTGGAGGGCAAGTCGTCGCTGGGCCGGCTGGGTCTGCTCACGCACAGCACGGCCGGGTTCATCGATCCGGGCTTCTCCGGGCACGTCACCCTGGAGCTGAGCAACGTCGCGACGCTGCCGATCACGCTGTGGCCGGGCATGAAGATCGGCCAGATGTGCTTCTTCCGCCTGTCGTCCCCGGCGGAGCACCCGTACGGCTCGGACGCGTACGGCTCGCGGTACCAGGGGCAGCGCGGGCCGACGGCCAGCCGGTCGTGGCAGTCGTTCCACCGGAGCGACGTCTGAGCGCCGCGCGCGGCCGCGGCACCGGGGCGCCTGACGGGGCGTTCCGCGACGGGGCGGGACGTCGCTACGCTCGGTCCCGCCGCGCCGGCACCGGCGCGCCCCGGTCCCGGAAGGAGCTCCGCCAAGTGGCCCAGAACCAGCCCGCCCTGCCGCCGTTGCCCCAGGTGGCGGCACAGGGTCACCAGGCGCGTCACCTGCTGGGTGTGCCGTCGGACGTCGTGGTGGACGAGATCGAGGTCCTCGCGATGTCGCGCTTCGTGGGCACGCGCTGGGACGTGGTCCCCGCGGACCTGCCCGGCGCGGACGTCCCCGTGGGCCGGATGGCGAACCCGGGGGAGCCGGGCGTGCTGCGGCTGTCGCGGCACAGCGTCGTCTCCGGCCCGTACGCGCCGTCGGGCAAGGGTGTCGACGCGGGCCTGCCCGGTGGCACCGCGATGGTCTTCGACGTCGTGTGCCCGCGCGAGCGCTGGGACGACGCGGCCCGCCTCGGCGGCGACCGGGACGGCCTCGGGCGGGCGTTCCCCGCGGCGCTGCCGAACCGCGAGGAGGAGCGGGTCGTCGCCTGGCTGCTCCAGGCGGCACGCCGCCTCGGCGGCTCGGTGCGGCTCGACGTCGCGGGCACCTGGGACGACGCGGACGGTGGCCGGCGCGCGACGGGCCCGGGCGTGGTGCTGACCCCCGACCCCGACCGGGCCGTCGACCTCACCGTCTACTCCGACATCTGGCTGGACCCGCAGGCCGCGCACCGCGTGCTGCAGGCCACGCACCCGCGGGTCCGGCTCGCGACGGAGGGCAAGCCGTACCAGGGCCCGCCCGCCGGGATCGCGGACCGGCCCCTGTACCCGGGGGAGCCGCTCGACCCCGAGGTGCGCAAGGCGATCCACGAGCGCGCGGACGACGTCGACATCGAGGCGCTGCAGGCGCCGATGGTGCTCGACGCCTACGGCCTGACGACCGACCTCGGCCTCGACGGCTCCGTCACCGTGGAGGTGATCGGCGACGAGACCCTGCCCCTGCTGGTGCGCGAGCTGCCGTGGGCCGCCTCCGGCGCCGTCTGCTACCACGTGCGCTGGGACCCGCCGGACCTGTTCGAGGCGAACCAGGAGTTCCCGCAGGCGGCGCACGTCGTCGCCCGGCGGCGCGCCGCCGACCTCGTCGGGAAGATGGCGGTGGCGATCCACGCCGCCGTGGGCGGCGAGATCGCGGACGAGGCGGACTTCCTGCTGGCCCCCGAGGACCTGTAGTCCCTGCGTCCGGTCCCGGGGTCGAGCGACCCAGGTCACACCGACCTGTCACCTCGTCAGGGTCGGACCATCGCCCGATGCCGGTAAAGTAAAGCCGACGCCCCGCCCCTCGACCGGACGGAGTGCTGTGCTCTCAGTGCTGCTCTTCACCTTCCTGCTGGCCCTCGCGGCGCCGGCTCTGGTGGCGTGGGTGGGCAGGAGAGCCTTCTGGCTGCTGGCCCTCGGGCCCGCCTCCGCCGCCGCGTACGCGCTGGCGATGACCCCCCGGGTGACCGCGGGCGACTTCCCCACCACCGAGGTCCCCTGGGTGCCCGGGCTGCACCTGTCGATCACCCTGCAGCTCGACACGCTCGCGTGGTTCATGCTGCTCGTGGTCGGCGGCGTCGGTGCTCTGGTGCTGCTCTACTGCTCCGCCTACTTCGCCCGCGACGCCCTCGGGCTCGGCCGGTTCGCCGCCGTGCTCACGGCGTTCGCCGCCGCCATGGTCGGCCTCGTCGTCGCCGACGACCTGCTGCTCCTGTTCGTGTTCTGGGAGCTCACCACCGTCTTCTCCTACCTCCTGATCGGCCACTACGCGGACCGCAAGGCCTCCCGCCGGGCGGCCATGCAGGCGATCGTCGTGACGACGGCGGGCGGCCTGGCCATGCTCGTCGGGCTCATCATCCTCGGCGTCGTGGGCGACTCCTGGCGGGTCTCCGAGCTGGTCGCGAACCCGCCGTCGGGCACCGCGGTCACCTGGGCGGCGGTGTGCCTCCTCGCGGGCGCCGCCACGAAGTCCGCGCTCATCCCGTTCCACTTCTGGCTCCCCGCGGCGATGGCGGCCCCGACGCCGGTGTCCGCCTACCTGCACGCGGCGGCCATGGTCAAGGCGGGCGTCTACCTCGTGGCGCGCTTCGCCCCGGCGTTCGCCGACCTGCCCGTCTGGCGCTGGCTGGTGCTGGTCCTGGGCGGCGGCACCCTGCTGCTGGGCGGCTACCAGGCGCTGCGGCAGCACGACCTCAAGCTCGTCCTCGCGTTCGGCACCGTCTCCCAGCTCGGCCTGATCGTGCTGCTCCTGGGGCTCGGGAGCAAGGCGCTGGCGCTCGCCGGCCTCGCGATGCTCGGGGCGCACGCCATGTTCAAGGCCGCGCTGTTCCTCGTCGTCGGCGCGGTCGACGTCGCCACCGGCACCCGCGACCTGCGCAAGCTGTCCGGGCTGTGGCGCACGATGCCGTTCACCGCCGTCGCGGGCGTGCTCGCCACGGCCTCGATGATCGGCTTCCCGCCGTTCGCCGGGTACGTCGCCAAGGAGGCCGCCCTCGAGGGGCTGTGGCACGACGTCACGCACGGCGCCGGCGCCGTCGAGTGGATCGCCCTCCTCGCGGTGGTCGTCGGGTCGGCGCTCACCGTCGCCTACGGGCTGCGGTTCGCGTGGGGCGCGTTCGGCACCAAGCGGCGTCCGGGCGTCGCCGCGGCCGGCGTCCCGGCCACGACCCGCGACGCCGCGGCGGAGCCCGCGCCCGCGACGCCGGTGCGCCGCCAGCCGTGGCTGCTCGTCACCCCGCCCCTCGTGCTCGCGGTGCTCGGCCTGGCGGTGGCGCTCGTGCCGGCGACCGGGGAGCGGCTGCTCGCCCCGTACGCGGACCGCTACCCGGGCGGCGAGCCGGGCCACCTGACCCTGTGGGGCGGCTTCACGCCGGTCCTCGCCCTCACCGTGCTGGTGCTGCTCGCCGGCGCCGTCCTCTTCTGGCAGCGCGCCCGCGTGGAGAAGGCCCAGGACTTCCTGTGGTCCCCGCGCTCCGCCGAGGTCACCTACCGGCGCACCATGCGCCGGCTGGACGACCTCGCGGCCGACGTCACCGCCGCCACCCAGCGCGGTTCGCTGCCCGTCTACCTCGGCGTGATCCTCGTGGTCCTCGCCGTCGCGCCGGGCACCGTCATCGCGTCCGGGCTGCTCAACGGCCATCCGCGGACGGAGCTCGTGCTGTGGGACCGGCCCGCCGACGCGGCGGTCGTCGCGGTCGTCGTCGTCGCCTGCGTGCTCGCCGCCCGCGCGCGTCGGCGCCTCAAGGCCGTCGTCCTGGTGGGTGTCGCCGGGTACGCCAACGCGACCCTGTTCATGCTGCACGGCGCCCCCGACCTCGCCCTCACGCAGGTGCTGTGCGAGACGATCACGCTGGTCGTCATGGTGCTGGTGCTGCGGCGCATGCCCCCGTACTTCACGGACCGGCCGCTCGCCGCCAGCCGCTGGCTGCGGCTCGCGCTGGCCGTGGTGACCGGCGTCGTCATGATGGCGTTCACCGTCGCCGCGCCGCTGGTGCGCGTCGCCGAGCCGATCAGCACCCACTTCCCCGACGAGGCCTACACGTGGGGCGGCGGCAAGAACATCGTCAACGTGACCCTGGTCGACATCCGCGCCTGGGACACCGTCGGCGAGATCTCCGTGCTGCTCGTCGCGGCGACGGGCGTCGCCTCGCTCATCTTCCTGCGGCAGCGCAGCGGCGAGGTGCTGCGGCTGTCCCGCGTGGACGAGGTCAGCAGGTCCGACCCGCACACGCGCCGCGTGTGGCTCGCCGCGGGCAGCACGCTGGAGCCGGAGCGCCGGTCCGTCCTGTTCGAGGTCGTGACCCGCGTGATCTTCCACGCCATGATCGTGTTCGCCCTGTTCCTGCTGTTCAGCGGGCACAACGCGCCCGGCGGCGGCTTCGCGGCGGGGCTCGTGGTGGGCATCGCGTTCGCCGTGCGGTACCTCGCGGGCGGGCGGTACGAGCTGGGCGAGGCGGCGCCGATCAACCCCGGTGTGCTGCTCGGCACCGGCCTGTTCCTCTCCGCCGGCGTGGGCCTCGCGACGCTCGTCGGCGGCCAGGAGGTGCTGCAGAGCACGATCCGCAACCTGAGCATCCCCGTCCTCGGGGAGGTGCACCTCGTGACCTCCCTGTTCTTCGACATCGGCGTGATGCTCGTCGTGGTCGGCCTCGTGCTCGACCTGCTGCGCACGCTGGGCGCCGAGATCGACCGCCAGGACCCCCGACCCGCACGTGAGGAGGTCGAGGTCTGATGGTCGTCCTCGAGAACACCCCGCCGGCCATCCTGGTGCTGGCCATCGGCGTGCTGTTCGCCACCGGCGTCTACCTGCTGCTGGAGCGCCCGCTCACCCGGGTGCTGCTCGGCTTCGTGCTCATCGGCAACGGCGTCAACCTCATGCTGCTGGTCATGGGCGGCCGGTCGGGAGCGTCGCCCATCATCGGCAACGCCCCGGACGGCGTGCGCATGAGCGACCCGCTCGCGCAGGCGATGGTGCTCACCTCGATCGTCATCACCCTCGCACTCACCGCGTTCGTGCTGGCCATGGCCTACCGGTCGTGGCAGCTGCACGGCCACGACGAGGTCGCGGACGACGTCGAGGACCGGCGCGTCGCCCGGCACGCGGCGCTCAACGCCCCCGCGTTCGAGGACGCGGACGACACCGAGCCCGACCGGACGCTCGACGAGGAGGCCGCCGACGTGTACGACGACGTCGACGACAGCGACGGCGACGACGGTCACCGGGCCCCGCACGGCGCCGCCGGCCACAAGGAGCGCCCCTGATGCCCTGGGACTCCGCCACGCTGGTGCCGCTGCCGGTCATGCTGCCGCTCTTCGCGGCGGGGCTGACGCTCGCCCTGCACCGGTACGCCCGCGTGCAGCGCATCATCAGCGTCACCGCGCTCGCCGCCGCGCTCGCCGCGTCCGTCGGGCTGCTCGTCGCCGCGGACGGCGGGCCGATCGTCGTCGAGGTCGGCAGCTGGGCCGTGCCGGTCGGCATCGACCTGGTGGCCGACCGCATCTCCGCGGTGATGCTCACCGTCTCGTTCGTGATGCTGCTGTGCGTGCTCCTGTACTCCCTGGGGCAGGGCGTGCCCGAGGGGGAGGACGACCCGGGCACCACGCGCGGCGACATGATCCCCGTCGCGATCTTTCACCCGACGTTCCTCATCCTGGCCGCCGGCGTCGCGAACGCGTTCCTCACCGGCGACCTGTTCAACCTCTACGTCGGGTTCGAGATCCTGCTCGCGTCGTCCGCGGTGCTGCTCACCCTGGGTGGCACGGCCGAGCGCATCCGCGCCGGGTCGGTGTACATCATCGTCACGCTGGTCTCCTCGCTGCTCTTCCTCACCGCGATCGCGCTGATCTACGGCGCGACCGGCACGGTGAACATGGCGCAGCTCGCCGAACGGCTGCCGGAGATCGACCCGACCGTGCGCACGGCGCTGCAGCTCCTGCTGCTGCTCGCGTTCGGCATCAAGGCCGCCATCTTCCCGCTGTCCGCGTGGCTGCCGGACTCCTACCCGACGGCGCCCGCGCCGGTCACCGCCGTGTTCGCGGGCCTGCTCACCAAGGTGGGCGTGTACTCCATCCTGCGCACGCAGACCCTGCTGTTCCCGGACAACCCCACCGTGGACCAGGTGCTCATGGTGCTGGCGCTGCTCACGATGGTCATCGGGATCCTGGGCGCCGTCGCGCAGAACGACGTCAAACGTCTGCTGTCGTTCACCCTGGTCAGCCACATCGGCTACATGATCTTCGGCATCGCGCTCGCCACCGAGGCGGGCACGGCGGCGGCCATCTACTACGTGGTGCACCACATCTCCGTCCAGACGGCGCTGTTCCTCGTCGTGGGGCTCGTCGAGTGGCGGGGCGGGTCGACGTCGCTCGACCGGCTGGGCGGGCTCGCCAAGCTCGCGCCGGGGCTCGCGGTGCTGTTCTTCGTGCCCGCGCTCAACCTGGCGGGCATCCCGCCGCTGTCCGGGTTCCTCGGCAAGGTCGGCCTGCTCACGGAGGGCGCGACCGTGGGGACCGGGCTCGCATGGGTGCTCGTCGTCGGGTCGGTCGTGACGTCGTTGCTCACCCTGTACGCGGTGGTCAAGGCGTGGAACAAGGCGTTCTGGCAGGCGCCGTCGGAGGAGATCGAGTCCGACGTGCCGCTGCCCCGCGGGATGGTGCTGCCCACCGGCGCGCTCGTCGCGTTCGGCCTGCTGCTCACCGTCGCCGCCGGCCCGCTGTACGGCTATGCGGAGCGCGCCGCCACCGCGTCGATGGACGGCCACAGCTACGTGGACGCGGTCTTCCCCGACGGCGCGGACCGCGGCCGCGGCGAGTCGGTCGTCGTGGGCGACGACACCGACGCCGACGCGGACCAGGGAGGTGGGCACGGATGAGCCCGCAGTCGCGCCGACCCGCCCACCTGCTGCGCCGGCTGGGCTCGCAGTGGCACGCGCTCGTGCTGCTCACCGCCGTGTGGGTGCTCCTGTGGGGCGACCTGTCGTGGGCGAACGTCATCGCGGGTGCCGTGATCGCGAGCGCCGTGCTGACGTTGTTCCCGCTGCCGGCCATCGACATGCAGGGCACCGTGCGACCGTGGCGGGCCGTCGTGCTCGTGGCGCGGTTCGTCGCCGACCTGTTCGTCGCCTCCTTCGAGGTGGCGTGGAAGGCCGTCCGGCCGGGCCCGGCGCCGCACGGCGCCATCGTCGCCGTCCGGCTGCGCAACCCCGAGGACGCCTACCTCACCATCACGGCGGTGATGTCGTCGCTGGTGCCGGGGTCGCTGGTCGTCGAGGCGCGCCGCAGCACCGGCGTCGTCTACCTGCACGTGCTCGACATCGACGGCTCCGGCGGCGCGGAGGCCGTGCGCCGCGACACGCTGGCGCTCGAGGAGCGGGTGCTGCGCGCGTTCGCGAGCGACGCCGTGCTGGCCCGGTGCGGGCTGGCACCCGGTGACGCCGCCGCGGCCCTCGACGCCGCGGCGACGCCGCCGTCCGGGCGAGGGAGGGGGGACGCATGATGCTCGCCGCCGTGATCGCGGCCGCCGTGCTCGTGGCCGTCGCCGCGCTGCTCGCGCTCGTGCGGGTGGAGCGGGGTCCGTCGATGCTCGACCGGGCCGTCGCGCTGGACACCCTGACCGTCACGCTCGTGTGCGCCATCGCGATCGAGGCGATCTGGTCGCGACGCACGGAGACCATCCCGATCCTCGTCGCGCTGTCGATGGTCGGCTTCGTGGGCTCCGTGACGATGGCCCGGTTCGCCGCGAAGGAGCCCGAGGACGAGGGCCGCGTGCGGACGCCCGAGGAGGTCGCCGCCCAGGCGCGTGCCGCGGACGTGCCGCGGGGCGAGCAGCGGGACGGCGCGCGCGCCATCGATGCCGAGGACGACGCCGAGAGCGCGGGAGGTGCGCCGAGATGACCCACGTCGACCCGGGTGTGTGGACGACGGTCGCCGACACCGTCGCCGCGGTGTGCCTGCTCGCCGGGGCGTTCCTGACGCTCGGCGCGGGGCTGGGCCTCGTGCGCTTCCCGTCCCTGCTGGCCCGCATGCACACCGTCACCAAGCCGCAGGTGCTCGGCCTCATCCTCCTGCTCACGGCGCTCGCGCTGCGGGTGCGCAGCTGGTCGGCCGTCGCGATGCTCGTGCTCGTCGTGGCGTTCCAGCTCGTCACGTCGCCCGTCGCCGCGCACATGGTCGGCCGGGCCGGGTTCCGCACGGGCAAGGTCGACCCCGAGGACCTGCGTCCCAACGAGTTCGGCGAGCCCGACTGACCCACGGCTGGTAGACCGGGCGCATGGCCCCTGCCGAGCCCGGACCCGATCGCGAGCCCGACCACGTCGCCGCGCCGGACCTTTCCGCGACGCCGGACCCGTTCGAGGCGCTGAGCCGCCCGGCCGACACCGAGCCGGGCGCCGTGCCGCCGGAACCCCTCGCGAGCCCGCGCGTCGTGCAGGACGCGCACGCCGGCGGCGAGAGCACCGTCACCGTGATCATCGCGTTCGCCGCCAACGCGTTCGTCGCCGTCGCGAAGTCCGTGGCCGCCACCATCACCGGGTCGGCGTCCATGCTCGCGGAGGCCGTGCACTCCTGGGCGGACACCGGGAACGAGATCTTCCTGCTCGTCGCCGACCGCCGCTCCCGGCGTCCCGCCGACCGCGAGCACCCGCTCGGCTTCGGCCGCGAGGCCTACGTGTGGTCGATGTTCGCCGCGATCGGGCTGTTCGCCGTCGGTGCCGGCGTGTCCATCACGCACGGCATCCAGGAGCTGGTGCACCCCGAGCCCGCGAGCGACTTCGGCGTCGCGTACGCCGTGCTCGGCCTCGCGTTCGTGCTCGAGGGCTTCTCGTTCCTCCAGGCCAGCCGGCAGGCGCGCGCCGAGGCGAAGAAGGCCGAGCACGACGTGCTGCACCACGTGCTCGTCACCTCCGACCCGACGCTGCGCGCCGTCTACGCGGAGGACGCCGCGGCCCTCGTCGGCCTCGTCGTCGCGTTCGGGGGCGTGCTCGCGCACCAGCTCACGGGGTCGCCGGTGCCCGACGCCGTCGGATCGATCGTCGTCGGCGTCGTGCTCGCCGTCGTCTCCCTCGTGCTCGTCGACCGCAACCGGCGGTTCCTCGTCGGGGAGGCCGCCCGGCCCGAGACGCGGGCAGCCGTGCTCGCGCACCTCGTCACGATGCCGCAGGTGGAGCGGGTCACCTACCTGCGGCTCGAGTACGTGGGGCCGAGGTCGCTGTACCTCGTGGCCAGCGTCGACCTCAGCGGCAACGAGCCGGAGGAGACGGTCGCGCGGCGCCTGGACGACCTGGAGCGGGCGGCGACGCGGGTCCCCGTCATCGCCGGTGCGGTGTTCACCGTGTCCACGCCCGAGGAGCCCTCGCTCTGACCGGCCCCGGCCCCGGGATCAGCCCGCGTGCCGCGCCTCGTGGGCGAGCAGGCTGCGCTTGACGTCCAGGCCGTACCGGAAGCCGCCCAGGCTGCCGTCGGTGCGCAGCACCCGGTGGCACGGCACGAACAGGGCGGCGGCGTTCATCGCGCACGCGCCCGCGGCCGCGCGGACCGCGGCGGGACGGCCGGACAGCTCCGCGTACCGCGTGTAGGTGACGGGGTCGCCGGCGTCGACGGTGCGCAGCACGTCCCACGCGTGCGCGCGGTACGGGCCGGAGACCTGGCGGACGGGGACGACGTCGATCGCGTGCACGTCGCCGGCGTAGTACGCGCGCACCGCCGCGACGGCGCCGGCCACCGCGGGGTCGTCGTCGGGCACGGTCGTGGTGGCCGTGGGACGGACGTCGGGGTGGACGAGGCCGACCAGGGAGTCGGCGTCCGTCGTCCAGCCCGACGCGAGGACCGTGCCGTCCGGGTCGACGACGACGGTGAACGGGCCGTCGGGGGTGCTCAGGGTGGTGGTGCGGGCGGTGGGGACGGTGGTCGTGGCGGTCATCGGAACCTCCGGGGTCTGGGGTGGGTGGGTGCCGAGCATGCGGCTGCGCTCGGACTGACGGCTGGGAAGGTGCGCTACCGCATGCTCGGCGGCAGGGCGGCGCGCCACAGGTGCAGGGCGGCGTACGAGCGCCACGGCGCCCACCGCTCGGCCCGGGCGGCCAGGGCACGCGAGCGCGCCGTGCGCGGGGCGTCGTCGGGCAGGCCGAGGTCGACGCCGGCCGCGGCGGCGCCCGCGAGGAGCGCGACGTCGCCGTCGAGCCAGGAGTCCGGGTCGCGCAGCACGCGCATCGCCACGTACGCGGCGGTCCACGGCCCGATCCCGCGCCGCGCGACGAGCGCGGCGCGCAGGGCCTCGCCGTCGTCGCCCACCCCGACGGCGAGGGTGCCGTCGTCGAGGGCGCGGGCGGTGTCGACGACCGTTGCGACCGACCGGGCGGGCAGGCGCAGGTGGTCCGCCGCCGCGGCCGCGACCTGCGCGGCCGTCGGGAACAGGCGCGTGAGCCCCGGCACCGCGGAGTCGTACGGGGTGCCGGCGCCGGCCGCCAGCCGGCCCAGGTGCGTGCGCGCGGCGGCCACGCTGATCTGCTGGCCGACGATGGCGCGCACCACGATCTCGTGCGGGTCCACCGTGCCGGGCAGCCGCAGACCGGGCGTGCGGGCGACGAGCGGGGCCAGCGCGGGGTCGTCGGCGAGGGCGGTGTCGACGGCCGCCGGGTCGGCGTCCAGGTCGAGCAGCCGGCGCAGGCGGGCGACGGCCACCGAGACGTCGGCGGCGGACGCGAGCTCCAGGCGCACGGCGACCCGGCCGGGCCCGACGCCCGGCCCCGCCAGGACCTCCGCCGCGCCCGGCCCGTGGGGGAGCCGCAGCGTGCGGGCGTACCGGACGTCGTCGCCGTCGAGGTCCGCGACCTCCACGCCGTCGACGGCGCGCGCCGCGAGGAAGGCGACGACCCCGCGGGCGTCGAACGGCTCGCGCACCGGCAGCTCCAGGTCGAGGCGGACCCGCGCGACGTCGGCGCCGTGACCGCCGTCCGTCGCCTGCCGGAAGGGGTGGTCGGGGCGGGCCCGGCGGCGGCTGCGCGCGCGCAGCTCGCTCGGCGCGACGGCGAAGACCTCGGTCATCGTGTCGTTGAACTGGCGGATCGAGCCGAACCCGGCCGCGAAGGCGACGTCCGCGAGCGGCAGGTCGGTGCCGACGACGAGGCTGCGCGCGGTCTGCGCGCGCTGCGCACGGGCCAGGGCGAGCGGGCCGGCGCCGAGCTCTGCGGCGAGCAGGCGGTGCACGTGCCGCGCGCTGTACCCGAGGCGGGACGCGAGCCCGTCCGTGCCCTCGCGGTCCACCACGCCGTCGGCGATCAGGCGCATCGCGCGACCGGCGAGGTCGTGCCGCAGGTCCCAGGCGGGCGTGCCGGGCGCGGCCTCGGGCAGGCACCGCTTGCAGGCGCGGTAGCCCGCCTCGTGCGCCGCCGCCGAGGTGAGGTAGAAGGTGACGTTCTCCGGCTTGGGCGTGCGCGCCGGGCAGGAGGGGCGGCAGTAGATGCCGGTGGACCGCACCGCCGTGAAGAACTGCCCGTCGAACCGGGTGTCGCGCGCGGCGATGGCGCGGTAGCGCTCCTCGAACTCCCGTGCGTCGGGGCGGGCTGTCGTCGTCATGTCCCCATCCTCACGCGCCCCACCGACCAGGTGCTAGCGGGAATCGGACACGACCGTGGGCGCTAGGGGAGAGCCTCGATCCAGTCGAGGACGGCGGCGAGGTAGGCGTCGCGGGCGGGCCGCGGTGACAGCGCCAGGTCGTGGGTGCCGCCCGCGACCGTGCGCACGGTGACGTCGCCCCCGAGCCGCCGCGCCCGTTCGCGCATGTGCGCGACGTCGAGCACGGTGTCCGTGGTGAGGTGCTGGTCCGTGGTGGACCGGTCGGAGGTCAGCACCAGCACCGGGATCCGGAGCCCCAGGCCGCGCGCGAGGCGGCGCTGCGCGCGCAGCACCGACCGCAGCCAGGCGGCGCGGACGGCGAACGGCTCGTGCGGCTTCCACGCCGCGTCGAAGTCCCACTCGCCGCCGTGGGCACGGTGCAGGGCCCGCGCGTAGTCGTCGTCGAGGTGGTTCACGACGGCGCGCGGCGCGACGACGCCGAGGGCCTCGACGAGCGCGGTGGCGGCCACCCGCACCGGGCGGGGCTTGTTGAGCTGGACCCAGGGGCTGTTGAGCACCAGGGCGTCCGCCCGGCCCGGGCGGGCCGCGGCCCACAGCGGGGCCACGAGCCCGCCCGTGGAGTGGCCGAGCACCACGAGCCGCTCGTGCCCCGCGGCCCGGACGACGGCAGCCGCGGCGTCGAGGTCCTGCGCGTACACGGCGATGTCGCGCACCTGGTTCGGGTCTCCGCCGGCGGCCACCTGGGCGTCCCAGGCGCGCCCGTGCCCGCGCAGGTCGACGGCGTAGAACGCGAGCCCGCGCCCGGCGACGGCCGCCGCGAGGTGCGGGTGGAAGAAGTAGTCCGCGAACCCGTGCACGTACAGCACCGCCGTGCGCGCGACGGCGCCGCGAGGTCCCGGCGTGCCGTCGTCAGCCGGCGTGGACGGCACGTGCCGCACCAGCACGGCCTCCGCGCCACCGGGCAGCGGCAGCGTGCGCGCCCGGAACTCCGGGCCGAGGACGTCCTCGCGCCACGCCCCGGGTCCGGGGAGCGGCGCGGCCGGCGCCTCAGGCACCCTGCGCGGGACCGGACGGACGGTCCTCGTCGCCGGGGCGGTCGTCGGGCGTGCCCGTGACGTCGGGCTCGGCGTCGGGCTCGGTGGCGCCGCCGGCGGGCTCCTGCCGGACCGTGTCCTCCTCGCCCGGGCGGCCGGGCTCCAGCGGCTCGGCGACGGGGCCGGTCGTGGGGCCGGCGGGCGCGGCGGTCTCGGGCGCGGCCTCCGGCTCGAGCGGCTCGGCGACCGGGCCGGTGGTCGGCTCGGCGGGCGGGGCCGCGGGGGTGCCGAAGACCTGCTCCTCCGGCGTCGGGCCGGCGGCCGGCACGGCCCCGGGGGCGGCCTGCGCGGCGAACGCGGCGTCGCCCGTCGCGGTGCCCGTGACCGTCGACGTAGCGGGACGGCGGTTGTTCCGCACGACGAACCACACGACGAGGCCGATGACGACCAGCCCGACGACGAGGCCGACGATCCACCACGGGAAGCTGCTGCCGGCGGTGGCCGAGCCGACCGCGTGGATCTCGGTGTTCTCGCCGACCTTCGGCGTCCAGGTGACGGTGTTGCCGTCGACGGTGCCGGTGGCGTCGCTGACCGGCCCGGGGAACGTGACGGCGAGGCGGACGTCGAAGGCGTCCTGCACGTTCTGCGGCAGCGACTCCAGCTGGTCGGCGCCCTCGGAGAGGTCCATCGTGCCGTCCACGACGTAGTCGTCGCCGTCGCGGGTGATGGTGAGGTCCTCGCCGCCCTCGCCGGAGATCTGGCTGATCGGGGCGTCGGTGAAGGTGTACCTGGTCCCGGTGTACTCGTCGTCGGAGTACGGCTCCTGGGACGTGCCCTCGGGCAGGTTCTGGGAGAGCTCGCCGCCGGCCTGCTTCCACAGCTCGCCGGGCTCCATCCCCATGGTCTCGGCGAGGCTGTTCGAGACGGCCATGACGATCGAGCCGGAGACGGTGTCGTCCTCCGACAGCGTCATGTCCATGTCGACCTTCATGCACCCGGCGAGGGCGAGAAGGCCGACGGCGGCCAGGGCCGCCGCGATCGCGGTGCGGAGGCGGCGCACGGGGCCGCGGGCTGGAGTGGTCACCGGCCCAGCATCCCGCAGCGGCCGCCGGGGAGCCACCTGGCACCCCGGGCGCCTTGCGCTCAAAGTTGAGCGGAATAGACTCAACTTTGGCGACGTTCCCCCGACAGGAGTCTGACCCGTATCACCGCACGTCATCCCGGAGGTCCCATGGACATCAAGCTCACGACCATGTCGCAGCAGGCGCTCGGCGACGCCGTCCAGTCGGCGTCGGCCGCGGGCAACCCCCAGCTCGAGCCGGTGCACCTGCTCCAGGCGCTGCTCCAGCAGAGCGGCGGCGTCGCCGTCGGCCTGCTCGACGCCGTCGGCGCGAACGCCCAGCAGATCGGCCAGCGCGCCCGCGCGGCCCTCGTCGCCCTGCCGCAGGCGAGCGGCTCCGCCGTCGCGCAGCCCGCGCCGTCGCGCGCGATGAGCGCCGTGCTGGAGAACGCGGGCAAGGAGGCCGAGGCGCTCGGCGACGAGTACGTCTCGACCGAGCACCTGCTCATCGCGCTCGCCGCCGGGCAGTCCGCCGCTGCCCAGGCGCTGACCGAGGCGGGCGCGACCGCCGACGCCCTGCGCGCGGCGCTGCCCGCCGTCCGCGGCTCGTCCCGCGTCACCAGCCCCAACCCCGAGGGCACGTACAAGGCGCTGGAGCAGTACGGCAGCGACCTCACGCAGCGCGCCCGCGACGGCAAGCTCGACCCGGTCATCGGCCGCGACTCCGAGATCCGGCGCGTCGTGCAGGTGCTCAGCCGCCGCACCAAGAACAACCCCGTCCTCATCGGCGAGCCCGGCGTCGGCAAGACGGCCGTCGTCGAGGGCCTGGCGCAGCGCATCGTCGCGGGCGACGTCCCGACGTCCCTGCAGGGCAAGCGCCTCGTCGCGCTCGACCTGGCGGGCATGGTCGCGGGCGCCAAGTACCGGGGCGAGTTCGAGGAGCGCCTCAAGGCCGTGCTCGAGGAGATCACCGCGTCGGACGGCGAGGTCGTCACCTTCATCGACGAGCTGCACACCGTCGTCGGCGCGGGCGCCGGCGGCGAGGGCGCCATGGATGCGGGCAACATGCTCAAGCCCATGCTCGCCCGCGGCGAGCTGCGCCTGGTCGGGGCCACGACCCTCGACGAGTACCGCGAGCACATCGAGAAGGACCCGGCCCTCGAGCGCCGGTTCCAGCAGGTGTTCGTCGGCGAGCCGTCCGTGGAGGACACCGTCGCGATCCTGCGCGGGCTCAAGGAGCGGTACGAGGCGCACCACAAGGTGACGATCGCGGACTCCGCGCTCGTCGCCGCGGCCGCGCTGTCCGACCGGTACATCACCGGTCGTCAGCTCCCGGACAAGGCGATCGACCTCGTCGACGAGGCGGCGTCGCGCCTGCGCATGGAGATGGACTCCTCGCCCGTCGAGATCGACGAGCTGCAGCGCGCCGTCACGCGCCTCGAGATGGAGGAGGTCGTGCTCAAGGAGTCCGACGACGCCGCCTCCACCGAGCGCCTGGAGCGCCTGCGCGCCGACCTCGCGGACACCCGCGAGCAGCTCGCCGCGCTCACCGCGCGGTGGGAGTCGGAGAAGGCCGGCCACAACCGCGTCGGCGACCTGCGCGCCCGCATCGACGAGCTGCGCACCGAGTCCGACCGGCTGCAGCGCGAGGGCGACCTCGAGTCCGCCGCCCGCCTCCTGTACGGGGAGATCCCGCAGGTCGAGCGCGAGCTCGCGGAGGCCGAGCGGGCCGAGGCGTCCCAGGAGGCGGACGAGGCCCAGGCTCACGAGGCGCCGATGATCGCCGACAAGGTGGGCTCCGACGAGATCGCCGAGGTCGTCTCCGCCTGGACGGGCATCCCCGCTGGGCGCCTGCTGCAGGGCGAGTCCGAGAAGCTCCTGCACATGGAGGACGTCATCGGCGAGCGGCTCATCGGCCAGACGGCCGCCGTCCGCGCGGTGTCCGACGCCGTGCGGCGCTCGCGGGCCGGCGTGGCCGACCCCGACCGTCCGACCGGGTCGTTCCTCTTCCTCGGCCCGACCGGCGTCGGCAAGACGGAGCTCGCCAAGTCGCTCGCGGACTTCCTGTTCGACGACGAGCGCGCCATGGTGCGCATCGACATGTCCGAGTACTCGGAGAAGCACTCCGTGTCGCGGCTGGTCGGCGCCCCTCCGGGGTACGTCGGCTACGAGGAGGGCGGCCAGCTCACCGAGGCCGTGCGGCGGCGCCCCTACTCCGTCGTCCTGCTGGACGAGGTGGAGAAGGCGCACCCCGAGGTCTTCGACATCCTGCTCCAGGTGCTCGACGACGGACGCCTCACCGACGGCCAGGGCCGCACGGTCGACTTCCGCAACGTCATCCTGGTGCTGACGTCGAACCTGGGCTCGCAGTTCCTCGTCGACCCGGCCCTGGACGACGACGCCCGCCGCGAGGCCGTGATGGCCGCCGTGCGCGCGTCGTTCAAGCCGGAGTTCCTCAACCGGCTCGACGACGTGGTGATCTTCGACGCGCTGAACGTCGAGGAGCTCGGCGAGATCGTCGACCTCCAGGTCGCGGCGTTCGCGAAGCGCCTGGCCGACCGGCGCATCACGGTGGACGTCACGCCTGCCGCGCGCGAGTGGCTGGCGCTGGAGGGCTTCGACCCGGCGTACGGCGCCCGCCCGCTGCGCCGCCTGGTGCAGCGCGAGATCGGCGACCGGCTCGCCAAGGAGCTGCTGTCCGGCGCCGTGTCCGACGGCGGCACCGTCGTCGTGGACCTCGACCCGGACGCCTCCGGCCTCAGCGTCACGCCGAGGTAGCTCGAGGCCCGCCGAGGTAGTTCCGAGCCTGCCGAGGTAGTTCGTGACCCCGTGTCACGAACTACCTCGGCACGTCACGCACTACCTCGGCGGGGCCGGGTCAGCCGATGGAGGCCTGCGGGCCGGCGCCCGCCCGCACGAGCGACGGCACGTCGGCCGCCGGGTCGAGCGTGTACGGGTAGGACGACGCGGGGTCGAAGGCGGTTCTGCAGCACCATCCTCGTGCCACCGCCCGGACGACAAGGAGCTCGACTTCTTCGACAACGCCGACGACGGCGTCGACGGTGGGGCATCGAGGGCTGGCACGGCAACGGGGCGGCTTCACCCTGGGCGGCGGGGATGGGGAACACAGGCGTCGAGCCCCCGACCTCGCGTGACGGAGGCCGGGGGCTCGACGGGTGCTTCGGGAGGTCAGACCGCCTTGCTGCTGACCCGGATGAACGTCGGGTTCGACTGCCAGATGCTGCGCTTGACGACGCCGACGCGCGGGTTGCCGGCGTCGATCTGCTTGCCGTTGCCGATGTAGATGGCCACGTGGCCGGGCGACCAGATCAGGTCGCCGGGCTTGGCGTTCTTGCGCGAGACCTTCTTGCCGACGTGCTTCTGCGCGGACGACGTGCGCGGCAGCTTCTTGCCGATCGCCTTCTTGTACACGTAGGAGGTGAAGCCGGAGCAGTCGAACGAGCTCGGACCGGTGGCGCCGGAGACGTAGCGGGCGCCGACCTTCGTCTTCGCGATCGCGACGACGGGCGAACCGGCGCGCTTCGCGGTCGCGGTGACGGCGGACGTGCCGACCTTGCGGAGCTTCGAGCTGCTCGGCAGGACGAAGATCTGCATCTTGTTCTTGCCGACCTTGTGCATCGACCAGTTCGGGTTGAAGGTCGCCTTGCCCTTGTGCAGCGTGCGGGTGGAGACCGACTTCCCGTTGACGAGGAGCTTGGCCTTCCCGGCCACGGCCTTGCCGGACCGGGTGGCGGTCACGGTGTAGGTCGGGCGCTTCGAGGCGCTCATGTGCTTGACGACGGTCTTCTTCCGGGCGACCTTGAGCGTGACGGTCGACTTGTAACCCTTGGCGGCCTGCACGGCCACCGAGCCGAGGTTCGCGGAACCGACGTTCGCGGAGGTGGCGCCGGTGGCGGCGGACGCGTGGGGGGCGACGGCGACGAGACCGCCACCCGTGAGGGCGCCGGCGACGGCGAGGGCGATGATCGCCCGGCGGGGCCGGCGAGCGGCCGCGGCGGCGGTGCCGGGGCGCGCGGAGGCAGGGGACGTGGACATGGGGCGTGACCTCCAGCCTGCGAGATGAGCTGTCGGGTGAGGCCGAGATCGTTGGCCCGCCACCAGAGGTGGCTGAACCCCAAGGCCGGGAGCGTCCGGGCGGTGTGTCCGGGCGGCCGGCCGGAAGTGGGTCTCCCGCTGCTGCCGTGAGGTTCGTGGTCACCGGGACGCCGGCAGCACTCGGCTGCGTCCCGGTCGGCCGGCACCCGTGGCAGGTGCGGTCGAGGGACGCTAACCCCGCGGACCCTTCGAGGTCACGTTCCGATAACAGGCCCCGCGTGTCGCTGGCGCGGGGGACGGTGGGCATCCGTGCTGGACGAGTCCGGTCAACCCGGAGCGAACCGGACGCGGTCGCGTGATACCGGATGTGACCAAGATCACTGTAAGAATCCACCCGTGGGGGGATATCGGAGACGTCGACCGTCCTCAGGCCAGCAGGTCGACCGTTCCGGGAGTCTCCGACACCGCGACGCACAGCCCTGTGCGGTCGCCGGCCGCCCAGCCGGCCTCCGACGGGGTGAGGACGACGAAGGTCAGCCCCTCCGCGTCGCGGCCCGCGGCGCCCAGCAGCCCGGGGCCGCAGTCGGCGGACGCCTTGCGCACCAGCGCGTCGTGACCGGGCCACACGGCACCGGCCGCGGAGTCCGTGCGCCCCACCACCTGCGCCTCGTGCTCGCCCGCGCACGGCACGACGGTCACCCGGCCGACGCCGCCGGGCGGCAGGTGCCGCAGGCAGGACCCGAGCACGAGCTGCGCCGCGTTCACCTCGCGCGCCCCGGTCACCGCGGCCGGCACGGGCGCGGTCGCCCGGTCGCGTGCCGTCGTGACCCCGATCGCGACGGCGCCGCCGACGACGGCGAGCGCCACCACCGCCACGGCCGCGCGACGCACGCCGCGGTGCGCCCGGGCCGAGGCGCCGCCTTCGGCCCGGGGCCGTGCGCCGTCGCGGGGCGGGGGCGCGCCGTCGTCGCCCGTGCCCGGCAGGCCCAGGCCGGCGAGGCCGTCCGCGGGCAGCACGCCCGCCGGCGTCGGCGCGGCGAAGACCGGCTCGGCGGGGGTCGGCGCGGCGTCGGGTGCCGGGTCGGGTGCAGGGTCGGGTGCAGGGTCCTGCGCGCGGTCGTGCGGGTTCGGGTCCTGGGTCACGACGTGCTCCGTGCGCGTCAGGCCGGGTCGGCGAGGTCGAGGATCACCGGGACGTGGTCGCTGGCGCCCTTGCCCTTGCGCTCGTCACGGTCGATGGCGACGCCGGTGACGCGCTCGCGCACGGCGGGGGAGGCGTAGGCGAAGTCGATGCGCAGACCCTTGTTCCGGGGGAACGCGAGCTGCTGGTAGTCCCAGTACGTGTAGGTGTGCTCGGCGGGCAGGTGCTCGCGCGTCACCTCGGTGTAGCCGGCGGTCGCGAACGCCGTGAAGGCCTCCCGCTCGGCGGGGGTCACGTGGGTGTGGCCCTCGAACGCGGCCGGGTCGTAGACGTCCGTGTCGAGCGGGATGACGTTCCAGTCGCCGACCAGCGCGACCGGGGTGCGGGGATCGGCGGCGAGCCAGCCGGACGCGGCGTCGCGCAGCGCGCCCAGCCACGCCAGCTTGTACGCGTAGTGCGGGTCGCTGATCGCGCGGCCGTGCGGCACGTACAGGGACCAGACGCGCACGCCGCCGCAGGTGGCGCCGAGGGCGCGCGCCTCGATCGGCGGCGGCACGTCGAGCAGGGTGGCCGGCGCCTCGTCGGGCGTCGGGTCCGGGGCCTCGTCGGGTGCGCCGGCCGGTGCGGCGTCAGCGGCCGCGGCGGGCTTGGCGAACCCCGGCTGGCCCGGGAAGGACGTCTCGACGTCGGTGATCCCGACCCGGGACGCGATGGCGACGCCGTTCCACGCCGAGTGCCCGGTGTGCGCCACCTGGTAGCCGGCGGCCTCGAACGCCGCGTGGGGGAACTGCTCGTCGCGGCACTTGGTCTCCTGGATGGCGAGCACGTCCGTGCCCGAGCGCTCCAGGAAGGCGATCACCCTGTCGACGCGGGCACGGACGGAGTTGACGTTCCAGGTCGCGAGGCGCACGGGCGCCAGGCTACCGGCGGTCGCCGACGCCCTCGGGAGCTCATTCCCACGTCGCCGTGTCGGGGTCGACGCCGTGCGTGCGGGCACCGGCGTCGATGACCTCGCGCAGCCACGCCGTCAGGCCGGGGCGGCGTCGGTCGTGCTGGGCGGTGAAGTCGGGGTCGGCGGCGTACATGCGCCCGATGACGACGTGCATCGAAGGTGTGACGTCGAAGTAGGCGCCGAGCGACGCACGATGGCGCTCGGCCAGGGCGTCGGCCTCGGCACTGCCGGGCGTGACGCCGCGGCCGAACGCGTCCGCGAGGTCGTCGAGGACGCGTTCGGCCTCGGCGGCGACCTCCCGCCACTCCTCGGGGGTGCGCTCGGCCGACCGCTCCGCGAACTGGGCCCACTGGTCGGTGTCGCCCCAGCGTGCGCGGGCCCCGGCCGCCCACGACGGCTGCCAGTCGGCGCCGAACAGGGCGACCTGCTCCTCGGGGGACAGCAGGACGCCGCGCTCGCGCGCCTCGACCAGCCGGTCGAGGGCGTCGGCCGCACGCTCCAGCCGGCACAGCCGCTCCCGCACGAGGTCGCGCTGGCGGCGCAGGGACGCGTCCGCGCCCTGCGGGGAGTCGAGCAGCGCGCCGATCTCGTCGAGCGGCACGCCGAGCTCGCGGTACAGGACGACGCGGTGCGCGCGCGCGAGGTCCGACGCCGTGTACAACCGGTAGCCCGCGGCCGTGCGCGCCGACGGGCGGACCAGGCCGACGGCGTCCCAGTGGTGCAGCGTCCGGACCGTGACGCCCGCGGCCCGCGCCGCGGCGCCGACGGTGAGGCGGGTCGTCATGGCGACCAGTCTGCCCGCCGCATCAGCCCTCGGCGCCGAAGCCCAGCTCGTCGCGCACGGTCTGCGCCTCCGGGCCCGCCGGGTCCCACGGGCGGGCGGCGGTCATGACGACGCGCGTCCGTTCGGGGGTCACGACCTCCAGGTCGAGGGTGCCCCACGGCTGCAGCCGAGGGCCGCTCGCCGACCCGGGCGCGACGCGCTCGCACGCGGCCGCGATCTCGTCGATCTCGCCCTGCACGCACGAGAAGCTCACGCTCAGGGGGCCGGCCTCGGCGGCGGGCGTCGCGGGCACGAGCAGCACGTCCTGGAACGCCCACCGGCGCAGGTGCACCACCGTGCCGGGGGCGGCGAAGAGCTCGAAGAAGCCGAGGCCGCGCACCCAGAAGTCGGTGGAGGCCTCGAGGTCGGCGGTCGGGACGTTGACGAACATCGGCATGCCGTAGATGCCGCGGAACTGCTCCGGCGGCTGCACGCCGGGGCCGGGACGCGGCACGGGGCCGATGCTGAACGCGGGGAAGAACGCGGGGGAGGTGGTGTCGGTCATGCGGCCAGCGTGGGCCCTCACGTCGCGTGAGGGTCAACCCCGCCGCGTCCGCCCTCTAGGCTGCCCCCATGGGTACCGCGCTCGTCACCGGCGCCACCGCCGGCCTCGGTCTGGAGTTCGTCTGGCAGCTCGCCACGGCGCGACACGACGTGGTCGTGGTCGCGCGTGACGCCGACCGCCTGGAGCAGGTCGCCGCGCAGGTGCGCGCGGCGGCGGGCGTGCGGGTGGAGGTGCTGCCGGCGGACCTGTCCGTCAAGCAGGACCTGGAGCGGGTCGCGGCGCGGCTCGCCGTCACCGGCGACGAGGAGGGCGACGACCGGCGCCCGGTGGGCCTGCTCGTCAATAACGCCGGGTTCGCGACGGCGCAGTCCTTCGTGCGCGGCGATCTCGCCGTCGAGCTCTCCGCCCTGGACGTCATGGTCCGGGCGGTGCTCGTGCTCTCGCACGCGGCCGCCGGGCAGATGACGGGCCGCGGGCGCGGCGCCATCCTCAACGTGGGCTCGATCGCCGCGCTGACCGCCGGCGGCACCTACGCCGCGGCGAAGGCGTACGTCCGGTCGTTCACGGAGGGCCTGGCCGTCGAGCTCAAGGGCACCGGCGTCACCGCCACGGTGGTGAGCCCCGGGTTCGTGCGCACCGAGTTCCACGACCGGGCGGGCGTGGACATGTCCACGATCCCGGACGCCGGCTGGCTCGACGCCCCGACCGTCGTCTCCGAAGCGCTCGCGGACGTGCGGCGCGGGGTCGTCCTCTCGACGCCGTCGGTCCGCTACAAGGCGGCCGCGGCCCTGCTGCGCCTGGCCCCGCGCGCCGCGGTCCGTGCCGTCGGCAAGTACCGCTGACCACGGCCTGCACCGAGGCTGGGCGAGATCCGGCCGCCTGCCCCACGATGGAGATGTGATCGGGGGGCAAGCACCTGCGACGGACACCGGGGACGGTCGGAGCGCCCTCCCCGGCGGCGACGCGCTGGACTACCGCGACCTCTTCGACGCGCTGGCCGTGCCGAAGATCGTGCTGGACCCCGACCTCGTCGTGCTCGACGCCAACCGCTCGTACACCGAGCTGCTCGGCATGCCGGTGGACGCGCTGGTCGGGCGCACGCTGGCCGACGCGCTGGCGCAGGTGCCGGGCGGCCCCCCGCCCGTGCCCCATGCCATGGACGCCATCGCCCGGTGCCTGCGCACGGGCATGCCCGAGGTCGTCGAGCCGACCCGGTGGGACCTGCCCGACCCACGCACGGGCAAGACGGGACCGCGGTACTGGATGCTCCTCGCGCTGCCGGTCACGCGTGCGGGCGACGCCGCCGTCCGTGCCGTCGTGGTCCGGGTGGAGGAGGTCGACGCGGCCGACGTCGAGGGCACCGACGGCTACGCCACACCGGAGCGCTTGTCGTGGCACAGCACGGTGGCGCGCATGCGGGCGAACGCCGCCGCCGAGCGCGACGCGGCAGTCACCCTGCAGTCCTCGGTGCTCATCCCGCCGCCGAAGGTCCCCGGCCTCGCCGTGGACGTCCGGTACCAGCCGGCCAACCGGATCACGCGGGTGGGCGGCGACTGGTACGACGTCGTGCTCCGGGAGTCGGGTCGGGCGGTGCTGGTCGTGGGCGACGTGGCGGGGCACGACGTCGACGCGGCGGCCACGATGTCGCACCTCAAGGGCGTGCTGCGCACCGTCGCGGTCGAGGACGACGCGGGCCCTGCCGCGATCCTCGACCGGGCCGAGCGCGCCGCCGCCGTGCTGCGCATCGAGGCGTTCGCGGCGATCACGGTCGCCGTCGTCGAGCCGCCCGCGGCCGACGGGTCGCGGCGCGTCACCTGGGCCCGCGCCGGGTCCCTGCCGCCGCTGGTGCGGCGTGCCGACCTCGGCGCCGAGCTCCACGGCGAGCGTCCTGGCCGGCTGTTCGGGCTGCGGCTGCCCGAGGCGCGGCCGGAGTCGACCCTCGTGCTGGCACCCGGCGCGTCGCTGCTGCTGTTCACGGACGGCCTCGTCGAGCGGCGGGGCGAGCCGCTGGTGGACTCCCTGGAGCACCTGCGTGAGGACGTGGAACAGGTGGTGGACGCGCGGCTCGAGCGGCTGGCCGACTGCGTGCTGGCGCGGAGCACGCCGATCCGGGGTGCCGACGACGTGGCGGTGGTCGCGCTCCAGGTGGACGGCGCCCCCGCGGTCGGGCCCGAGGCCGTCGGTACGATGACCGGGTGACCTCCTCGGATACCGCCTTCGGCCCCACGCCCCGCGAGCAGCTGCGCGACCTCATCACCGAGCTCGCCGTCGTGCACGGCAAGGTGACGCTGTCCTCCGGCAAGGAGGCCGACTACTACGTCGACCTGCGCCGCATCACGCTGCACCACCGCGCCGCCCCGCTGGTGGGCCACGTGCTGCTCGACCACCTCGAGGAGGTCGGCCTCGGCACGGCGGAGGTGGACGCCGTCGGCGGCCTGACGCTCGGCGCCGACCCGATCGCGGACGCCCTGCTGCACGCCGCGGCGTCGCGCGGGCAGGACCTCGACGCGTTCGTCGTCCGCAAGGCGGCGAAGGCGCACGGCATGCAGCGGCAGATCGAGGGTCCCGAGGTCGCGGGCCGCAAGGTCGTGGTCCTCGAGGACACGACGACGACCGGCGGGTCGCCCATCACGGCGATCGAGGCGCTGCGCGCCGCGGGCGCCGAGGTGCTCGGCTGCGCCACGATCGTCGACCGCGCCACCGGCGCCGGCGAGAAGATCGAGGCCCTCGGCGTGCCCTACCACTACCTCTACGACCTGGCCGACCTGGGCCTCGCGTGAGCGGACCGGCCGCGCGACGGCCGAGCCCGGCGCTCCTGGTCGCCCCGATGGCCGTCGTCGTCGCGGCGGCCGTGCTGGCCGGTGTCGGCGTGATCGACGTGTGGGTCGCGTACGTGCTGGTGCCGCTGGCCGCCGTCGTCGGCGGGCTGGTCTACCTGCGGGCCCAGCGCCGCTTCGTCGTGCGGCGGGGCGAGGACGTCGACCGGCTCGTCGCGGCCGGGCGGTGGACGGCGTACGGCGGCGCCGGGCAGCCCGACGTGCCACGCGACGTGCGGTCGTTCCCGAAGCGCGAGCCGCTCGCGAGCGACGTCGGGCACACGATCGGCGAGGTGCTGCGCAGCCGGGTGGACGGTCGAGACCTGTGGACCCTCGAGCTGGGCGTGCAGCGCCGCTCCGCCGGCACGATCACCGAGACCGGCGCCCGGGAGTCCGGCCCGGCGACCCTGACCGACCCGTACCACCTGGTCGTCACGCGCCTCGACCGCGCGCACGGCACGGTGGAGGTCTCCGCCGCAGGCGTCCCCGACGCGCTGCGGGCCGACGTCGAGGTCGGCGTGCCGGACTTCGACCGCGCGTTCCGCGTGAGCTCCGAGAGCGAGCGGACCGCACACGCGTGGCTCGGCGACGGCGGCGGCGCGGACCTCGCCCGCCAGGGCGTGGGCGCGCTGCACGGCGGCCGGCTGCGGCTCGACGGCGACACCCTGCTGTGGTGGCGCAAGGGTCACCAGGACCTGGACGTCGTCGACGACGTCGCCCGCCTCGTCGCGCGGGCCGCGGCGTACGCGCCGCGCTGACCCGACGGTGCGTCAGCCGCGGCGGCGCCCGAGCAGGAACCCTGCGCCCAGCCCCACCAGCAGGGTGCCCAGCCCGAACAGCACCCACATCAGCACCCACCTCGACGTCCCCGGGACGAACGCCGTGTCGGAGAGCGGGGCGTACGCGAACCAGCCGAACGACGCGTAGCCCACGGGGCGGGTCAGCACCCAGGCGATCATGCCGGCGCCGACCAGGATCGAGAGCACCGCGGTCCAGGTGCCGC
Source organism: Isoptericola sp. NPDC056605 (assembly GCF_042792795.1). Classification (NCBI taxonomy): domain Bacteria; kingdom Bacillati; phylum Actinomycetota; class Actinomycetes; order Micrococcales; family Promicromonosporaceae; genus Isoptericola; species Isoptericola sp. NPDC056605. Next base: position 3,636 of record NZ_JBHTVT010000003.1, on the reverse strand, counting down.
GTCGTCTCCGGGAATCCCTTGGCCTGGGGACCGGTGCGTCGTCAGACACGGCCGATGAGGTCCGCGATGGAGTCGACCACGTGCGACGGGCGGAACGGGTAGGTGTCGACCTCGGCCGCCGAGGTGGAGCCGGTCATGACCAGGAAGGTCTCGAGCCCCGCCTCGATACCGGCGACGACGTCGGTGTCCATGCGGTCGCCGATCATCGCCGTCACCTCGGAGTGGGCGTCGATGCGGTTGAGGGCGGAGCGGAACATCATCGGGTTCGGCTTGCCCACGTAGTACGGCGAGCGGCCGGTGGCGGCCTGGATCATCGCGGCGACCGCGCCCGTGGCGGGCAGCGGGCCCTCGGCCGACGGCCCGGTGGTGTCCGGGTTGGTGGCGATGAAGCGGGCGCCGTCGCGCACGAGGCGGATCGCCTTGGTGATGGCCGTGAACGAGTAGGTGCGGGTCTCGCCGAGCACCACGTAGTCCGGGTTCGACTCGGTGAGCGTGTACCCCGCCTCGTAGAGGGCGGTGGTGAGGCCGGCCTCGCCGATCACGTACGCCGAGCCGTTGGGGATCTGGTCGGTGAGGAACTGCCCGGTGGCCAGCGCGGACGTCCAGATCGCCTCCTCCGGCACGTCGATGCCCGACGTCGCGAGGCGGGCGCGCAGGTCGCGCGGCGTGAAGATCGAGTTGTTCGTGAGCACGAGGAACGGCCGCTCCGCGTCGCGCAGCGCGCGGATGAACTCCGGCGCCCCGGGGATGGCCTGCCCCTCGTGCACGAGGACACCGTCCATGTCGGTCAGCCAGCACTCGATCCGTCGTTCGCTCACGCGCCAACCCTAGTGCGCGGGCCGCGCGTGTGCGTGGGCGTCCGCGTGCGTCGGCCAGGATGGGCGCATGACGACGATCGTGGTGGTGGGCGGGACCGGCCAGGCGGGCCGGGCCGTCGTGCGCGAGGCCGGGGCGCGGGGGCACGACGTGCGCGTGGTGTCGCGGCGGCGCCCGGAGGACGTCGCGGAGCTGGGCGGGGCGGCGCACCACGCGGTGGACCTGCTCGCGGACGACGACGCGGCCGTGAGCGCGGCGCTGACCGCCGCGTTCGACGGCGCCGACGCCGTGGTGGACACCAGCAACGGCATGACGCCCGGCGCGCAGGCCGTGTTCACGACCGGTGCGCGGCGGGTCGCGGAGGCGGCCGGCCGCGCGGGCGTGGGCCGTGCGGTCGTGCTGTCGATCGCGGCGGTGGACCAGAGCGAGTACCCCTACTACCGCGCGCACGCCGAGCAGGAGCGCGTGTACGCGGCCGGGCCCGCGCCGGTGACGGTCGTGCGGGCCACCCAGTTCCACGGGTTCCTCGACCTCTTCTTCGGCCGCGGCAGCCGCCTCGGCGCCTGGTCGCGGCTCGGGCTGCTGCCGTACCCGCGCGGCTGCCGCTTCCAGACGATCGACCTGCGCGACGTCGCCCGCGCGCTCGTGGACGCGGCCGAGGGCGAGGACCCGCTCGGGGTCGGGCCCGCCACGGGCCCCTCGGGCGCGCCGACCGCCACCGTCGGCGGGCCGCAGGTGCTCGACGCGCGGGCGATGGCGGACGCGTGGCGGCGGGCCCGCGGCTCCCGCCGGCTGCCGGCGGGGGTGCCGCTGCCCGGGCCGCTCGGGGACTTCCTGCGCGCCGGGCGCAACCTCGTGCCGGACGCCGCGGCGGGCACGACCACCTACGACCAGTGGCTGGCCGGGCGGTGACCGGGACCGGGCGCGAGCCCGAGCGCGAGATCGAGCGCGAGGTCGGCGTCGGCCCGTGGCCGGGCGGCCCGTCCGCGTGGCCCCGCCGCGCGGACGGTGCGCCGGACCCGCGCTACGACCCCGAGCTGCTGGAGCACGGCGACCGCCGCAACGTCGTCGACCGCTACCGGTACTGGACCGTCGAGGCCGTCGTCGCCGACCTCGACGTCCGTCGCCCCGACGGCCGGGAGCTGCACGTCGCCATCGAGAACTGGGCGCACGACCTCAACATCGGCTCCGTGGTGCGCACGGCCAACGCGTTCAACGCGGCCGGGGTGCACGTCGTCGGCCGACGGCGGTGGAACCGGCGCGGCGCGATGGTCACCGACCGCTACCTGCACACCCACCACCACCCGGACGCGGCGGCGCTCGCCGCCTGGGCGGCGTCGGAGGACGGCGGGGCCGGCCTGCCCGTGATCGGCATCGACAACGTGCCCGGGTCGGTGCCGCTGGAGGCCTCCGACCTGCCCGCCCGCTGCGTGCTGCTGTTCGGCCAGGAGTCCACCGGCCTGACGCCGGAGGCGCAGGCGGTGTGCGCCGACGTCCTGCACATCACCCAGCACGGCTCCACGAGGTCCCTCAACGCGGGCGCCGCGGGCGCGATCGCGATGCACGCCTGGGCGTCGCGGTGGCTCCCTCCGTCTCACGGAGCCGACGGCATGTGACTCTCATGACCCGGACGTGAGAAAATCCGGTTGCATGCGGGTCGCACGGCGCCCGTCGCGACGAAGCATCCCGCTGCATCCTCGTACGCCCCGTCATTGGAGTACCGCAGATGCCTATCGCAACCCCCGAGGTCTACGCCGAGATGATCGACCGGGCGAAGGCCGGCAAGTTCGCCTACCCCGCCGTCAACATCACCTCGTCGCAGACCGTGACCGCCGCTCTCCAGGGCTTCGCCGAGGCCGAGTCGGACGGCATCATCCAGGTCTCCGTGGGCGGCGCCGAGTACGCGTCTGGCTCCACCGTGAAGGACCGCGTCGTCGGCTCGCTGGCCCTCGCGGCCTACGCCACCGAGGTCGCGAAGAACTACTCGGTGAACATCGCGATCCACACCGACCACTGCGTCAAGAAGAACCTCGACTCCTGGGTGCGTCCGCTGCTCGCCCTCGAGGCGGAGCAGGTGAAGGCCGGCAAGAACCCGACCTTCCAGTCGCACATGTTCGACGGCTCGGACATCCCCCTGGACGAGAACCTCGTCATCGCCGCCGAGCTGCTCGAGCTCTCGCAGGCCGCGCGCACCATCCTCGAGATCGAGGTCGGCGTCGTGGGCGGCGAGGAGGACGGCCACGAGGCCGAGATCAACGAGAAGCTCTACACGACGGCCGAGGACGGCCTCGCCACCGTGCGCGCCCTCGGCGCCGGCGAGAAGGGTCGCTACCTCACGGCCCTCACCTTCGGCAACGTGCACGGCGTGTACAAGCCGGGTGCCGTGAAGCTGCGCCCGTCGATCCTCGCGGACATCCAGAAGGCCGTCGGCTCGGAGATCGGCAAGGAGAACCCGTTCGACCTCGTGTTCCACGGCGGTTCGGGCTCCACGGCCGAGGAGATCTCCGAGGCGGTCGACAACGGTGTCATCAAGATGAACATCGACACCGACACGCAGTACGCGTTCTCGCGTCCCGTCGCGGACCACTTCTTCCGCAACTACGACGGCGTCCTCAAGGTGGACGGCGAGGTCGGCAACAAGAAGGCCTACGACCCGCGCGCCTGGGGCAAGCAGGCCGAGGCCGGCATGGCCGCCCGCATCGTCGAGGCCGCGCAGCAGCTGCGCTCCGCCGGCCACAAGATGTGACCTGCCACCTCACGCCGAGGTAGCTCGAGACTCGCCGAGGTAGTTCGAAGGGCGGCCCGCACCAGGTGCGGGCC